>NZ_JBHYZP010000026.1:0-149457 GCF_042752355.1 Streptomyces sp. NPDC059255
GAGACGTCAGACATCTCGATCAACAGCCCGGGGGCCTCGCTCGTTGCGCTTCGCGGCCGTCACCTGATCGGTGGCCAACTCGAAGAACCTCACTGACTCCCGCTCTTTCTTGTTCTCCCTCGCCCGGTCGCCCCATCCGCGACCTGCACCCGGGTGGAGTGCGGGGAGGCCGTCAGTCGGACTTCTGCCAGGGGCTCGTCCCGAGCCGGCCGGTGTCCGTGAGGTCGAGGGGGCCGTCGAGCGTCTCCATGGTCTGGGGGCGTTCCCCGGGGGCCGCGGTGATCTCCAGGTAGGTCGTCGACGTGTCGGGCGACATCATGCGCCAGGTCAGGCCCGACCGGGCCGACTCGCCGGGCTTCAGGGTCACGGGCGCGGGGTCGGGAGCGGGGCCCGCCATGTGGATGCCGTCCGTTCCCTTGAGGACCTCGATGTCGTACGGGGCGCGGTCCTCGTCCAGGACGCGGACGGCGGGGTAACCGTTCAACTCGTACGGGCGCGTGCCGCAGTTGGTCAAGGTGACGGTCATGGCGCGCAGCCCCATCGCACCCTGGACCAGGCCGGGCGTGATCCGTACGCCCGACTCCGGGCAGGTCGCGGCGGGGGTGGAAGGCGTCGAAGCCGTGGGAGGCGTGGTGGGGGCGAGGGTCGGCAAAGGGCGATCCTCGGGTGGTGCCGGCTCCGGCGTCGCCGTTCTCGCGGGGTTGCGCTCGCGGTCCAGTTCCTCCCTCAAGCTGCTGCAGCCGGTGGACAGCACGGCAGCCGCGGCGAGGGCCAGGACATGTCCGATACGTATGACGGTCACGCGGCGA
The DNA here is from genome assembly GCF_042752355.1 of Streptomyces sp. NPDC059255. NCBI lineage: Bacteria > Bacillati > Actinomycetota > Actinomycetes > Kitasatosporales > Streptomycetaceae > Streptomyces > Streptomyces sp. NPDC059255. Next base: position 810 of record NZ_JBHYZP010000026.1, read on the forward strand.
TCATCGCACCCTCTCGCCGGTTCGGTCCCGAAGCAGTTCGCCGATGGTGCCGTCCATGCAGTGGCACGACGAGTACGACCCCACCTACAGCGGTTCCCCCGCGACTTCTTCGCCGGGTACCACGCGGCCAAACAGGGCGAGCACGGTCTTACCGACGAGGACCTCCGCGCCTGGCGTCCCGCACCGGCCGTCCGCCGTGGCGGAGGTCCGGCAAGGCTTGATCGTCCGGCGGTGCCTGTTCCGCGCGTCAATGCGGGACAGGCACCGGGTAGTCGCTCAGAGAATGCGTAATCTCCGCATTGCTGTGCCCAATTCGTCGAGCCGGTGCCGGTACGCGGGGAGCTTCACAAGTTTCTCCAGAGCTACTCTCTGCCCCAACCGGTCGAAGCCCCTTTCGATATCGCGGCGCCCACCCAGAGCCGCTTTCAACACGGCCTTCGGATCCGCGATCTTTTCCACATTCCGATCTCTACTCGATAGGCCCCGCCACGCTCACCTGGCAGAAGAGCAGCTTCACCGCAGGCGACAGCCAGTGCTTCGAACTCGCCGCCCTCCCCGCCGGAGGCGTCGCCGTCCGCGACTCGAAGAACTCCTCCGGCCCCCACCTCTGCTTCACCCCCGGCGAGTGGCAGGCGTTCAAGGCGGGCATGGCGGCAGGGGACTTCGACACCCTGTAGTGCGTGAACGGCGGCGGTGAGCGCCGGCGGTGAGCGCCGGCGGTCACGAAGAACGGGGCAGCTCGAACACCCGGCACACATCGGGGTCGCCGAGCTGGTCGAAGAGCACGATGCGCCCGTCCCGCTTGCCGACCCGAAGCTGATTGACGGGCAGCCGGCGTGTGCTCCCGGTCGTCCTCGAACTGGAGGCCGATGCGGTCGCCCTGGTCCGGATCGGCCTCGATCCGCCAGGTGCCGTGACCGTCGAAGGTGGCGGGCTTCTTCCCGAGGATGTCGGGATCGCTGCTGTCGGGCCAATCGGTCACGGTGAAGCCGACCGTGTTGTCGCCGTTGTCGCGCAGCGTGAGGCGAGCCTCGTGGGGGCCCGCGTAGGTTCCGTACAGATCGCTCGTGAAGACATCCTCGACCGGAGCGGGACCGCACAGACCCTGGTCCTGCGACCATCCGGCGGTCAGTGACATCACCGCGACCGCGCCCAGCGTGAGGGTGGCGGCCATGAGCTTGGTCCGGTGCTTCGGGCGTGCGGTGCTCACCGGCTCTTCCCCGGGATGCGTTCGGTCCAGGTGACGGTCTGGCTCACGGCACTCGTGATCGGGCCGTCCGCGATCTCCGCGTACTTCAGCCAGTCGTAGTAGCCGATGAAGTGCAGTGCCGACTCGGTGCTGGTGGTGTTGTCCAGGGTGTACTGGACCACCAGTGATCCGTCCGGGTCGGTGCCACGAACCTCGTACTTGACGTTGTACGAGCTCATGAACGCCTCGCCGAGATGGTCGGGGTCATTGGTCACGATGGCCGGCAGGTCCTCGCCGACCAGCTTCTTCGCCGCGCCGATCTTGCCCGACTCGGAGATGGAGAAAGCCGCGCTGCCCTGCGTCTCTCCTGTCGACTCCCACTGCTCGACCGTCTGCCGGCGTATGTCCTTCATGCTCTCCATGGACTGCACCCGGTCGGCCATCGTGTCGCCGTTGGTGAAGTCCTTGTGGCGCGGGCCGAGGCCGGTCACGTAGTCCAGGCCGAGGCCGTACGGGGTGTCGTCCTTGCGCTCCGGATAGGGGTCCTTGCCCTCCAGCGCGCGGCCGTACGCGTTGTGACGACCGGATCGGGCCTCCGGCGCAAGATGTGCTGGATCGTCAGAGCTGGTGACTTCCTGCTTGATCGACTCAATGACCGCCCTGTGGATCGCGGGATACATCCCGAAGTCGTCGCAGTTGCCGATCAATAGCCGGGTATTCGGGGGAAATCCCAGGAGTTCACCGGGCGGGCAGGGAGAAGGAGGTCAGGGCTTTATCCATCCGTGTGGTGCGAGGCCGGGACAGGCGCCGTGGTGTGGAAATTCCGGTCGTTCGGGCGGGGGTCGGCGGGTGGGTTCAGGGGCGGTGCGAGATTTTTTCGAGGGTCGGCTCCGCCGTCGGCGGTGTGCTGGGTATAGCCGTATTTCGGTGGACGCATCCGCCGATGGCGGGTCATCGATATATGGCCTTTGGGGGAGTGTGTCCGATCGGGGGGTGAGGGTGTGGGGCGGGTAGCGGAGGGGGTGAACTCGGTTGCGGGGAAGTTGTGTTGAACGCCCCTCGGGTCCTCTCCGTATTCAGGGCCAGAGCGTTTCCGTCTGCTGCCGGCGAGCGGACTCCGTCCCCACAGGAGGTCTTGAGTTGAGCCACAAACGCATACCCAAGCGGAAGATCGTGTTCGCCGGGGGTGGCGCTGTAGCCGTTGCGGCGGCCGCGATTCTGCTGCCGAACGCCAATGCCTCACAGGGCGGCGAGCCGGAGCCGACGCCGAAGAAGGTGAACGCGGCAGCTGCCGGGGATCTCGCCTCGCAGATCGCCTCCCAGTTGGGCGAGGCGTTCGGCGGGTCGTACTACGACTCCGAGAAGCAGCAGATCGTCATCAACGTCGTCGGTGACAACAACAAGGTCGAGCTCCAGGTCAAGCAGGCCGGTGCCGTCGTCAGAAACGTCAAGAACAGCACGGCCCAGCTCAAGGCCGCCTCGCAGACGCTGAAGGCGGAGGCGACCATCCCGGGTACGTCCTGGTCCGTCGACCCCAGGACGAACCAGATCCAGGTCCTCGCCGACCGCACCGTGACCGACGCGGGCTGGAACCAGATCGAGTCGACGGTCAAGTCGCTCGGCTCGGACGTGGCCCGGATCAAGCGGACCGCCGGGGAGTTCAAGCCGCTGGCCGCGGGCGGTGACGCCATCTTCGGTGGCGGCGCGCGCTGCTCCCTCGGTTTCAACGTCGTCACGGCGGACGGCGCCCCCGGCTTCCTCACGGCCGGGCACTGCGGCGTCGCCGCGGCGGAGTGGGCGGACGCCCAGGACGGCCAGCCGATCGCCACCATCGCGGACGCGACCTTCGCGGGCGGCGGCGACTTCGCCCTCGCCGCGTACGACGACCCGGCGACCGAGGTCGCCAGCACGGTCGACACGGGTGACGGCCAGATCGTGGACATCGCCGCCGCCGCGGAGGCGGCCGTGGGCCAGGAAGTCATCCGGATGGGCAGCACCACCGGGCTGGCCGACGGTTCGGTCACCGGTCTCGACGCCACCGTCAACTACGGCAACGGTGACATCGTCAACGGCCTCATCCAGACCGATGTGTGCGCCGAGCCGGGCGACAGCGGCGGGCCGCTGTTCACCGCGGACGGTGGCGCCATCGGCCTGACCTCCGGCGGCAGCGGTGACTGCACCGTCGGCGGCGAGACCTTCTTCCAGCCGGTGACCACCGCGCTGGCCGCGGTCGGTGCCCAGATCGGCGCCGGGGACGCGGGCGGCGGCGGCGCGGCCGACGCGGGTGCCGGTGACGACGCCGGTGCGGCCGACGGCGGCGCGGGTGACGGTGCGGACGCCGGTGCCGCCAACGCGGGCGCGGGCGACGAGGGTGTCGACGGCGGCGCGGCCGACGCGGGTGCCGCCAACGCGGGCGCCGGTGACCAGGGTGCGGCCAACGCCGGTGCCGGTGACGAGGGTGCCGTGGCGGGCGCCGGTGACGCGGCGAACGCCGGCGCGGGTGACCAGGGCGCGGCCAACGCGGGCGCCGGTGACAACGGTGACGGTGCCGGTGATGTCGGCAACGGCAACGGCAATGGCAACCAGGACAACGGCAACCAGGACGCCGGCAACAACAACGGAAACGGCAACAACGGCAACAACCGCAACGGGCACTGACCCGGCGCGCCCCCTCGGAAGGACCCTCCGGTCAGGCACCTCGCCGACCGGCGGGTCCTTCCGCCGTCCCGCCCCGTCCCACCGCCGTCCCGCCCCGTCTCACACCGCGGGCACCCGGGTGAAGCGGCCCACGACGTCCAGGTCCGCCTCCACCCGTGCCGCCGTCGCGCGCAGTTCCGGGAGCACCTCCGTGAGGCACGCCGCGACATCGCGGCGGCTCGTGTGCATGGCCACGTTCAGCGCCGCCACGACCGCGCCCGTACGGTCCACGACCGGCACCGCGATCGAACGCAGCCCCTCCTCCAGCTCCTCGTCCACCAGGGCGTACCCCGCACGGCGTACCCCTTCCAGGAGCGTGGCCAGTTCGGCGGGGCGCGTGACCGTGTGCCGGGTCAGCGGACGCGGCTCGGCGCGCGCGAGGCGGGCCGTCAGCTCGTCGTACGGGAGATCCGCCAGCAGCCCGGCCAGCAGGACCCGGCCCATGGACGTCGCGTACGCCGGGAAGCGGGTGCCCGTGGTGATGTTGACGTTCATGATGCGCCGCGTCGCCACCCGCGCCGTGTACTGGACGTCGTCGCCCACCAGCACCGCCAGGGACGCCGAGTCGTCCACGCGCCCCGAAAGCTCGGCGAGATGAGGCGCGGCGATCTGGGGGAGCGTCGTACGGGACAGGGCGGGGAAGCCGAGCGACAGCACCCGCGAGGTGAGCCGGAAGGTCCGGTCGGGAGCGGCGGTGACATGCCCCAGGTGCTCCAGGGTGATCAGGGCGCGCCGGGCGGTGGCCCTGGCCAGGCCGGTGGCCTCGGCGACGGCGCTGAGGGTCAGCGCGTCCCGGCCCTCGCCGAACGCCGTCGGTACGGTCAGCCCGCGGGCCAGTGACTCGATGAACTCCCGGCCCAGCTCCTGCTTGGACGCGGCGGTCCAACTCGCCAGCCCGGGGCCTTCCGGGCGGCCGTCGGCGCGACTGGGGAGGGGCACTTCCGGCGGGCGGGGTTCCTCCGGCGGGCGAGGCGGGCGGGGCATGTGAGGCGGGCGGGCCAGCTCTTGGGCCATCTCCGTCACCGCCGCGCGCAGCCGGGGCAGCAGCGTCTCCCGGAGCGACGCCGCGCTGTGCCGGCTGGTGTGGCTGACCACGCTCGCGACACAGACCGGCCGCGCGTCCGCCGGGGCGTGGAGCGCGCGTACCGGTACGGAGAGGGCGATCAGCCCCGGTTCGATGAGCTGGTCGTCCATCGCCCAGCCGTCCTTCCGGGCCCGCGCCGCCAGTTCCTCGAAGCGCCGGGCGTGGCCCGTCCGGCGCCCGGACCCGGACCCGGACCTCGACCCCGGCTCCGGGGGCAGCGGCGGTACGGCCGGGAAGCCCCGGTCCTCGGGGTCCCCGGCCCGGCGCGCCCGCCACCGCTCCCACTCCTCCTCCGACCAGCCCGCCGCGAACAGCGGCCCCGGCGCGGTGCGTTCGGCGGGCAGCAGGTCGCCGATGCGGAAGGTCAGCGACATGGCGCGCCGCCGGGTGCTCTGGTGGACGAAGCGGATGCCGTCGCCGTCGGGCACGGCCAGCGACACCGACTCGTCCAGCTCGTCCGCGAGCCGTTCCGCGAGCGGGCCGAGCCGCTCCGGCAACCGGGTGGCGGACAGGTAGGCGTTGCCCAGCTCCATGAGGCGCGGGGCGAGCACGGCCTCGTGACCGGTCAGCCGTACGTACCCCATGCGGGCCAGCGTGGCGAGGATCCGGTCGAGCGTGGCGCGGGCGAGACCCGTGGTGCGGGCCAGGGCGCCGATGGCCGCCCGGCCGTCGGCGTCGCTGAGCGCGCGCAGCACGGAGATACCGCGCATCAGCGGTTTCACGGCCTCGGCGGGCGCTTCGCCGGGTGGCGCGGGGACGGGCGTGGACGGCATCGGCTCTCCGGTCTTCCGGTCGCCCGGACTTCGGCGGAACGGGGCGTTGACATGTGTCCCCGGTGAAAGCAGACTCATGGCCCGGTGTACGTGAACGATATTTCACCAGGCGAACTCCATCAACAGTGACCACTGAGCGGAGAAGCTGATGCACACCTCGGTCGGCATCGTCGGAGGCGGCCCCGCCGGTCTCCTGCTGGCGCGCCTGCTGCACAACGCCGGCATCGGCAGTGTGGTCCTGGAGAGCCGCGACCGCGCCTATGTCGAGCAGCGCCAGCGCGCCGGCATCCTGGAGCAGCCCACCGTGGACGCGCTGCGCGCCGCCGGGGCCGGGGCCCGGCTGGACCGCGAGGGGCTGGTCCACGACGGCGTGGAGCTGCGTTTCGGCGGGCGGGCGCACCGTATCGACTTCCCGTCCCTCACCGGCGGGCGCACGGTGACGGTGTACGCGCAGACCGAGGTGGTCAAGGATCTGATCGCCCTCCAGCTCGCCGAGGGCGGGCCGCTGCTGTTCGGCGCCGAGGCCCTCGCGGTGACTGGCTCCGACACCGGCGCGCCGGCCGTCCGCTATCTGCACGAGGGCCGCGAGCAGACCCTGACCTGCGACTACGTGGTCGGCTGCGACGGCTTCCACGGGGTGACGCGCGAGGCCGTACCGGAGGGGGTGCGGACGACGTACGAGCGGACGTACCCGTACTCCTGGCTCGGCATACTGGCCGACGCGCCGCCCGTCCACGACGAGTTGGTCTACGCCCACTCGGCGCGCGGGTTCGCCCTCGCCAGCATGCGCTCCCCGGCCGTCAGCCGTCTCTACCTCCAGGTGGCGAACGGCACCGACCCCGCCGACTGGCCCGACGCGCGGATATGGGACGAGCTGGACGCCCGCCTCGCCCTCGCCCCGGAGCCGGGCCGACGGCTGGCACGCGGCCCCGTCACCGCCAAGTCCGTACTGCCGATGCGTAGTTCCGTTACGGAGCCCATGCGGTACGGCCGGGTGCTGCTGGCCGGGGACGCTGCGCACATCGTCCCGCCGACCGGGGCCAAAGGGCTCAATCTGGCGGCGGCCGATGTCATCGTTCTCGCGCGCGCCCTGGCCGAGCTGTACGAGAGCGGCTCATCCGCGGCGCTCGACGCGTACTCCGACACCTGTCTGCGGCGGGTATGGCGGGCCGAGCACTTCTCGTACTTCATGACGACCACCCTGCACACCGACCCGGCGCAGTCCGGCTTCGAGACCCGTCTGCAGCTGTCGCAGCTCGACCGCATCGCGTCCTCGCCACACGCCGCGGCGGAACTGGCGGAGAACTACGCCGGGTTGCCGTTCGAATGAATCCGTACGTACCCCTGCCCACCCCCATGAGGCAGGGGTACGTACGGCCACGGAGACCGCTCCCCCCTGAGAACGGTCGAGACGTCAGAACCCTGACCGGAGAAACGCTATCGCCGGACACACTCGACGTGTGACGGTCAATCGACCGACAATCGGCACGGACAATGTGACAGGTGTGACGCCGAGTGGTGCATGAGGCGAATGAGGGAAACCCCGGTCCCTTAGGGGGACTTCCGGTGACACGCCGGAACCGGAAGCGTCCACCGGACGCGCGCGCCCCCGGCCCCGGCGAAGACGTCCCCGGCCGGGACGCACGCGCCCCCGGGACGGTCGAGGGCGTTCCCGTACCGGCCGAGCGCGTTCCCGGACCCGCCGAGGGCGTTCCCGTACCGGCCGAGCGCGTTCCCGGACCCGCCGAGCGCGAGTTCGTCGCCTTCGCGTTCCGGTACGCCCACCGGATCCGCGTCGTCGTGGTCTGTTCCGGTGCCGTGCTCGCCGTACCGGCCATGCCCGTCGACGGGATGCCCGCCGCCGCAGTCATCTCCGCCGGTGTCATCGTCTGGAGCGTGCTCCACTATCGGCTGGCGCTGGCGGGCCGGCACCCGCGCCGGATCCTGGTCGCCGACCTCGGGGCGCTCGGCGCGGTCTGTCTCACGCAGGCGCTGACCATCCCGGATTCCCAGACCCGGTACGGCAGTACGTGGGTGCTGGTCGTCGTCAGCATCGTCGCCGTCGGCTACCAGCTCACGCACCCGGCGCGCCTCGCGCTGACGACGGCCACGCTGCTCGCCGCCGTCGATCTGGCCGGCGCGGTGATCGACCGCCCCGACGGCTGGACGTACGCGCTGCCCAACGTGGCCTGGCTCTTCGTCCAGGCCCTGCTCTGCCAGGGGATGTTCCGGCTGGTCCTGCGCGGCAGCCGGGCCGCCGACGCGGCGGGCGCGCGGGCCGCCGAGGCGCGGCGGCGGCACGATGTCGCCCAGGCCCAGCGGTCGGCCGAGCGGGAGCACCTCGCCACGCTGCACGACACGGCGTGCGCCACCCTGCTGATGGTCTCGGCGCACGGCCGGTCGCTCAGCCCGGACGTGGTCCGCACCCAGGCGGGCAAGGACCTGCGCAGGCTCGCGGCCGCGCGGGCACCTGTGGCGGCGGTCGGGGCGTCCGGCGCGTCCGCGTCGTCCGGGGCGTCCGAGTCGTCTGCGGGGTCCGGGGACATGTCGGAGGCGTGCGCGGCGGGTCCGAGCGACCTGACGCGGGAGCTGGTCGCGGAACTCGACGGCCATCTCCTCTCCGTCCACGCCGCGTTCGACCGTACGACCGGCTCCCTGGGCACCGTCCCGCCGCCCGTGGCCGTCGCGCTGCGCGGCGCGCTGGGGGAGGCCCTGCGCAACGTGGAGCGGCACGCGGGCGTCCGCGCCGTGACGGTGACGGCGACCCGGGCCACCGACACCGACACCGTCACCGGCGCCGTCGCACTCGTGGTCCGCGACGAGGGCGGTGGGTTCGACCCGGCGGGTGTGCCGGCCCACCGGCGGGGGCTGGCCCGCTCGATCGTCGAGCGGATGGAGTCGGCGGGCGGCCGGGCCGTGATCGTCTCCCGCCCCGGCGAGGGCACGACCGTACGGCTGGAGTGGCCCCGTGCCTGACCAGCCGAAGGCGGGCACTCCGGGCGCTGTTGACGCGGCCGGCGTCCCGGCGGACGTCGCGGCCGATGTCCCGGTGGACATCCCGGCCGCCGATCCGCTGACCGGCCGGATCGCCCGGGACATGCGCGCGGGCCTGCGTGTGGCCGGGCTGTTCATCCTCACCGCCGTGCACCTCGGGCTGGCGCTGCCCGCCCTCCTCGGCAGCCTGCGCGGTTACGACCAGCCCTGGATCCAGCTCTCCGCGTTCACCCTGCTGACCCTCCTCATCATGGCGGACGCGCTGCTCGGCGCCGACGGGCGCGGCCGGCCGCGCCCGTGGGTGGTGCTCGGCCTGACCTGCGCCCTCGTGGCGTCGGCCGTCTCCACCAGCCGGCTGCCCGTGGCGGACTTCATCGGGACCCCGCACTGGACGTTCCTGGAGATCGGCTGGTTCGGGGTGCTGCTGCTCTTCGACGCCGGGCTGCGGCCGACGCTCGTCTTCATCGGCGGCCATCTCGTCCTCACCCTGGCGCAGCTGCTGCTCGCGGGGGTGCCGACCCGGCAGGCCGCCTCCGGCATGGCCGTCAGCGCCCTGGCCATCTGCACCTTCCAGGTCGCCGCCGCCATGCTCGCCCGCTCGCTCGGTGACTGCGCCGCCGCCGCGAGCGCCACGGCGCGCGAGCAGGAGCGCGTCCGTACGGAGGCCGCAGTCGCCGCGCAGGTCCACGCCGACCAGCGGGCCCGCTACGCCGAACTGGACCGCTCCGTCATGCCGTTGCTGACCGGGCTCGCCGGCGGCTCGCTCGACCCGGGGGACGAGGCGGTACGGCGCCGCTCCGCCGTAGAGGCCGCCCGGCTCAGACGGCTCTTCGCGGAACGCGACCACGCGCACGATCCGCTGCTCCACGAACTGCGCGCCGGTATCGACGTCGCCGAACGCCACGGCGTCGACGTACAGCTCGCCGTGCGCGGGGCCTGCGCCCCGGTCGACCGGCGGCTGCGCCGCGCGCTCACCGAGCCCGTGCTGGCCGCGCTCGCGACCGCCGAGCGCGACGCCCGCGCCACGGTCGTGCGTGGCGGCGGCCTGGTGCGGGTGAGTGTGGTGACCGATTGCCCGGCGACCGGGCCGACGGAGATCCCCGAACCGACCGAGCCGGGGGTACGGGTGCGCACGGTGCGCAGCGAGGGGCGGCTGCTGGTGGAGGCGTCGTGCACCCTCGACGGCCCGGTCGACGGCCCGTTCGACGCCCCGGCCGACGCCCCCGAGGACGCGCTCACCGCGTCGTCGTCCGCGTCGTCATCCGCGTCCGCGTCCGCGTCTGTGCCTGTGTCCGCGACCGCATCCGCGGACCGGGGTCACAGCTCGTCCAGTGACGTCAGCCCGTCCTGAATGGCCCGCGCGACCAGGTTCGCCTTGGTCGTCGCGGGCCGCCCCGCGTTGGCGTACTTGATGCGCACCCGCTCCAGATACGTGTTCACGGTACGGACCGAGAGCCCCAGGCTCGCCCCGACCATCGCCTTGGACTCCGACTGGAACCACTCCAGCAGCACCTCCACCTCGCGCGGCGTCAGCGCGGGCCGCCCCTTGCGGGCGTCGCTGCCGAACGCCCCGGCCAGCGCGGGCGGTGTGTACGGGCGGCAGTCGGCCGCCGCCAGCGTCGCCGCCATGAGGTGCCGTTCGCCCTCGGCCTTGGTGAGGTACGTGAACGCCCCCAGGTCCAGGCAGGTCAGCGCGGTCTCCTGGCTGTCCTGCATGGTGTAGACGATGACCTGCCGTTCGCCCGCGACGAGTTGCCGCAGTTCGGGGTAGGCGGGCACCCCGTGAGCGAGCTGCAGGTCCAGCACCACCACGTCCGCGTCCCGGCCCGGCCCCGTCGTCGCCACCGACAGGTCCGGCCCCTTGGCGGTCACCGCGATGGGCCGCTCCGACGCCGCGTACCAGGACTCGATGCCCGCGAGGACCACGGGATGGTCGTCGATCAGAGCGACACTCACGGGCGAGGTTTCCGGCATGCCTCATTGTCCGCCGCGCCCGTTCCCGTCGATCGCCGCCGGGTGGAAAGCGCCGGAAAGTGCTGGTGTGGGGCGGAAAACCGCCTGTGATAGCTTGCCGAGGCCAGTCGAACCCATGTACGTGGGTCAGGGAATCCGGTGGGAATCCGGAGCTGACGCGCAGCGGTGAGGGCGACGGGCGGGGCATCGGCCACTGGACAGCAGTCCGGGAAGGCGCCTCCGTCCGGGTGACCCCGAGTCCGAAGACCTGCTGGCGGCCTCCGTCCGCGTCCTGTGGCGGGGGAGCACCGTACGACCGGGCTCCGCGCATGAGCCCTCGACGCAGAGGAACGACTCCGTGCCGATCGCACGCCTCGCCCGCCGTGCCACTCCCTTCCTCGCCGCCGGCGCCCTGCTGCTCACCGGCTGCGGTACCGGCTCGGACTCCGGAGCTGATTCCGCATCCGGTTCTGATTCCGGTACCGGTTCCGCCCGGGCCGCCGGCTATCCCCGTACCGTCGCCAACTGCGGTCGGGAGGTACGGATCGACGCGCCGCCCGAGCGGGCCGTCTCGCTCAACCAGGGCACCACGGAGATCATGCTCTCCCTCGGCCTCGGCGACCGCATGGCCGGCACCGCCACCTGGACCGACCCGCTGCCGAAGAGCCTGCGGAAGGCGAACGCCGGGGTCGAGCGGCTGGCCGACAACAGCCCCTCCTTCGAGAAGGTCCTGGACGCCGAGCCCGACTTCGTCGCCGCCTCCTTCGAGTCCACCCTGGGCAAGGGCGGCGTGGCCACACGCGCGCAGTTCGAGAAGGTGGGCGTACCGGCGTACGTCTCGCCGTCCGACTGCGCCAAGGACAACACCGGTGACACCGACGGATCCCGGGCGACGCCGCTGACCATGGAGGACGTCTACGGCGAGATCCGCGAACTGGCCACGGTGTTCGGCGTCGAGGAGCGCGGTGACCGGCTCGTCGCGGGGCTGAAGGACCGGATGGCGAAGGCGGTCGCCGGGATCGACGCGAAGAAGGCGAAGGACACCACCGTCCTGTACTGGTTCGCCAACTCCGAGGCCCCCTTCATGGGCGGCTGCTGCGGCGCTCCCGGCATCATCACCGACGCCGTCGGCGCCAAGAACGTCTTCGACGACACCCACGACGAATGGCCGCAGATCAACTGGGAGACGGTCGCCGACCGCGACCCCGCCTTCCTCGTCATCGGCGATCTCACCCGTAAGTCGCAGACGGCCGAGTCGGCGGCGAAGAAGATCGAGTTCCTGGAGACCAACCCGGTCACCCGGGCCATGGACGCGGTGAAGCACCAGCGGTACGTACGCCTCAGCGGCCAGGCCATGAACCCGAGCATCCGCACCGTGGAGGGCGTCGAGCAGGTGGCGGCGGCGCTGCGCGCGTACGCACCCGCCAAGTGACCACCGCGGAACGGGCGTCGAGGGCGTCTGCCGAAGGGAGCCCGGCGCCGCTGGACCCCGGCGGCTCCCGCGAGGTCCGGCGGGCCGCGGTCTGGGTCCGCCCGGTGGGGTGGGCCTGCGGCCTCGCCGCGCTCGCCCTCTCCGTCGCCGTGGCGATCACCATCGGGCCCGCCGACATCCGTGTCGGAGACGTCTGGTCGGTCGTCGGCGCCCACCTGGGCCGGGGCGAGCCGCGTCTCACCCCGATCCGCGACGGCATCGTCTGGAACCTGCGGCTGCCGCGTACCCTGCTGGCGGCCGTCTGCGGCGCCGGGCTCGCGGTGTGCGGCGCGATCATGCAGTCCCTGCTCCGTAATCCGCTCGCCGACCCCTTCGTCCTCGGCGTCTCCTCGGGAGCCTCCACCGGCGCGGTCCTGGTGGTCGTGCTCGGGGTCGGGGGAGGGGCGCTGTCGGTCTCGGGCGGGGCGTTCCTCGGCGCGCTCTGCTCGTTCGGGATGGTGCTGCTGCTCAGCCACACGCTCGGCGGGACGACCGACCGGGTGGTGCTCTCCGGGGTGGCCGCGATGCAGCTCTTCTCCGCCCTCACCTCCTTCGTCGTCCTGACCGCCGCCGACGCGGAGACCACCCGCGGGGTGCTGTTCTGGCTGCTCGGCTCGCTCGGCGGCGCGGGCTGGACCGATGTCCAGGTCTGCGGCGCCGTCCTGCTGGTGGCGCTGGTGGTGTGCGGCGGGTACGCGCGCACGCTCGACGCGTTCGCCTTCGGGCAGGACGCCGCGGGGCACCTCGGCGTCTCCGTGGCCCGTACGCGCCTCGTCCTGCTCACCGTCACCGCGCTGCTGACGGCCGCGCTGGTCTCCTCGGCGGGCGCGATCGGCTTCGTCGGACTCGTCCTGCCGCACGCCGCCCGCGCCCTGGTCGGCCCGGGGCACGGCCGGCTGCTCCCGGTCACCGCGCTGACCGGGGCGGTCTTCCTGGTGTGGGTCGACACCCTGGCCCGTACGGTGCTCGACCCGCAGGAGGTGCCGGTGGGTGTGGTGACCTCGCTCATCGGGGTGCCGGCGTTCGTCCTGGTCCTGTACCGAGGCCGGAGGACCCGATGACCCACCCGACCCCCGACCCCGCCCCCGCGCCCGTCCCCGCTCGGACATCAGTCCCCACGGGACTGAGCGCCGACCGGGTCTCCCGCGCCGCCGGCGGCCGCCTCATCCTCGACGGGGTCTCCCTCACGCCCGCGCCGGGTTCCACGGTGGGGCTGCTCGGCCCCAACGGCTCGGGCAAGTCCACCCTGCTGAGGCTGGTCTCCGGAGTCCTCGCCCCCACCTCGGGCGTCGTCACCCTGGACGGCAGGACCCTCACCGAGGCGGGCCGCAGGACGGTCGCGCGCCGGGTCGCGGTGGTCGAGCAGCAGACCGACACCCAGGTCGAGCTGAGCGTCCGCGATGTCGTACGCCTCGGCCGTGTCCCGCACCGCCGCGCCTGGTCGCCGCCGTCCGCCGGGGACGAGGACGCCGTACGGACGGCCCTGGAGCGCACCGGTCTGACGGACCGCGCGGGCCAGTCCTGGCACACCCTCTCCGGCGGCGAGCGCCAGCGCGTCCAGATCGCCCGCGCCCTCGCCCAGGACCCCCGGGAACTCCTGCTGGACGAGCCGACCAACCACCTCGACATCCAGCACCAGCTCGATCTGCTGAACCTGGTCGTCACGCTCCCGGTCACCACCGTCATCGCCCTGCACGACCTGAACCTCGCCGCGATGTACTGCGACGAGGTCGTGGTCCTGCGCGCGGGCCGGGTGGTGGCCGGCGGGCCCCCGGGCGACGTGATCACCGAGGAGCTGATCGCGGACGTCTACGGGGTACGGGCGTCGGTCACCCGGGACGACGGCGGGACGGGCCGCCCTCATGTGCGGTTCCTCGGCACGGTGCCACGGGCCGGTGACGGACAACTGCCGGTCCCCCATGACGCCGGTCCCCCATGACGCCGGTGACGCATGACATGGAGATCCCGGTGACCGTCCCCCGAGGCTTACTGCATATCATTCGCAAGTGCCCAGCTATCGCATTCGAACAGCCACCCCCGAGGACGCCGACGCCGCCCGCGTGGTGATGCTCGACACCGTGTACCACGACTTCCGCTCGGGGTACGTGCCGCGCTGGCACGGCGACATCATCGACATCGAGGCCGCCTATCTCGTCCCCCCGCGCCACACCCTGCTGGTCGCCGTGGAGGAGGGGGAGGGGCCGGAGGGGAGCGGTGGAACCGTCGTCGCCACCGCCGCCCTCGACTCCCGGGGGCCGGCTCATCCGCCCAACCCCCGCTGGCTCGCGGAGCGTTACCCCTCCGGGGAGACCGCGCAGCTGCGCCGGGTGTACGTGCGCCCCGGCCACCGGCGCCGGGGGCTCGCCCGCGCGCTCGTGCGCGAGCTGCTGGACTTCGCCGCGGCGGACGGCGGTTACCGCTCCGTCTATCTGCACACCGACCCCTCGGTCACCGGCGCCGAGCCGTTCTGGCGGTCGCTCGGGAAAGTGGTGTGCGACGAGCGTGATGCCGCGGAGGTTGCGGCGGGCGATCCGGCGGGCACGGTTCATTTCGAGATCCCCGTCCCTCTCGGGATCCCGGCACCCCGATGAAAACGATTGTCATGTAATCTTTCGTTCGCCCTTGCCCGCCCGTGCCCGAGGACACGCACCAGGCTGTCCAGACGGCTGTCCGCCGGGCCGATCCCCAGCCTGGCCCCCGGCCGGTCCCCCCCCGGCCGATCCCCGGCTGTCCGTCGCGTAGAGAACGAGGACCATGCGCCCTGCCCACCGCCGCCGTCCGGTCGCCGGTCTGCTGCTCGCTCCCCTGCTCGCCCCGCTGCTCACCGGCTGCTTCGCCGACGGCGGCTCCTCGGGCGCGCCGGGCTCCGGCTCGGGCCCGGCCGACGGCGCGCGGCTGCGCATCGCGCTGGCCTTCCCGCCGTCCGAGAACCTCTCCCCGTACGGCGCCGACGCCACCCTCCTCAGCCGGCTCGGCGTCACCGAGGGGCTGACGAGGCTCGACGGCAACGGCGCGGCCTCGCCCGCCCTCGCCGAGTCCTGGAGCCGGGAGAACGGCCGCAGTTGGCTCTTCACCCTGCGCGACGCCCGCTTCCAGGACGGGGCGCCCGTCACCGCCGCCGCGGTCGCCGACGCCCTCACCCGCGCCGCGGCCGCCACCCCGATACCCACCGCCCTCTCGGGCGTCCGGCTCACCGCGCGGGCGACCGGCGACCGTACCGTCCGCGTCACCACCGCCACCGCCGACCCCGTACTGCCGCTGCGGCTGGCCGGGCCGAGCCTCGCCGTGCTCTCCCCGAAGGCGTACGGGCAGGGGGGCGCCCCGGACCCGGTCGGCCACGCCACGGGACCGTTCACGATCACCAAGGTCAACGGCTCCGCCTCCGCCACCCTCGACCGCTTCGACGACTACTGGGACGGCCGGTCCCAGGCGTCCGGCATCGACGCCAAGTTCATCGCCGACGGCACCGCCCGCGCCAACGCGCTGCGCACCGGCGAGGAGGACATCGCCGAGGCGGTACCGGTCTCGCAGGCCGCCTCCCTCCCGAAGGGCGTCGCGCGCGAGGTGCCCACGGCCCGCACCACCAGCCTCTTCCTCAACACCCGTTCCGGCGCCTTCACCGATCCGACGGTACGGGCCGCCGCCCGCCGGGCGGTCGACACCTCCGTACTCGCCAAGAACGTCTACGAGGGGTACGCCGACCGCGGCCAGGGCATCTTCGGCCCCGCCCTCAACTGGGCGGCGGGCAAGCGCGAACAGCCCGCCGGACGCGCGAAGGCAGCCACCGCCGCCGAGGTCAAGGGCACCACCGTCCGCCTCGCCACCTACGACAACCGGCCCGAGCTGCCCGAGGTCGCCCAGGTCCTCCAACAGCAGCTGGAGAAGGCCGGCTTCACCGTCGAGCTGACCGTACGGGAGTCCTCACGGATCGAGAGCGACGCGCTGGCCGGGAAGTTCGACGCGTTCGTCGGCGCGCGCAACACCATGCTCGACACGGGCGACCCGGTCTCCGTCCTCGCCAGTGACTACACCTGTGACGGCACGTACAACCTGGCGCTGCTCTGCGACAAGGAAGTGGACCGCGCCGTCGCAGCCGCCGACGCGGTCGCGGACCCGGCGCGGCGGCAGGACGCCGTGCTCGCCGCGGAGGCCCGGATCCTCGGTACGGACGCGGTCGTTCCGCTCATCCACCAGCGCAATGTCCTCGGCGTCGCCACCTCCGTACGGGGCGTGGTGCTCGACCCGTACGAGCGCGCCGTCGTCGCCCCCGGCACCCGACGCTGACCGGGACGGACCGCATGCACCGCTTCCCGACCGGGCGCGCACCCGACCGGCCGCGCCCCGGCGCCACCCTCCTGCCGCGCGTCACCTCGCTCCCCGGCCTCCCCCTCCTCTGGCGGGCGGCCCTCGCGGCCGGTCTGCTCTGCGCCATCGGCCTGCTGCCCTGGCTCTCGCGCACCGATCCCGCGCTGACCGTGCTCAAGGCGCGCTCGGCGGAGCGCGACCCCACCCCCGAGGTGCTCGACGCCGTACGGGACCAACTCGGCCTCGGCGCGGGCCCCCTCCACCTCCTCGGGCAGTGGCTCGGCGGTCTCCTGCGCGGCGACGCGGGCGACTCCTGGATCTCCGGCTCCGCCGTACTGCCCGGCGTGGTCCAGGCGATGGGCGTCTCGCTGCTGCTGATGGCCGTCGCGATGGCGGTCGCCGGCGTCACCGCCGCGGCCGTGTGCGCCCGTACGCTCCGGCGCGGCGCGCGGCGCACGCCCGGCGCGCCACGGGCCGGGGGAGCGGCGGCGATGCTCGCCGCGCTGCCCGAGTTCCTGACGGCCTCCGTCCTGGCCACCGTGGTCGGCGTACAGCTCGGCTGGCTGCCCGCGCTCGGCTGGTACGGACCGCGGTGGCTGGTGCTCCCCGCGCTCGCCCTCGGCCTGCCCGCCGGCGCGCTGCTCGGCCGGATGCTGGACGACGCGCTGCCCGGCGCCTTCGCCGAACCCTGGGCGACGGCGGCGGCCGCGCGCGGCCTCCCCGGCCACCGGATCGCCCGGCAGGCGGTGCGCCGCTGCCTCCCCGGACTCCTGCCCAACCTCGGCCTGTTCGTCGTCGGCCTCACCGGCGGCTCGGTCGCCGTGGAGCAGATCTTCGACATCCCCGGCCTCGGCCGGCTCACCCTCGACGCCGCGATCGCCCAGGACCTGCCCGTACTCCAGGCGGGCACCCTCGCCCTGCTCCTGCTCGCCGCCGCCGCGGGCGGCCTCGCGCGCGGTACGGGGCGCCTCCTGATCGGCCCCGTGCTGCGGGACGGCGCGCTCCAGTCCCTCCACCGGCCCGCGCCGCCCGCGGGCCGCGCCCTGCCGCTGGTGTACGGGGCGCTCCTGCTCGGCGTCATCGGGGCCGGACTCACCCGCGACCCGCTGACGCTGGACCCCGCGGCCCGGCTCCGGGCGCCGTCCTGGGCGCATCCGTTCGGCACGGACGCCCTCGGCCGCGACGTCCTGGCCCGGATCGGGCACGGCGCGCTGACCACCCTCGCGCTGGCGCTGGCGGTCAGCGCCGCCGCGCTGCTCCTCGGCGTCCTGCTCGGCCTCGTACCGAAGGTGTCCGGCGCCGCCGTCGACACCGTCAACGCGGTGCCGCCCGTCCTCGCCGGGCTCCTCGTCGCCGGGGCCGCGGGCAGCGGCCCGGTCACCCCGGCACTCGCGGTGGCCGCCGTCGCCTGGGCGCCGCTCGCCGCGCACGCCTCCGCGCTGCTGCTCCAGGAACGCGCCACGACCCACCTGGCCGCCACCCGCGCGCTCGGCGCGGGCCCGCTCCATCTGCTCCGCCGCGAGCTGCTGCCCGCCGTCGTACCGCCGGTGGCCCGGCACGCGCTGCTCCGGCTGCCCGCCGTCGCGCTCGCCCTGGCCTCCCTGGGCTTCCTCGGGCTCGGCGCGCAGCCGCCGTCCCCCGAGTGGGGCCTGCTGCTCGCCGAGAACCTGCCGTACGCGGAGCGCGCCCCGTGGGCGGTCTTCGCGCCCGCCGCCGTGCTGGCCCTGCTCGGCGCCCTCGCCGTGTCGGCGGCGGGCGGCATCCGGGTCCGTACTCGCGATCGCCGCGTCGAGGGAAGCCCGATGACCGACGCCGAGCCCCCGGCGACCGGGCCCGGAACGTCGTCGCCCTCCATATTCGTGATGGCCGCCCCGGAGGAAACCCGATGACCCAGGCCGACCCACCCGCGCCCCAGGCCGGCCCGCGGACGACCGGGGCCACGCCACCGGCCCCCGGCACCGAGCCACCAGGGGCCGCCCGCCCCGGCTCCGACCCCGACTCCCGCTCCGGCGCCCGGTTCCGGTTCTGGTTCCGCTTCGGCTCCCGGATCCGGTTCCGCTTCGGTGTGTGGCGCGGGCTCACCCCGCTGCTCCGTCTGCTGATCCTGACGCAGCTCGCCTTCAACGTCGGCTTCTTCGCCGTCCTTCCGTTTCTCGCCGACCACCTCGGCGGGGCCGTCGGCATGGCGGGCTGGCTGGTCGGCCTGGTGCTCGGGCTGCGTACCTTCAGCCAGCAGGGCCTGTTCGTCGTCGGCGGCGCCCTGGCCGACCGGTACGGCGTACGGCCCGTGGTGCTGGCGGGGTGCGTGCTGCGCGTCGCCGGGTTCACCTGGCTGGGTTTCGCCGAGCGGTCCTGGTCCGTCATCGGCGCCGTGCTGCTCGTCGGCTTCGCCGCCGCCCTCTTCTCGCCCGCCGTGGAGTCCGAGGTGGCCCGCCAGGCCGTGGTCAGGGAGGAGGCGGGCGGCGGCCCCCGTACCGGCGTGCTCGCGCTGTTCACCGTGGCCGGCCAGGCGGGTGCCTTCGTCGGACCGCTGCTCGGGGCGCTGCTGCTGGCGGTGGACTTCCGTACGGTCTGCCTCGCCGGTTCCGTGATCTTCCTGCTCGTCCTGGCGGGCCACTGGTGGCTGCTGCCGCAG
Source organism: Streptomyces sp. NPDC059255 (assembly GCF_042752355.1). Taxonomy (NCBI): domain Bacteria; kingdom Bacillati; phylum Actinomycetota; class Actinomycetes; order Kitasatosporales; family Streptomycetaceae; genus Streptomyces; species Streptomyces sp. NPDC059255. Next base: position 19,911 of record NZ_JBHYZP010000026.1, read on the forward strand.
CACATACCGGGCCGGGCGCCCACCCGGGGCCGCGGCGGCGTCCGGGCCCTGCTCCGCAACCGCCGCTTCCTCGCGCTGTGCCTGGCGTACGGCACGTACCTCCTCGCGTACAACCAGCTCTATCTGGCCGTCCCCGCCGAGGTGGAGCGCGCGACGGGCTCCCAGGCGCCGCTGGCCTGGCTCTTCGCGCTGTCGTCGCTGCTGGTCGTCACCGCGCAGCTCCCCGTCACCCGCTGGGCGGCCGACCGGCTCGGGCTGCGCCGCTCCATGGCCGCGGGCCTGGTCCTGCTGTCGGCCGGCTTCGCCGTCGTGGCGGTGGCCCGCCCCGCCGCCCTGACCGGCGCCGGGGGGCTGGCGCCGGTGGCGGGATTCACGGCCCTGCTCACCCTCGGCCAGATGCTGATAGCCCCGGCCGCCCGCGCCTGGGTACCCGACCTGGCCGACCCCGGGCGGCTCGGTCTCTACATCGGTGCCCTGTCGTCCGTCTCCGGCCTGGTCGTCCTGGCCGGCAGCGCGGCCACCGGCTCCCTGCTCGACGCGGGCCTGCCGGTGGCGGTGCCCTGGCTGGTCCTCGCCGCGATCCCCCTGGCGGCGACGGCCCTGCTCCCGCGCCACGAGGGGCGGCCGTAGGACATCCGCGGCGGCCGGCTCACCGGCCCCGTCCCACGGCCCTCGCTCACCGGCCCCGCGTCACCGGCCTCGCGTCACCGGCCCGTATCGTCCGGCCGGGACATCCGCAGCGCCAGCTCCCGCAGCAGCTCCTCCGACGTGATGTCCGTACGGCCCGCGTCATGGACCCGCGCCAGCTCCGTGAAGACGAAGGTGAACGCCCCGATGAGCTGCATGATCGGGGGCAGCGCCGCCTCCGTCACCGAGTGCGCCGCCTCCAGCGGGGTGGCCTCGGGGGAGACCGTGAACGAGGGGAAGACCTCGGCGAGCAGCGAGCCGATCTGCCCCGCGCCGTTGCCCGCCCCCGGCTCCGTCCCCGGCTCTGTCCCGGGCTCCGCACCGGCCCCCGGCCCCGCGCCGCGGTCGGCCGAGCGGATCCACTCCGCGGACTGCGTGAGAATGCCGATGGCCCTGAGGACGACTTCGTTCTGCTCCATGGGACATGACTCTATGGCGGCTCCAAGGGGGCGCGCGACGGCTGACCGCCCTTCCCGGCGCGGCGCCCGCTCGGGCGCCGCGCCCGCGTCGTCCACGCGGGCGGAAGTCGGCAAAACCCGGACGCGGCACCGGCTTCGGACCTACTCTCGAGTTGTGTCTGGAGCGTCCGGCCGGGTGCTCGTTGTCGACGACAACAGGGTCATCAGGCAACTGATCAGGGTCAATCTCGAACTTGAGGGCTTCGAGGTCGTGACCGCGGCCGACGGTGCCGAATGCCTGGACGTCGTCCACGAGGTCGCCCCCGACGTCATCACCCTCGATGTGGTCATGCCACGCCTCGACGGCCTGCGCACCGCCGCCCGGCTGCGCGCCGACCCCCGCACCAGCCGGCTGCCGATCGCCATCGTCAGCGCCTGCACGCCGTACGAGGTGGACACCGGCGTCGCCGCCGGTGTCGACGGTTTCCTCGCCAAGCCGTTCGAACCGGCCGACCTGGTCCGGCTCGTACGCCGGCTGTGCGGCCAGGAGGGCCCGCCGTCCCTGGACGGCAGGCACGGCGCCGGCCACGCGGGCTCCACCCGAGGCTGAACCACCCGCGGCCGCCCCCTCGCACCGACGGCCCGCACCGACCCGCCCCCCGCACCGACGGCCCCCGGCCGACCACCCGTACCGCATGGCGAAACCGGTTGGCGGAGAGCCCCCACCCAGGACCTACCCTTGACCCGTGACCCCCGCAGAGCTCTCCCGAACCGTGCTGCACGCCGTGTGCCGCGCGGTCGAGGACGACGCCCTGCCGGGACCCGTGCCCGAACGGGTCGCGGTCGAGCGCCCCCGCCCCGGCGGCCGGGGCGACTACGCCACCAATGTCGCGCTCCGGCTCGCGGGCCCCGCGGGACGCCCGCCCCGCGAGGTCGCCGAGATCCTGCGCACCACCCTCCTGCGCACCGCGCCCGGCGCCGGGATCGCCCACGTCGAGATCACCGGGCCCGGCTTCCTGAACTTCACCCTGGCCGCCGGCAGCCGCGCCGGCGCCCACACCGGCCTGCTCCGTACGATCCGGCGCGCCGGGGCCCGTTACGGACACGGCGACGCGCTCGCCGGGACCACCGTCGCCCTGGCGGCCACGGAGGAGCCACGGGCCGCCCTGTGGACCCGTACGGCCGTGCGGCTGCTCCGTACCCAGGGCGCCGACGCCGCCGTCGTCCCCGGCGCCGCCGAGGCGCTGCGCCCCGTCCCCGTCGCCGCGGGCACCACTACCGAGGAGCTGTACGCCCGGCTCGGCCCCGACGCCGCCCGCTGGGCGCTGCTGCGGCCCGCCGCGCACGACCGGCCGTACACCGGCCCGGAAGCCGCCCGCGCGCTGCTCGTACAGCGCGAGAGCAACGGCCTCTTCCTCGTGCGCTACGCGTACGCCCGCGCGCGCGCCACCGCGCGCGCCGCCGCCCGGCTCGCCCTCACCCCGGCGGACCCCGTCAACGAGTACGACGAGTACGACGAGCACGACGAGCGCGACAAGGGCAACGAGCACGACGAGCGCAACGAGCACGCAGGACCCGTGGAGGACCCCGCGGTCCCGCTCCTCGCCCTCCTCGGCGACCACCCGGCCGTGCTGGGGGCCGCCGCCCGGCTGCGCGCGCCCGACCGGCTCGCCCGCCATCTCGAACACACCGCGGACGCGTTCCTGCGCTTCCAGGGGGCCCGCCACCTGCTGCCCCTCGGCGACGAGAAACCCTCGGCCGCCCACCGGTCCCGGCTCGCGCTCGCCGAAGCCGCCGGGACGGTGCTGGCAGGCGGCCTGTCCCTGCTCGGCGTCGACGCCCCGGAACACCTGTGAACGGAGCAGCCGTGCACCACGCACCCGTGAACGCCGTTCCGCACCCCTCTGAAGAGAAGCCAAGAGAGCCACGCACATGAGCCGTTCCGCACACCCCGCAGGCCCCCGCCACGCCGACGTACTCCCCGAGGGCCACTACACGGCCCCCGCCGCCGACCTCAACGCCCTGGACGAGAAGGTCTGGTCGCGTACGGTGCGCCGCGCGGAGGACGGTGTGGTGACCGTCGCCGGGATCGAAGTGACCAAGCTGGCCGAGGAGTTCGGCACCCCGGCGTACTTCCTCGACGAGGCGGACTTCCGGGCCCGCTGCCGCGCCTGGTCCGAGGCCTTCGGCGCGGACGCGGACGTCTTCTACGCGGGCAAGGCGTTCCTCTCCCGCGCCGTCGTACGCTGGCTGCACGAGGAGGGGCTCAACCTCGACGTGTGCTCCGGCGGCGAGCTGGCCACCGCGCTCTCCGCCGGGATGCCCGCCGAGCGCATCGCCTTCCACGGGAACAACAAGTCCACCGAGGAGATCGAGCGCGCCGTCACCGCGGGGGTCGGCCGGATCGTCCTCGACTCCTTCCAGGAGATCGTCCGGGTCGCGCACATCGCGCAGCGGCACGGCAGGCGGCAGCCCGTGCAGATCCGGGTCACGGTCGGCGTCGAGGCACACACGCACGAGTTCATCGCCACCGCCCACGAGGACCAGAAGTTCGGCATCGCCCTCGCCGACGGACAGGCCGCCGAGGCCGTCCGCCGGGCCCTCAAGCTGGACGGCCTCGAACTGACCGGCATCCACTCCCACATCGGCTCGCAGATCTTCGACATGGCCGGTTTCGAGGTCTCCGCCCGCCGGGTCGTCCAGCTCCTCGCCGAGGTGCGCGACGAGCACGGTGTGGAACTGCCCGAGATCGACCTCGGCGGCGGCCTCGGCATCGCGTACACCTCCGAGGACGACCCGCGCGAGCCGCACGACATCGCCAAGGCGCTCAGCGACATCGTCACCCGCGAGTGCGAGGCCGCCGGGCTCCGTACGCCGCGCATCTCCGTGGAGCCGGGCCGCGCCATCGTGGGTCCGACGGCCTTCACGCTGTACGAGGTGGGCACGATCAAGCCGCTCGAAGGGCTCCGCACGTATGTCAGTGTGGACGGTGGCATGTCCGACAACATCCGTACGGCGCTCTACGACGCCGAGTACAGCGTGGCGCTCGTCTCCCGCGCCTCCGACGCCGAGGCGATGCTGACCCGCGTCGTCGGCAAGCACTGCGAGAGCGGCGACATCGTCGTACGGGACGCGTTCCTCCCCGCCGACCTGGCCCCCGGCGACCTGCTCGCCGTGCCCGCCACCGGCGCGTACTGCCGCTCGATGGCGAGCAACTACAACCACGCGCTCCGGCCGCCGGTCGTCGCCGTCAGGGACGGCGAGGCCCGGGTGATCGTCCGGCGCGAGACGGAGGAAGATCTGCTGCGTCTCGATGTCGGTCACTGAAATACATGTCTCGCAATCTGGACGAGGAGCGGAAACCTTCGTCCGGTGAGTGAGACTGGTGGGCAATCACGCTTCCGCGTGGCCGTGTCGGTCGCGTCGGATGAAATCGGATGAAAGGCGTAGGTCGGATGATGCGTACGCGTCCGCTGAAGGTGGCGCTGCTGGGCTGTGGTGTGGTCGGCTCAGAGGTGGCGCGCATCATGACGACGCACGCCGACGACCTCGCCGCGCGGATCGGCGCCCCGGTGGAGCTGGCCGGGGTCGCCGTCCGGCGCCCCGGCAAGGTGCGCGCGGGCATCGACCCCGCGCTGGTCACCACCGACGCGACCGCCCTGGTCAAACGGGGCGACATCGACGTGGTGGTCGAGGTCATCGGCGGCATCGAGCCCGCCAGGACACTGATCACCACCGCCTTCGAGCACGGCGCCTCCGTCGTCTCCGCCAACAAGGCGCTGCTCGCCGAGGACGGCACCACGCTCTACGACGCCGCCGAGCGGCACGGCCGCGACCTGTACTTCGAGGCGGCCGTCGCGGGCGCCATCCCGCTGGTCAGGCCGCTGCGCGAGTCGCTGGCGGGGGACAAGGTCAACCGCGTCCTCGGCATCGTCAACGGCACGACCAACTTCATCCTCGACCGGATGGACACCGCCGGCGCCGGCTACTCCGAGGCGCTCGACGAGGCCACCGCCCTCGGGTACGCGGAGGCCGACCCGACCGCCGACGTCGAGGGCTTCGACGCCGCCGCCAAGGCCGCCATCCTCGCCGGGATCGCCTTCCACACCCGGGTACGCCTCGACGACGTGCACCGCGAGGGCATCACGGAGGTCACCTCCGCCGACCTCGCCTCCGCGCAGCGCATGGGCTGTACGGTCAAGCTCCTCGCGATCTGCGAGCGGGCCGCCGACGGCCGCTCCGTCACCGCGCGGGTCCACCCGGCGATGATTCCGCTCAGCCATCCGCTGGCCTCCGTGCGCGAGGCGTACAACGCGGTGTTCATCGAGGCCGAGGCGGCCGGGCAGCTCATGTTCTACGGCCCCGGCGCGGGCGGTTCCCCGACCGCCTCCGCCGTCCTCGGCGACCTCGTCGCCGTCTGCCGCAACAAGCTCGCCGGGGCCACCGGGCCCGGGGAGTCCGCGTACACCCAGCTTCCCGTCAGCCCCATGGGCGACGTGGTGACGCGCTACCACATCAGTCTCGACGTGGCCGACAAACCGGGTGTGCTCGCCCAGGTCGCGACGGTCTTCGCCGAGCACGGCGTGTCCATCGACACGGTCCGTCAGAAGGGCCGGCAGGACGGTGCGGGCGAGGCCGCCCTCGTCGTCGTCACCCACCGCGCGGCCGACGCGGCCCTCTCCGGGACCGTCGCGGCACTGCGCAAGCTCGACACCGTGCGCGGTGTCGCCAGCATCATGCGTGTTGAAGGGGAGTAAGGGACCCATGACCAGCAATGGCCTGACCAGCAGTGGCAGCCGAGAGGGCGTCCACCAGTGGCGCGGCATCATCGAGGAGTACCGGCACCGCCTCCCGGTGACGGAGAAGACGCCGGTCGTCACTCTCCGCGAGGGCGGTACGCCGCTCGTCCCGGCGCAGGTGCTCTCCGAGCGTACGGGCTGTGAGGTTCATCTCAAGGTCGAGGGCGCCAACCCCACCGGGTCCTTCAAGGACCGTGGCATGACCATGGCCATCACCCGGGCCAAGGAGGAGGGCGCCCAGGCGGTCATCTGCGCCTCCACCGGCAACACCTCGGCCTCGGCCGCCGCCTACGCCGTACGGGCCGGGATGGTCTGCGCCGTCCTGGTGCCCCAGGGCAAGATCGCCATCGGCAAGATGGGCCAGGCGCTGGTCCACGGCGCCAAGATCCTCCAGGTCGAGGGCAATTTCGACGACTGCCTGACGCTGGCCCGCTCGCTCTCCGACCACTACCCGGTGGCGCTGGTCAACTCGGTCAATCCGGTCCGTATCCAGGGCCAGAAGACCGCCGCGTTCGAGATCGTGGACGCGCTCGGCGACGCCCCGGACATCCATGTGCTGCCCGTCGGGAACGCCGGCAACATCACGGCGTACTGGAAGGGCTACACCGAATACGCCGCCGACGGCGTGGCGGGGCGCACGCCGCGCATGTGGGGCTTCCAGGCGTCCGGCTCCGCGCCGATCGTGCGCGGCGAGATCGTCAAGGACCCGCACACCGTCGCCACCGCGATCCGGATCGGCAACCCGGCCTCCTGGCAGTACGCGCTGGCCGCCCGCGACGAGTCCGGCGGCTTCATCGACGAGGTGACGGACCGCCAGATCCTCGCCGCCTACCGGCTGTTGGCCTCCCAGGAGGGCGTCTTCGTGGAGCCCGCCTCGGCCGCCTCCGTCGCCGGACTGCTCAAGGCCGCGGACGAGGGCAAGGTCGACCCCGGCCAGCGCATCGTCTGCACCGTCACCGGTAACGGGCTCAAGGACCCCGACTGGGCCGTGGCGGGGGCGCCTCAGCCGGTCACCGTGCCGGTCGACGCGGTCGCCGCGGCGGCCCGCCTCGGCCTCGCCTGACACACCGCCGACGGCATCCCGCCGTCGCCCGCCACTCGTGCGGCGGCGGGAAGTACACATGACCGACATAGGCGCACAGGCAGGCACGCGACACGCATCGTGCGCCTCCTGTGCGCCCTATGTCGCCACCGATCCATCCTTCGATAAGCTGTACCCAATCCGCCCCGCCGCATATGCCGCGGTGCTGCCGCCGTCGTGGCCGCTGGCGTTCCGTACGTCCTCTCGAAACCTCCTCCCGCACACCCCGGAACCCCACGCGGACACGCGAATCGGCCGCGGCACCGACACCGCGACACCTCAGCACGCCAGCACGTCAGCAAGCCGGTAGCCCAGTACCGCAGTCACAAGGAGAGTCGTCAGAGCGATGGCCGGTCCCGCGTTCCGCGCCGCCGCCGTACGGGTGCGCACCCCCGCCACCAGCGCCAACCTCGGCCCTGGCTTCGACGCCCTGGGCCTGTCGCTGGGGCTCTACGACGACGTGGTGGTCCGTGTCGCCGACTCGGGGCTGCATGTCGACATCGCGGGTGAGGGCGCCGAGACGCTTCCCCGCGACGAGAACCATCTGCTCGTACGGTCCCTCCGCACCGCCTTCGACCTGCTCGGCGGACAGCCGCGCGGCCTGGAGGTCGTCTGTGCCAACCGCATCCCGCACGGCCGCGGCCTGGGCTCCTCCTCGGCCGCGATCTGCGCCGGGATCGTCGCGGCCCGCGCCGTCACCATAGGCGGGGACGCCCGGCTCGACGACGCGGCGCTGCTGGAGCTGGCGACCGAGATCGAGGGTCATCCGGACAATGTCGCCGCCTGTCTGCTCGGGGGCTTCACCCTCGCCTGGATGGACGGGGGAGCCGCCCGCGCCATCAGGATGGACCCGGTCCGTTCCATCGTTCCGGTGGTTTTCGTCCCCGCCAAGGCGGTCCTCACGGAGACGGCGCGCGGCCTGCTGCCGCGTACGGTCCCCCATGTGGACGCGGCGGCCAACGCCGGTCGCGCCGCCCTCCTCGTCGAGGCCATGACCCGGCGCCCCGAGCTGCTGCTGCCCGCCACGGAGGACCGTCTCCACCAGGACTACCGGGCCCCCGCGATGCCGGAGAGCGTCGCACTGGTCAACCGACTGCGCGCGGACGGCGTCCCCGCGGTCGTCTCCGGCGCGGGCCCCACGGTGCTCGCGCTGGTCGAGGACGGTGCGGCCGACAAGGTCGCACGGCTGGCGGGCGAGGGGTGGGCCGCCAACCGGCTCACCCTCGACGCGGCGGGCGCGAGCGTGCTGCCGCTCGGTGCGTAGGGCCCGTGGAGCTCCGGAGCTCATGGAGCTCCTGGCGAGAACAGCCAGGAACAGCCAGAAGAGATTGCCGGTGAATGAGAGGGGGAATGTTTGTTGGAGCCGGTAGTGTTAACCTCAAGTCTGCAGCCGACGTCTTTCAGGCGCGGTGCATCGTGTCCCACATCGGGACCGCCCTTCTTCCGGGAGCCTCCCCAACTGCCTGAGCAGCCTGCCTGAGCAGTTTTGAGCACGCACCGGAACCGGCACGACACCCCCCGTTTTTCCCAGCGGAGGGCCGAGCAGGGGGACCTCGGGCCGGACCCATCGCTTGTTTGCACGTTTGCAGATTTCTCCGCCGTACCCGGCGGGACCACCGCCCCGGCACGGTCCACCACATGGGACCGCAGCCGGCAGCACAACCGGTCGCCGAGCCAGAAGGCCGACGTCCGCTCCAGGGAAGGACCCTTCGTGAGCGACACCACCGATCTGATGGGCGTGACTGCCGACAGCACTGTCGACACCACCGCGCCCGCCGAAGGTGCTGCCACTGGCACCACCACACGGCGCCGCCGCTCCGGCACCGGCCTTGACGGCATGGTCCTGGCCGAGTTGCAGCAGGTCGCGTCGGGCCTCGGCATCAGGGGCACCGCGCGGATGCGCAAGAGCCAGTTGATCGAGGTCATCAAGGAAGCACAGGCCGGAGGCGGAGCGGCGGCGAAGACCACCGCCGGTGCCAACGGCGGCGCCGACGCCGAGACCAAGCCCAAGCGCCGGGCAACCTCCAAGGCCCGTACGGGCGAAGCCGCCGCGTCGGGCGGGGAGGACGTCAAGCAGGGCGTCCAGGCCGAACAGGCCGTGACCCAGCAGCAGATCGACATCCCCGGCCAGCCCGCCAGCGACGACCAGCCCGCGGGCGAGCGCCGCCGCCGCAGGGCCACCGCGCAGGCCGGCAGCCCCGACACGAAGGCGGAGGCCGCGGTGGACGCCCCGGCCGACGTCAAGGTCGAGGAGCGCCCCGACGCCCGGACCGAGGCGGCCGTGGCCGCCTCCGCCGGCACCGTCACCCAGGGCGAGACCGACGGACGCCGCGGCGACCGCCAGGACCGCGGCCAGCGCGGCGACCGGGACCGCGAGGGACGCCGCGACCGGCAGCGCGACCGCCGGGGCAAGGGCGACGACCAGCAGGGCGGCCAGAGCGGCCAGCAGCAGGGCGGCGGCAACCGGCAGCAGGGCGGCCGGAGCGACCGCGACAACCGCGGTGCCGGCCAGGGGCAGCACGGCGGCCAGAGCAACGCTCCCCAGGACGACTTCGACGACGAGGCGGGCGGCCGGCGCGGCCGGCGCGGGCGCTACCGCGACCGCCGAGGCCGCCGCGGGCGCGAGGAGTTCGGCCCCGGTGAGCCCCAGGTCGCCGACGACGATGTGCTGATCCCCGTCGCGGGCATCCTCGACATCCTCGACAACTACGCGTTCATCAGGACCTCCGGCTACCTGCCGGGCCCCAACGACGTGTACGTCTCGCTCGCCCAGGTCCGCAAGAACGGCCTGCGCAAGGGCGACCACGTCACCGGGGCCGTCCGTCAGCCCAAGGACGGCGAGCGCCGCGAGAAGTTCAACGCGCTCGTCCGCCTCGACTCCGCCAACGGCATGGGGGCCGAATCCGGCCGCGGCCGCCCGGAGTTCCAGAAGCTGACCCCGCTCTACCCGCAGGACCGGCTCCGTCTGGAGACCGACCCGGGCGTGCTGACCACGCGGATCATCGACCTCGTCGCACCGATCGGCAAGGGCCAGCGCGGTCTGATCGTGGCCCCGCCGAAGACCGGCAAGACCATGATCCTCCAGGCCATCGCCAACGCGATCACGGTCAACAGCCCCGAGTGCCACCTGATGGTCGTCCTCGTCGACGAGCGTCCCGAAGAGGTCACCGACATGCAGCGGTCGGTCAAGGGCGAGGTCATCTCCTCGACCTTCGACCGCCCGGCCGAGGACCACACCACCGTCGCGGAACTCGCCATCGAGCGCGCCAAGCGCCTCGTGGAGCTGGGCCACGACGTGGTCGTCCTGCTGGACTCCATCACCCGTCTGGGCCGCGCGTACAACCTCGCGGCGCCCGCCTCCGGACGCATCCTGTCCGGTGGTGTCGACTCGACCGCGCTCTACCCGCCGAAGCGCTTCTTCGGTGCCGCGCGCAACATCGAGGACGGCGGCTCGCTGACCATCCTGGCCACCGCGCTCGTCGAGACCGGCTCGCGCATGGACGAGGTGATCTTCGAGGAGTTCAAGGGCACCGGCAACATGGAGCTCAAGCTCGACCGGAAGCTCTCCGACAAGCGCATCTTCCCGGCGGTCGACGTGGACGCGTCCTCCACCCGCAAGGAGGAGATCCTGCTCGGCGGCGAGGAACTGGCCGTCGTGTGGAAGCTGCGCCGGGTGCTGCACGCGCTCGACCAGCAGCAGGCGATCGAACTCCTCCTGGACAAGATGAAGAAGACCAAGTCCAACGCGGAGTTCCTGCTCCAGATCCAGAAGACGACCCCGGGCTCCAACGGCAACGACTGACCGGACCCGCAGCGTCCCGTACACGTACGGCGAGAACCGCCCCGTCACCTCCCGTGACGGGGCGGTTCCCGTTCGTGCGGCCTCGTTCACAGGGTTCCCGCCCGCGGCCCCCGTCGTCGTACGGGTTCGTCGTCGTACGGGGCGGGGAGCCCCGCCGGAGACTTATCCCACACGCCCCGTGCGGGCCCCTGGACGCCCCCCGGGCGGCCCCCGGTCCGGTCCGTGCGCCGAATGCCCAGGTGGGCGGCGGTACACGGAGCAGGGGCCCGGCGGCGGGGCCGCCGCCGGGCCGCCGTCCGGCCGCGTTGCTTTTCCGGACATCCCCACCGCATGCTGTGCAACCCTTCTTGGTGCTTCACTGTCTGTACAAGTGGCGACATAGTGCGCCTCATCACCACGGCAGGAGGTAGCGGGACCCGCACTACGGACAGAGGGAGACCATGGGCGACGGGATCAGCAGCCGAATACGAGGCCGCGGCAGGCGCCGCAGGAAGCCGGGCAGGCGGCGCCGCGCCGCCGTCGTCGCCGCGTGGTCCGCGGCGGCCCTCGTCCTCGTCGGCGGCTCCGGGCTCGGCTACGTCTACTTCAAGCTCAACGGCAACCTGAACGGTGTCGACATCAACGCCCAGCTCGGCCGGGACCGCCCCGCCGGCTCCGGCAACGGCTCCGAGAACATCCTCGTCCTCGGCTCGGACTCCCGCTCCGGCGCGAACGCGGAGTACGGCCAGGACGGCGGCGGCGCCCGCTCGGACACCGCGATGGTCGTCCACGTCTACAAGGGCCACCGCCGGGCCAGCGTCGTCTCCGTACCGCGCGACACCCTGATCGACCGCCCCACCTGCACCGACTCCAACGGCACCGCCGTGGCCGGGCAGCGGCTCGCCATGTTCAACACGGCGTACGAGGTGGGCGGCCCGGCCTGCGCGGTCAAGACCGTCGAGCAGATGTCCGGACTGCGCATGGACCACTACATCGAGGTCGACTTCACCGGCTTCAAGAAGCTCGTCGACACGCTCGGCGGCGTGAAGATCACCACCACGCGGCCGATCGACGACCCCAAGAGCCACCTCAAGCTCGCCCCCGGCACCCACACCCTGAACGGGGAGCAGTCCCTCGGTCTCGTACGGACCCGCCACAGCGTCGGGGACGGCAGTGATCTCGGCCGGATCCAGCTCCAGCAGTCCTTCATCAAGGCGCTGATCGAGCAGGTCAAGAGCGTCGGCGTGTTCAGCGACCCGAAGAAGCTCTACGACCTCGCCGACACCGCCACCCGTGCGATCACCCCCGATTCCCAGCTCGACACGGTCGACAAACTGGTCGGGTTCGCCGGCGGGCTCAAGGACCTCGGCGCCCAGGACGTCCACATGGTCACCCTCCCGGTCCGCTACGACCCGGCGGACCCGAACCGCGTCCTGCCCCTCCCGGCCGCCGCGCAGCAGGTCTGGACGGCCCTCAAGCAGGACAGGCCGGTCCCCGCCTCCGCCACCAGGGACTCGGCGGGCGACAAGGGCTCGGCCCACAGCGTCGTCAACACCGGCTGACACGGCGAAAACCCCGAAAACCCCGAAAACCCCGGGAAGCCGGGGAAGCCGGGGAAGCCCGGGGCGCCCGGGAATACGTGCGAGCGCCCCCCGGTTTTGGGAGATACGGCCGGTCCTGGCAGACTGGTACGTCGGCCCCGGTTCACGTCCGCGCAATCAGCGCGTACGACCCGGTGCCCTCCCGAACTAGGAGAACCCCTTGAAGCGCGACATCCACCCCGCGTACGTCGAGACCCAGGTCAGCTGCACCTGCGGTGCGTCGTTCACGACCCGCAGCACGATCGAGTCCGGCACCATCCGTGCCGACCTGTGCTCCGAGTGCCACCCGTTCTACACGGGCAAGCAGAAGATCCTCGACACCGGTGGCCGCGTGGCCCGCTTCGAGGCCCGCTTCGGCAAGGCCGCCGGCTCCGCCAAGAAGTAGCGAGCCACCTGCGCCGGTCCTCGGCGCCCCGTACGCGCGGGGCGCCGGGACCGGCGCTTTGGCGTCCCGCAGCACTGGCGAAGCACCTGCCGCAGCATCTTCTTTACGCGAGCCACGCGAGACACGTGGGCTACGCGAGTCACGCGAGAAACACAGGAGCCCCCGAATGTTCGAGGCGGTCGAGGAACTGATCGGCGAGCACGCCGGTCTGGAGAAGCAGCTCGCCGACCCGTCGGTCCACGCCGACCAGGCCAACGCGCGCAAGCTCAACAAGCGTTACGCCGAGCTGACCCCGATCGTCGCCACGTACCGCTCCTGGAAGCAGACCGGCGAGGACATCACCACGGCCCGCGAGTTCGCCGCCGCCGACCCCGACTTCGCCGCCGAGGCCAAGGCCCTGGAGAAGCAGCGCGAGGAACTGACCGAGAAGCTGCGCCTGCTCCTCGTCCCGCGCGACCCCAGCGACGACAAGGACGTCATCCTTGAGGTCAAGGCCGGCGCGGGCGGCGACGAGTCCGCCCTCTTCGCCGGCGACCTGCTGCGCATGTACCTGAGGTACGCGGAGCGCGTCGGCTGGAAGACCGAGATCATCGACGCCACCGAGTCCGAGCTGGGCGGCTACAAGGACGTCCAGGTCGCCGTCAAGACCAAGGGCGGCAACGGCGCCACCGAGCCCGGACAGGGCGTCTGGGCACGGCTGAAGTACGAGGGCGGCGTGCACCGCGTGCAGCGCGTGCCCTCCACCGAGTCGCAGGGCCGTATCCACACCTCGGCCGCCGGTGTGCTGGTCACGCCCGAGGCCGAGGAGGTCGACGTCGAGATCCACGCCAACGATCTCCGTATCGACGTCTACCGCTCCTCGGGACCCGGCGGCCAGTCCGTCAACACCACCGACTCCGCCGTACGCATCACCCACCTGCCGACCGGAGTCGTCGCCTCCTGCCAGAACGAGAAGAGCCAGCTCCAGAACAAGGAGCAGGCCCTGCGTATCCTGCGCTCGCGGCTGCTCGCCGCGGCCCAGGAGGAGGCGGAGAAGAACGCGGCGGACGCCCGGCGCAGCCAGGTCCGTACCGTCGACCGGTCCGAGAAGATCCGTACGTACAACTTCCCGGAGAACCGGATCTCGGACCACCGCGTCGGTTTCAAGGCGTACAACTTGGACCAGGTGCTCGACGGGGACCTGGACGCGGTCATCCAGGCGTGTGTCGACGCCGACTCCGCCGCGAAGCTAGCAGCCGCCCAGTAACAGGATCCGCGGTCACCGCCCCCGGTGACCGCACTCGCAGTCCGGAGGAACCAGCGTGCAGCCACATTCTGGGGGGCCCAGCGACTCCCAGCGGCGCAGCCTGCTGCTCGCGGAGGTGGCCCAGGCCACCCAGCGGCTGGCCGACGCGGGCGTGCCCTCGCCGCGTTTCGACGCGGAGGAGCTCGCCGCGTACGTGCACGCCGTCAAGCGGGGAGAGCTGCACCGCGTCAAGGACGCGGACTTCGACGCCCGCTACTGGGAGGCCGTGGCGCGCCGTGAGGCCCGCGAACCGCTCCAGCACATCACCGGACGCGCCTTCTTCCGTTATCTGGAACTCCAGGTGGGCCCCGGTGTCTTCGTGCCCCGTCCGGAGACCGAGTCGGTCGTCGGCTGGGCCATAGACGCCGTACGGGCGATGGACGTCGTCGAGCCCGTCGTGGTCGACCTGTGCTCGGGCTCCGGCGCGATCGCGCTCGCCATGGCGCAGGAGGTGCCCCGCTCGCGCGTGCACGCGGTGGAGCTGTCCGAGGAGGCCCTGACCTGGACGCGGAAGAACGCGGAGGGGTCCCGGGTCACGGTGCACCAGGGTGACGCCCTGAGCGCCCTGCCCGAGCTGGACGGCCAGGTCGACCTGGTCATCTCCAACCCGCCGTACATCCCGCTCACCGAGTGGGAGTACGTGGCCCCCGAGGCCCGTGATCACGACCCGGAGATGGCCCTCTTCTCCGGTGAGGACGGCCTCGACACCATCCGCGGCATCGAACGCACCGCGCACCGGCTGCTGCGGCCCGGTGGCCTCGTCGTCGTCGAACACGCGGACACGCAGGGCGGCCAGGTCCCGTGGATCTTCAGCGAGGAGTCCGGCTGGGCGGACGCCGCGGACCACCCGGACCTGAACAAGCGTCCGCGCTTCGCCACGGCACGCAAGGCGCTGCCGTGACCCTCTCGTTGACCGCGTCGGCGAACGCCACGCCTGTGCCTCGTGCCCCTTCCGTACCTCACGACCCTTCCGCTTCGATGACCCAGACCGTGTTCGCGCACGAGGAGGCTTCCTAAAATGGCTCGGCGATACGACTGCAACGACGCGACCGACCGCACCACGGGGCTGCGGGAGGCCGCGTCCGCCGTGCGCCGCGGTGAGCTGGTCGTGCTGCCCACCGACACCGTGTACGGGATCGGCGCGGACGCCTTCGGCTCCGAGGCCGTCGCCGACCTGCTGGAGGCCAAGGGCCGGGGCCGCAACATGCCCACGCCCGTCCTGATCGGCTCCCCGAACACCCTGCACGGCCTCGTCACGGACTTCTCCGAGCAGGCGTGGGAACTGGTCGACGCGTTCTGGCCGGGCGCCCTGACCCTGGTCGCCAAGCACCAGCCGTCCCTCCAGTGGGACCTGGGCGACACCCGGGGCACGGTCGCGATCCGGATGCCGCTGCACCCGGTGGCGATCGAACTGCTCACCGAGGTCGGCCCGATGGCCGTCTCCAGCGCCAACCTCACGGGACACCCGGCCCCCGAGGACTGCGACGCGGCCCAGGAGATGCTCGGGGACTCCGTCTCCGTCTACCTCGACGGCGGCCCGACGCCGGGGAACGTGCCGTCCTCGATCGTCGACGTCACCGGCAAGGTCCCGGTGCTGCTGCGGGCCGGCGCCCTCGACGCCGAGGAGCTCCGCAAGGTGGTACCCGACCTCGAGGTGGCCAATTGACCGCCCCTGAGGGGCGTGGCATAGCGGAGACCTCGACCACCGGCACCACCTTCCGCATCCTCCACGTCAGTACCGGCAACGTGTGCCGCTCGCCCATCACCGAGCGGCTCAACCGGCACGCCCTGAGCGCCCGCCTGGGGGAGCGGCTGATCGGTGGCCTGATCGTGGAGAGCGCGGGCACCTGGGGGCACGAGGGCGCCCCCATGGAGGCCAACGCGGAGGCCGTCCTCGCCGACTTCGGGGCGGACGCCTCCGGTTTCGTCGGCCGCGAACTGCTCGACGAGCACGTCATCCGCGCGGACCTGGTCCTCACCGCGACCCGCGACCACCGCGCCCAGGTCATCTCGATGGGCCACTCGGCGGGGCTGCGCACGTTCACGCTGAAGGAGTTCACCCGCCTGGTGCGGGCCATAGACCCGGCGACGCTCCCGGACCCCCTGGACGAGGGCGTCGTGGAGCGCGCCCGCGCCCTGGTGCGCGCCGCGGCGGCGCTCCGCGGCTGGCTGCTGGCGCCGACGGCGGAGGCGGACGAGGTGTACGACCCGTACGGGGCGCCGATCACGTTCTTCCGCTCGATCGGCGAGGAGATCCACCAGGCCCTCGACCCGGTGGTCACGGCGCTCACCGGCGTACCCGCGAAGCCGTAGCCACACCGGCGCGTCCCGCGCCACCGGGCGGGCCGGGCCCCCTCCCCGCACCACCGGGCGGGCCGGGTCCCCTCCCCGCACCACCGGGCGGGCCGGGTCCCCGCGGCCTACATTGGAAGGCGTCACGCCCCCACCGAGGCCCGGAGCCCGTCATGCCGGTCGTCATCGAACCCCACGCGGAGCCGCACGCGGGCCCCCGCCCGGCCCGGAGCGCGCCGGAGGCGGCGCTGGAGGTCGTGCGGCGCCAGGACCCGGAGATGGCGGAGATCATGCTCGGCGAGGCGCGGCGCCAGGCCGACAGCCTGCAGCTCATCGCCGCCGAGAACTTCACCTCGCCCGCCGTGCTCGCGGCGCTCGGCTCCCCGCTCGCCAACAAGTACGCCGAGGGCTACCCCGGCGCCCGCCACCACGGCGGCTGCGAGCTGGTGGACGCCGCCGAGCGGGTCGCCGTCGAACGGGCCCGGGCGCTGTTCGGGGCCGAGCACGCCAACGTACAGCCGCACTCCGGGTCGTCCGCCGTGCTCGCGGCGTACGCCGCGCTGCTGCGGCCCGGGGACACCGTCCTCGCCATGGGGCTGCCGTACGGCGGGCACCTCACGCACGGCTCTCCCGTCAACTTCTCGGGACGCTGGTTCGACTTCGTGGGGTACGGGGTCGACGCGCGGACCGGGCTCATCGACTACGCGCAGGTGCGTCACCTGGCGCGGACGCACCGCCCCAAGGCGCTGGTGTGCGGCTCGATCTCCTATCCGCGCCATATCGACTACGCGGCCTTCAGGGAGATCGCCGACGACGTGGGCGCCTATCTGATCGCCGACGCGGCGCACCCCATCGGGCTGGTCGCCGGGGGCGCGGCGCCCAGCCCCGTGCCGTACGCGGACGTCGTGTGCGCGACGACGCACAAGGTGCTGCGCGGTCCGCGCGGCGGGATGATCCTGTGCGGCGCGGAGTACGCGGAGCGCGTCGACCGCGCCGTGTTCCCGTTCACGCAGGGCGGCGCGCAGATGCACACCATCGCCGCGAAGGCGGTGGCCTTCGGGGAGGCGGCCACGCCGGCGTACGCCACGTACGCGCACCAGGTCGTCGCCAACGCGCGGGCGCTGGCCGAGGCGCTGGCCGAGGAGGGGTTCGGGATCACCACGGACGGCACGGACACCCATCTGCTCACCGTCGATCCCGCGCCGCTCGGCGTGGACGGCAGAACCGCCCGCGGCCGGCTCGCGGCGGCGGGTGTGGTGGTGGACACCTGCGCGCTGCCGTCCGCCGACGGGCGTGGCGTACGGCTGGGTACGGCCGCCGTGACCACTCAGGGCATGCGTGAGGGCGAGATGGGGCGGGCCGGGGCCGTCATCGCCTCGGCGGTGCGGGAGGACGCTCAGGGGGCCGCTGGGGCCTCTACGGCTCGCGGCGCGCTCCGTGACACGGTCAGGGAATTGGTGGGCCGTTTCCCGCCGTATCCGACCGTTTCCTGAATGGAACTTTCCGTACGGGGAACTCGTGCAACCGTTCCGCTCCCCCTCCGTGTCCTGGCTCATAGGCGACCGGATTTCCGTCCCGAGGTCCGGCGCGGGCTAATGTGTGGGGCTGAGATGGCCAGCGATTCCTGTGGGGCAGCCCGTGCGTGATTACCTGCTGACGCTCTGCGTGACGGCCGCGGTGACCTATTTGCTGACCGGGCCGGTGCGGAAGTTCGCCATCGCGACCGGAGCGATGCCGGAGATCCGCGCCCGCGACGTGCACCGCGAACCGACGCCGAGGCTCGGCGGTATCGCCATGTTCTTCGGCCTGTGCGCCGGACTGCTCGTCGCGGACAACCTGCAGAACCTCAACGGGGTCTTCGAGTTGTCGAACGAGCCGCGCGCGCTGCTCTCCGGCGCCGCGCTGATCTGGCTGATCGGTGTCCTGGACGACAAGTTCGAGATCGACGCCCTGATCAAGCTCGGCGCGCAGATGATCGCCGCCGGTGTGATGGTCATGCAGGGTCTGACGATCCTGTGGATCCCGGTGCCCGGTGTCGGCACGGTCGCGCTGACCTCGTGGCAGGGCACCCTGCTGACCGTGGCGCTGGTGGTGATCACCATCAACGCGGTCAACTTCGTGGACGGTCTCGACGGTCTCGCGGCCGGCATGGTCTGCATCGCCGCCGCGGCGTTCTTCCTGTACACGTACCGGATCTGGTACGGGTACGGCATCGAGGCGGCCGCCCCCGCGACGCTCTTCGCGGCGATCCTGATCGGCATGTGCGTGGGCTTCCTGCCGCACAACATGCATCCGGCGCGGATCTTCATGGGCGACTCCGGGTCGATGCTGATCGGCCTGGTGCTCGCGGCGGGCGCGATCTCGGTGACCGGCCAGGTCGACCCGGACGCGCTGAAGATCTTCGAGGGCTCCACCCGCCAGGCCACCCACGCGGCGCTGCCGGTCTTCATCCCGCTGCTGCTGCCGCTGACGATCATCGCGATCCCGTTCGCCGACCTGGTGCTGGCGGTCGTACGCCGCACCTGGAACGGCAAGTCGCCGTTCGCCGCCGACCGCGGCCACCTGCACCACCGGCTGCTGGAGATCGGCCACTCGCACAGCAGGTCGGTGCTGATCATGTACTTCTGGTCGGCGCTGATCGCGTTCGGTGTGGTCGCGTACTCGGTGCACTCGGCGTCGATGTGGATCCTGCTGGTCGTGGTGGCGCTGAGCGCGGTGGGCCTGGTCCTGCTGCTGCTGCCGCGCTTCACCCCGCGGGCGCCGCTGTGGGCGCAGGCGTACGTACCGCCGCGCTACCGGCGCCGCAGGCGTACGGCGGCGGCCGTGGAGGCGCCCGAGGCCCTGGAAGGCGCGGAGGGGGGCGCGGACGGTGCGGCGGTCGGAGCCGCCTGTGCCCACGCACACGAGCACGAGCCGCCCGCTGAAGTTCGCACGCCCGTTCCGGCCGGCGTCAACGGGGCGACCGCCATCGGCGCTCGTTCGCGTCTACCCGATCGCAGGAAGGCCGGCTCGCGGCAGTGAGCTGCCCCTCATTTCCCCCGCCGGGACCCAATACCAGACAAGGTGACCCGTTGTCCTGCACACACGCGCGGGCTCACTCTCATGTGTGACGGTCCGCACACCACCATGGTAAAGACCTCATCAAATAGTTTGTGATACTGTTCACGAGACCCGGCGACAGAGCCGAAGGACCGTAGTGCGACGGTCCGTTGGCCCGAGAAACTCTCTCTCGGACCGGGCCTACGCTCGTCTGTGACGACACCACCTGCCCCACCCATTCAGCGGAGCTGCCGCCATGCCGTCCAACGACGTCCGGAACCTCCTTCACACCGCCGTGCCCACCGCTGCCGTCGGCGTCATCGCCGCGGCCGTCAGTGGTGTGGTCGCGGGCGGCAAGGGGGCGCTGGGAGCCGCGGTCGGCACACTGGTGGTGATCGTTTTCATGGGTATCGGGCTCGTGGTGCTCGAACGCACGGCCAAGTCACTTCCGCACCTTTTCCAGGCGATGGGTCTGATGCTCTACACGGCTCAGCTCCTGTTGCTGGTCATCTTTGTCGGCCTGTTCAAGAACACGACACTGTTCGAACCGAAGGCGTTCGCCTTCACGCTCGTCGTGGCGACCCTCGTCTGGATCGCCGCACAGGCGCGTGCCCACATGAAGGCCAAGATCCTCTACGTCGAACCCGAGTCCTCGACGGCCGGAAAGGCCGAGAAGTCAGGGTCCTCGGCGTGAGGGGTAGGGCCGGGATAAGTGCCCGTTCGGGAAACTGCTATCGTCCGGTGCCAACTGCGGCATTGCGGGCGCGGGCATCCGAGCTGACGCCTGTTCCTACGCGAGGCTCAACGCCCGACCGCCGTTCCCACATCCGTCACACCAGTCCAGTGCCGAACCGCGGCCGCGCGCCGCGCCGACACAACGAGGTTGCCGTACCTATGCGCCATGCTGAAGGAGCCCGCGGTGAGTGCTGACCCGACGCAGGTGCTCGCCTTCGAGACCGACTGCCACATCTTCGACGGTTGTGGCTTTCCGGCACCCGGCCTGCACTCGTTCCTGTTCGAGCCGATCTTCGGCAACGCGGACAGCAACGTGTACTTCAACAAGACGATGCTGCTGGCGCTGCTCGGCTCGATCATCATCGTGGGTTTCTTCTGGGCCGCCTTCGGCAAGCCCAAGGTGGTGCCCGGCAAGCTCCAGATGATCGGTGAGGCCGGCTACGACTTCATCCGGCGCGGCGTCGTCTACGAGACGATCGGCAAGAAGGAAGGCGAGAAGTACGTTCCGCTCGTCGTCTCGCTGTTCTTCTTCGTCTGGATGATGAACCTCTGGTCGGTCATCCCGGTCGCCCAGTTCCCGGTGACATCGATCATCGCGTATCCGGTCGGCCTGGCCGCCATCGTCTATGTCACGTGGGTCTCGCTGACCTTCAAGCGGCACGGCTTCGTCGGCGCCTTCAAGAACTTCACCGGCTACGACAAGTCGCTCGGCCCGGTCCTGGCCCTGTCGATGCCCATCGAGCTCTTCTCGAACCTGCTCGTCCGGCCGTTCACCCACGCGGTGCGACTGTTCGCCAACATGTTCGCGGGCCACACGCTGCTGCTGCTCTTCACGATCGCCAGTTGGTACCTGCTGAACGGGATCGGCATCGCCTACGCCGGTGTCTCGTTCGTGATGGTCATCGTGATGACCGCCTTCGAGCTGTTCATCCAGGCTGTTCAGGCCTATGTGTTCGTCCTCCTGACGTGCAGCTTCATCCAGGGCGCGCTCGCCGAGAGCCACTGAACGCCCACTACTTCAGATCCCGCAGACGTCCGGTGGCCAACCCCCACCGGTCCGTGAAAGAGAAGGAAGAATCAGCATGGCTGCCACTGAGACCCTTGCCGCCGTCACCGGCTCCCTCAGCTCCGTCGGTTACGGACTTGCCGCCATCGGCCCCGGCGTCGGCGTCGGCATCATCTTCGGTAACGGTACGCAGGCCCTGGCCCGTCAGCCCGAGGCTGCCGGTCTGATCCGCGCCAACCAGATCCTCGGCTTCGCCTTCTGTGAGGCGCTGGCCCTCATCGGTCTGGTCATGCCCTTCGTCTACCCGTAAGACGAAACCGCGACCACCAGCTTTTAGACGAAAGGCACTGATGTGAACCCCATGGTTCAGCTCGCGGCGGAGGGAGCGGAAAACCCGCTCATCCCGCCGATCCCCGAGCTTGTCATCGGCCTGATCGCCTTTGTCATCGTCCTCGGCTTCCTCGCCAAGAAGCTCCTCCCGAACATCAACAAGGTTCTGGACGAGCGCCGCGAGGCCATCGAGGGCGGGATCGAGCAGGCGGAGGCCGCCAAGACCGAGGCCCAGAGCGTCCTGGAGCAGTACAAGGCCCAGCTCGCCGAAGCCCGGCACGAGGCCGCCCGGCTCCGCCAGGAGGCGACCGAGCAGGGCACCGCCATCATCCAGGAGATGAAGGCGGAAGGGCAGCGGCAGCGGGAAGAGATCATCGCCGCCGGGCACGCCCAGATCGAGGCGGACCGCAAGGCCGCGGCCAGCGCGCTCCGTCAGGACGTGGGCAAGCTCGCCACCGACCTGGCCGGCAAGCTCGTCGGCGAGTCCCTTGAGGACTCCGCCCGGCAGAGCCGCACCATCGACCGCTTCCTCGACGAGCTCGAGGACGGCGCTTCGAAGGCCGAGGCCACCCGATGACGGTGCGCGGGGCGAGCCGCGAGGCGCAGTCCGCCGCACGTGAGCGTCTCGACGCGCTGACCGACTCCACGTCGGTCGACGTCGTGAAGCTCGCGGACGAGCTGGCCGCGGTCACGGCGCTGCTCCACCGTGAGGTGTCGCTGCGCCGGGTCCTGACCGACCCGGCGCGGACCGGCGAGTCCAAGGCCGAGCTGGCCGGCTCGCTGCTGCGCGGGCAGGTGGGCGGTTCCACCGCCGACCTGGTCACCGGCATGGTCCGCAGCCGCTGGTCACAGCCGCGCGACCTGGTCGACTCGATCGAGGAGCTGGCCTCCGTCGCCGAGCTGACCGGCGCCCAGCGGGCCGGCGGTCTGGACGATGTCGAGGACGAGCTGTTCCGGTTCGGCCGGATCGTCGAGTCCAGCCCCGCGCTGCGATCCGCGCTCACCGACCAGGCGGCGACGGCCACCGCCAAGACCGGGCTGCTGGGCAGCCTGCTCGGCGGCCGGGCCAATCCGGCCACGGAACGCCTGGTAGTGCGTCTTGTGACGCTGCCCCGGGGACGTAGCCTGGAAGCGGGTCTCCAGACCCTCTCCCGGCTCGCCGCGGCGCGCCGGGACCGGATGGTCGCGGTCGTCACCTCGGCGGTACCGCTCACCGAAGGACAGAAGCAGCGCCTCGGCGCGGCCCTGGCCAAGCTGTACGGCCACCCGATGCACCTGAACCTCGACGTGGACCCCGAGGTCCTCGGCGGGGTGTCGGTACGCGTCGGTGACGAGGTCGTCAACGGCACGGTCGCGGAGCGTCTCGACGAGGCGACCCGGCGGCTGGCCGGCTGACGCCGGCAGGTTTTCAGAGCTACAGAGCTACAGAGCAGGACAGCGGCCCGGTTGGGCCGTGCAGAGAATTGCAGAAGATTCCTGGGGGTCGCCCCCAGAGGCAAGAACGCAGACCCCCAAGAAACTTCGGGCCCAACAAGGAGAGCAGGGAACCCAGATGGCGGAGCTCACGATCCGGCCGGAGGAGATCCGGGACGCGCTGGAGAACTTTGTCCAGTCGTACAAGCCGGACGCGGCCTCGCGCGAGGAGGTCGGTACGGTCAGCGTGGCCGGCGACGGTATCGCCAAGGTCGAGGGACTTCCCTCGGCCATGGCGAACGAGCTGCTGAAGTTCGAGGACGGCACCCTCGGTCTCGCCCTCAACCTTGAGGAGCGCGAGATCGGTGCGATCGTCCTCGGTGAGTTCAGCGGTATCGAGGAGGGGCAGCCGGTCACGCGTACCGGCGAGGTCCTCTCCGTAGCGGTCGGCGAGGGATACCTCGGTCGCGTCGTCGACCCCCTCGGCAACCCGATCGACGGCCTCGGCGAGATCGCGACCGAGGGCCGCCGCGCCCTCGAACTGCAGGCCCCCGGCGTCATGGTCCGCAAGTCGGTCCACGAGCCCATGCAGACCGGCTACAAGGCCGTCGACGCCATGGTGCCGATCGGCCGCGGCCAGCGCCAGCTCATCATCGGCGACCGCCAGACGGGCAAGACCGCCCTGGCCGTCGACACGATCATCAACCAGCGTGACAACTGGCGCTCCGGCGACACGAAGAAGCAGGTCCGCTGCATCTACGTCGCCATCGGCCAGAAGGGCTCCACCATCGCGTCCGTACGCGGTGCGCTGGAGGAGGCCGGCGCGCTGGAGTACACGACCATCGTCGCCGCCCCCGCGTCCGACCCGGCCGGCTTCAAGTACCTGGCGCCGTACACCGGTTCGGCCATCGGCCAGCACTGGATGTACGAGGGCAAGCACGTCCTCATCATCTTCGACGACCTCTCGAAGCAGGCCGACGCCTACCGCGCCGTCTCCCTGCTGCTGCGCCGCCCGCCGGGCCGTGAGGCGTACCCGGGCGACGTCTTCTACCTGCACTCGCGTCTGCTGGAGCGCTGCGCCAAGCTCTCCGACGAGCTGGGCGCCGGTTCGATGACGGGTCTGCCGATCGTCGAGACGAAGGCCAACGACGTCTCCGCGTTCATCCCGACCAACGTCATCTCCATCACCGACGGCCAGTGCTTCCTGGAGTCCGACCTCTTCAACGCCGGCCAGCGGCCCGCGCTGAACGTCGGTATCTCGGTCTCCCGTGTCGGTGGCTCCGCCCAGCACAAGGCCATGAAGCAGGTCTCCGGCCGGCTCCGCGTGGACCTCGCCCAGTACCGCGAGCTGGAGGCGTTCGCGTCCTTCGGTTCCGACCTGGACGCGGCCTCGAAGGCGTCGCTGGAGCGTGGCAAGCGCATGGTCGAGCTGCTGAAGCAGCCCCAGTACGCGCCGTACCCGATGGAGGAGCAGGTCGTCTCCGTCTGGGCCGGCACCACCGGTCGGATGGACGACGTACCGGTCGAGGACATCCGCCGCTTCGAGAGCGAGCTGCTGGAGCACCTGCGCCGTGAGCGCAAGGAGCTGCTGACCAGCATCGCCGAGGGCGGCAAGATGTCCGACGACACGCTGCAGTCCGTCGGGGACGCCATCGCCGCCTTCAAGCGGCAGTTCGAGACGTCGGACGGGCAGCTCCTCGGGGACGACGCGCCGGCCGTCAACGCCTCCAAGTGACGACGGAAGGGACCTGACTCATGGGAGCCCAGCTCCGGGTCTACAAGCGTCGCATCAAATCCGTCACCGCGACCAAGAAGATCACCAAGGCGATGGAGATGATCGCCGCCTCGCGCATCGTCAAGGCGCAGCGCCAGGTGGCGGCATCGACGCCGTACGCGACCGAGCTCACCCGCGCGGTGACGGCGGTGGCGACCGGCTCCACGACCAAGCACCCCCTGACGACCGAGGTCGAGCGTCCGACCCGGGCCGCGGTCCTGCTCATCACGAGCGACCGCGGTCTGGCCGGCGGCTACTCCTCGAACGCGATCAAGGCGGCCGAGCGTCTGACGAGCCGGCTCATCAATGAGCGCAAGGACGTCGAGACCTACATCGTGGGTCGCAAGGGAGTCGCGTACTACGGCTTCCGTGAGCGTCCGGTCGCGGACTCGTGGACGGGCTTCACGGACAACCCCACCTACGCCGACGCGAAGGCGGTGGCCGCCCCGCTCATCGAGGCGATCACCAAGGACACGACGCACGGCGGGGTGGACGAGATCCACATCGTCTTCACCGAGTTCATCTCGATGATGACGCAGACCCCGATCGAGAACCGGCTGCTTCCGCTGGCGCTCACCCCGAGCACCGCGGAGGAGTCCGCCGAGGTCCTCAAGCGGGGGGCCGAGGTCCTGCCGCTGTTCGACTTCGAGCCGTCGGCGGAGGACGTCCTCGACGCCCTGCTGCCGCGCTACGTCGAGAGCCGTATCTACAACGCGCTGCTCCAGGCCGCTGCTTCCAAGCACGCTGCCACCCGCCGCGCGATGAAGTCGGCGACCGACAACGCCGGGGATCTCATCAAGAGCCTCTCCCGGCTTGCCAACGCGGCCCGCCAGGCCGAAATCACCCAGGAAATCAGCGAGATCGTCGGTGGCGCGAGCGCCCTGGCCGACGCGACCGCGGGGAGTGAAAATTAATGACGACCACAGTTGAGGCGGCCACCCCGGGGAGCACGGCCGCAGGCCGCGTGTCCCGGGTCATCGGCCCGGTCGTCGACGTGGAGTTCCCCGTCGACGCGATGCCGGAGATCTACAACGCGCTGCACGTCGAGGTGGCCGACCCGGCCGAGGACGGCAAGCTCAAGACGCTGACCCTCGAAGTCGCGCAGCACCTGGGCGAGGGCCTGGTCCGCGCGGTCTCGATGCAGCCCACCGACGGTCTGGTCCGCCAGGCCCCGGTGACCGACACGGGCAACGGCATCACCGTGCCCGTCGGTGACATCACCAAGGGCAAGGTGTTCAACACCCTCGGTGAGATCCTGAACGACCCGGAGGGCGAGGCGCAGGTCACCGAGCGCTGGCCGATCCACCGCAAGGCCCCGGCCTTCGACCAGCTCGAGTCCAAGACCGAGATGTTCGAGACCGGCCTGAAGGTCGTCGACCTGCTGACCCCGTACGTCAAGGGCGGCAAGATCGGTCTGTTCGGTGGTGCGGGCGTCGGCAAGACGGTCCTCATCCAGGAAATGATCATGCGTGTGGCCAAGCTGCACGACGGTGTCTCCGTGTTCGCCGGTGTCGGTGAGCGCACGCGTGAGGGCAACGACCTCATCGACGAGATGACCGAGTCCGGCGTGCTGGACAAGACCGCGCTGGTCTTCGGCCAGATGGACGAGCCGCCGGGCACGCGTCTGCGGGTGGCGCTCTCCGCGCTGACCATGGCGGAGTACTTCCGCGATGTGCAGAAGCAGGACGTGCTGCTCTTCATCGACAACATCTTCCGCTTCACCCAGGCCGGTTCCGAGGTCTCCACGCTGCTCGGCCGTATGCCGTCCGCGGTGGGGTACCAGCCGACCCTGGCGGACGAGATGGGTGTGCTCCAGGAGCGCATCACGTCGACCCGTGGTCACTCGATCACCTCGATGCAGGCGATCTACGTGCCCGCGGACGACCTGACCGACCCGGCCCCGGCCACGACCTTCGCGCACCTCGACGCGACGACCGTGCTGTCGCGTCCGATCTCGGAGAAGGGCATCTACCCGGCGGTGGACCCGCTGGATTCGACGTCCCGCATCCTGGACCCGCGGTACATCTCGCAGGAGCACTACGACGCGGCCAGCCGCGTCAAGGGGATCCTGCAGAAGAACAAGGACCTCCAGGACATCATCGCGATCCTCGGTATCGACGAGCTGGGCGAGGAGGACAAGCTCGTTGTCCACCGTGCCCGTCGCGTCGAGCGCTTCCTGTCGCAGAACACCCACGCCGCCAAGCAGTTCACCGGCCTGGACGGTTCCGACGTGCCGCTCGACGAGTCGATCGCCGCGTTCAACGCGATCTGCGAAGGGGAGTACGACCACTTCCCCGAGCAGGCGTTCTTCATGTGCGGTGGCCTGGACGACCTGAAGGCCAAGGCCAAGGAACTCGGCGTTTCCTGAGCCTCCGGTTCAGGGAGGGGGGCGGGTTCGTCCCGCCCCCCTCCGATGCCCTCATCGACACCCCATAGAATTGAAGCCAACACCCGGCGATACGGCCGGGTGGTGACCCGAGGAGCCACCCATGGCTGCTGAGCTGCATGTCGAGCTGGTCGCCGCGGACCGGCAGGTCTGGTCCGGCGAGGCCACGCTGGTCGTCGCGCGTACCACCTCCGGCGACATCGGCGTCATGCCCGGTCACCAGCCGCTGCTCGGTGTGCTGGAGTCGGGCCCGGTGACCATTCGTACGAGTGACGGCGGAACGGTCGTGGCGGCTGTCCACGGCGGTTTCCTGTCGTTCGCCGACAACAAGCTGTCGCTGCTCGCGGAGATCGCCGAGCTGGCGGACGAGATCGACACCCAGCGCGCGGAGCTGGCGCTGGAGCGTGCCAAGTCGGGCGAGGACGACGCCGCCGAGCGTCGCGCCGCCGTCCGGCTGCGTGCGGTGGCGGCCCATTAAGGGTCGTCGCAACGGATTCACCCTCAGCCGCGGCTCGCTCCGGACCACTCCGGACCGGGTCGCGGCTGAGGCGATGCGGGTGCGGTACAGCGGTATGCGGTTCCTGTTCCGGTAACTGGATGAGGCGAGGAGGTCGGTGTTGATGGTCCTCGCTCTGCTTGTCTGCGGACTGGTCGTCGTACTGGTTGCGGTGGGGCTCTTCGTCTTCGGGCTGCGCCGACGGCTGATCCAGCGTTCCGGTGGCACCTTCGACTGCAGTCTGCGGTGGAACGTCCCCGAGGAGCCGGATCTCTCCGGCAAGGGCTGGGTGTACGGGGTGGCCCGCTACAACAGCGACCGCATCAACTGGTTCCGGGTCTTCTCGTACGCCCCGCGCCCCCGCCGTACGCTGGAGCGCTCCGCCATCGAGGTGCTGGCCCGCCGCGCCCCCGAGGGCGAGGAGGAGCTGGCGCTCCTCTCCGACGCGGTGATCCTGGGCTGTACGCACGACGGCGTCAAGCTGGAGCTGGCGATGAGTGACGACGCGCTCACGGGCTTTCTGGCCTGGCTGGAGGCGGCGCCGCCGGGACAGCGTGTGAACGTCGCCTGAGCAAGACATCGCCTGAGCGGAAGGCGCCTGAGCGGACGTCGCTCCATGGGCGCGGGAGAGGGGCGGCACCGCGTGCGCGGCACCGCCCCTGTGGTACGTGGTCATCCGTGTGAGTCGGATGTGCGAGCGAGCGGTCAGCCGAGTCCGCTGTTGATCGCCGTCACCAGTTCACCGTCGGCCGTGTCCCCGGTGAAGTCCCAGAAGAACGCGCCGCCCAGGCTCTGCTGGTTGGCCCAGGTCATCTTGGACCGGATCGTCGCCGGGGTGTCGTAGCTCCACCAGTTCGTGCCGCAGTACGCGTACGCCGTGCCGCCGACCGTGCCGTTGGCCGGGCAGCTGGTCTTGAGCACCTTGTAGTCCTCGATGCCCGCCTCGTACCTGCCGGGTGCCGGTCCGGTCGCGGTGCCGCCGGGGGCGGCCTGGGTGACCCCGGTCCAGCCGCGTCCGTAGAAGCCGATGCCGAGCAGCAGCTTCTTGGCCGGCACGCCCTGCGCCTTGAACTTGGCGATCGCCTCGGCGGAGTTGAAGCCCGCCTGCGGGATGCCCGGGTACGAGGTGAGCGGGGAGTGCGGGGCCGTCGGGCCCTGCGCGGAGAAGGCGCCGAAGAAGTCGTACGTCATGACGTTGAACCAGTCCATGTACTGGGCCGCGCCCGCGTAGTCGACCTTGTCGATCTTTCCGCCGGCCGAGGCGTCCGCCGTGACGGCGGCGGTGACCAGGTTGTTCGCGCCGAACTTGGCGCGCATCGCCTGCATCATGTTCTTGAAGACGGCCGGACCGCTGGTGTCGCAGGACAGGCCGCACCCGTTCGGGTACTCCCAGTCCAGGTCGATGCCGTCGAACACGTCGGCCCAGCGCGGGTCCTCCACCAGGTCGTAACAGGACTGCGCGAAGGCGGCCGGGTTCTGCATGGCCTGGCCGAAGCCGCCGGACCAGGTCCAGCCGCCGAAGGACCAGAGGACCTTGATGTTCGGGTTCTTGGCCTTGAGCTTGCGCAGCTGGTTGAAGTTGCCGCGCAGCGGCTGGTCCCACGTGTCGGCGACGCCGTCGACGGACTGGTCGGCGGTGTACGCCTTGTCGGTCGCGGCGTAGCTGTCACCCATGACGCACTTGCCGCCGGTGACGTTGCCGAACGAGTAGTTGATGTGCGTGATCTTGCTCGCCGACCCCGACGTCACCAGGTTCTTGACGTGGTAGTTCCGGTCGTAGACGCCCCACTCGGTGAAGTAGCCGAGCTTGACCTTGGCGCCCGGGTTGCCCGGGTCGGTGGAGCCCGTCGTACGGACCGCGCGGGCGCCGCTGACCGGGCCCGTCTGGTCGGCGGTGTCGCGCGCCTGGACGGTGTACGAGTAGTCCGTGCCCGCGCTCAGTCCGGTGTCCGTGTACGTCGTGCCGGTGACGGTGGCGACCTTCGAGCCGCCGCGCAGCACGTCGTAGTTCTTGATGCCCTTGTCGTCGGTGGCCGCGCTCCAGCTCAGCTTGACCGAGGTGTTGGTGATGTCGCTCGCGGTCGGGGTGCCCGGGGCGGAGGGCGGGTTGTCGCCCGGCACGCTGGGGCCGCCGTCGCAGGAGGCGCCGTTGAGCTTGCAGCCGGTGGGGGAGCCGGCGCCGGAGCCGTTGAAACCGAAGCTGATCGAGGCGCCGGCCGCGAGCGTCCCGTTCCAGGACTTGTTCTTCGCGGTCCAGTGGTTGCCGGAGCCGGTGATGTCGGCGTCCCAGCCGGAGGTGACGGCGGTGCCGGAGGGGAAGTCCCACTCGACCGTCCACGAGCTGAGGGCGGTGGTTCCGGTGTTCTTCACCGTCCACTTGCCCTCGAAGCCGGTGCCCCAGTCGGAGACCTTGGTGTACGTGGCGGTGGCGGAGGTGGCGGCCTGGGCCGGGGTGGCCAGACCGACCAGGGCCGCGAGGGGGAGCAGCAGGGCGGTCAGGGCGGCGACGCTGCGGGAACCGCGTCTGCCTCTGTCTCTGCCCCGGTCTCTGTCTCTGGATCTGTGGGGATGGCGGATGAGTCGGGTGTTCAAGGCGCGCTCCTGGGGTGAGAACCGGAGTACGTACCGGACGGGCTCACACCGCGGGGCTCACCGCGGTGTGTGCGGTGAGAGTAAGAAGGTCTGGACCACTCGTCAATAGGTCCAGACCAAAGCCGAGGTCCCGGCGCATCCGCCTGCCGGGGTTCCTCAGACGCCCAACTCCTGGGCGAGCACGGCCGCCTGGACCCGGCTGCGCAGCTCCAGCTTGCCGAGGACCCGGCTCACATGGGTCTTCACCGTGGCCTCCGCCATGTCGAGCCGCCGTGCGATCTCCGCGTTCGACAGCCCTTCACCCAGCCGGGAGAGCACCTCGCGCTCACGGCGCGTCAGCACGTCCAGGATCGCGGGATCGGGCCCGCCGGGCGCCCGCACCGGCCGGGGCGCCGCGAACTCCGCGATCAGCCGCCGGGTGACCGCGGGCGCGATCAGCCCCTCGCCGCGCGCCACCGTCCGTACGGCGGTGAGCAGTTCACCCGCCTCGGCGTTCTTCAGCAGAAAGCCGGAGGCGCCCGCGCGCAGCGCCCCGAAGACATACTCGTCCAGGTCGAACGTGGTCAGCACGAGGACGTCGGCCAGCCCCTCCGCGACCACCCGCCGGGTCGCCGACACCCCGTCGAGGCGCGGCATCTGCACATCCATCAGCACCAGGTCGGGGCGGAGCTCACGGGCGAGCGCGACCGCCCGCTCGCCGTCCGCGGCCTCCCCGACCACCTCGATGTCGGGTGCGCTGCGCAGGATCAGCACCAGCCCCGCCCGTACCGCCGACTGGTCCTCCGCGACCAGAACCCGGATCGTCATCGTGTCGTGTTCCCTTCCCCGGCCCGCCGGGCCGGTGCGACGGGCAGTTCCGCCCGTACCACCCAGACCTTGTCCGCCCCGTCCCCGGTGGTGACCGGGCCCGCCTCGAAGACCCCGTCCAGCAGGGCGACCCGCTCGCGCATCCCCACCAGGCCGGCGCCGGACCCCGGGGCGCGCGGCCCCGGCCGGTCGCCGAACGGGCTGGTGACCCGTACGTCCAGGGTGCGGCCCGTGCGCCCCAGTTCGACGGCGACGGTCCCGGGCGCCGCGTGCTTCAGCGCGTTGGTCAGCGACTCCTGGACGATGCGGTACGCGGCCAGCTCGACCGGTGCCGGCAGCGCGCCCCCGGACCCGGTGCCTCCCACGCCCGCCGCCTCCGCGCCCGCTCCGTCCTGCCGCCCGGCGTCGCGCCGGTCGGTCAGTGTGAAGCGGAGCCCGCTGGGGGCGCCGTTGGTACGGGCCTGCTCCAGCAGGGCGTCCAGCGCGTCCAGGGCCGGCGCGGCGGCCGGCTCCCGCTCCCCGTCGCCCTCCCGCAGCAGCCCGATCAGCCGCCGCATCTCGGCGAGCCCCGCCACGCTGTTCTCCCGGATGACGGCGAGCGCGTCCCGGCTGGTGCGCGCGTCGTCGAGGGAGAGCGCGGCGGTCGAGTGGATCGCGATCGCCGAGAGATGGTTGGCGACCATGTCGTGCAGCTCACGCGCCATCCGCGAGCGCTCCGCGGTCACCGCCTGCGTCCGGTCGATCTCCGCCAGCAGCGCCGTCTGCTCCGCCCGGAGCCGGGCCGTCTCGGCGGCCTCGCGATGGTTGCGTACGAGGGCGCCGGTGGAGGCGGGGGCGAAAGCGACCAGTGCGGTGGCCACACCGATCAGCAGGGACTCCACCGTCTGGAGCCAGGCGGTGAACCCGACGGTCATCGCCACCGTGACGAACACGGTGGTACGGGGGATACGGCGGGCGGCGGCCGGGGTTCCGTACACCACGGCCGCGTAGATGATGTCCGTGAACATCAGCACCGTCGCGATGCTGCCCGCCGTGAACTGGTCCGCGACCAGGGCGACCGTCCCCGCGATCAGCGCCACCCGCGGCGCGGTCCTGCGCAGCAGCTCCAGGCCGGCCGTCACGACCAGCGGCACCAGCACCCACGCCCCAGGCAGCAGCCCCACCGCCTTCGTGTCCAGCCCGATGCCCCACAGGACCAGCCCGCCGCACAGCCCGGCCGCGGCGATCAGCACGTCGTCGCGGTGCGGTCGCGGGAGACGCGGCGCGCGGCGCCCGGGGGAGCGGAGCCGGGGCGGGGAGGCGATCACCCCTCCATCCAACACGGCCCGCCGCGCCCCGGCCTCCACACTCCGGCGGAGCCCGCGCTCCCTCGACGTACACCGAAGGATGCAGTTCCCTCTCGTCACCGCCGACGACGCGGGGCGCGGATGGCGCCGGGAGGCTGGGGAGAACGAGGGAAAGGGGAGGTCAACCGTGATCGTCACGCTGATCGTCATCTGCGAGGTCGGCTTCTGGGTGCTGCTGGCCGGCGGGCTCGCGCTGCGCTACCTGGCGGGGATGAGGCGTCTGGGCGCGGCGGTCCTGCTGCTGGAGCCGCTGCTGGAGGTCGTCCTGCTCGTCGTCACGGCCGTCGACCTGAGGAACGGCGCGGAACCGGACTGGAAACACGGTCTCGCGGCGCTCTACATCGGCTACACCGTCGCCTACGGCCACTACACGGTGACATGGCTCGACGGCCATGCCGCGCACCGTCTCGCGGGCGCCCCGCGCCCGCCGAAGCCCCCGCGGTACGGCGCGGCACGCGCCCGTCACGAGGCCACGCTGTGGCTCCGTACGCTGCTCGCCGCCGCGATCGCGATCGGGCTGCTCCAGCTCGCGATCGCGTACGTGGGCGACGCGAACGACACCGGGTCCCTGACCGCCTGGCAGGGCACCGCGCTGCGGGCGGCCGGGATCCACGGGGTGATCGCCCTGACGTACGCGCTCTGGCCGAAGAAGCCCCCGGCGGACTCCGGCGACCCGGCCCGGGCGGAGCGCCCCGAGCGGTTGACGAAACGCTGAGCCGCGGGTGCGTCAGCGTTCGCCGCCCGGCACCCAGAGCACGTCCCCCAGCTCCTTGTTGGCCACGCGGGCCAGGATGAACAGGAGGTCGGAGAGGCGGTTCAGATACGTCGCCGCCAGCGGGTTCATCACCTCGCCGTGCGCCTCCATCGCCGTCCACGTCGAGCGCTCGGCCCGTCGCACCACGGTGCAGGCCTGGTGGAGCAGCGCCGCGCCGGGGGTGCCGCCGGGGAGGATGAAGCTGCGGAGCTTGTCCAGGCCCGCCAGGAAGTGGTCGCAGTCCGCCTCCAGCTTGTCGATGTACGCCTGCTCGACCCGCAGCGGCGGGAACTCCGGCGCCTCCACCACGGGCGTCGAGAGGTCGGCCCCCACGTCGAAGAGGTCGTTCTGGACGCGGACCAGGACCTTCACGACCTCCTCCGGGAGCTGCCCCAGGGCGATCGCGGTGCCGATGGCGGCGTTGGCCTCGTTGGCGTCGGCGTACGCGGCGATCCGCGGATCGGTCTTCGCGGTACGGCTCATGTCGCCGAGCGCCGTCGTGCCCTGGTCGCCGGTACGGGTGTAGATGCGCGTCAGTTTGACCATTCGGCCAGCCTAATCAGCCACCGGCCCCGGCGGGCGGCGGCCCGGCGCGGGCGTCGGCCTTCCTCGGGGAGGCGGCGCTCAAGTACGCCGCGCGCGCCGCGTGATGGGGGCGCACGCCGGGCGGAAGTGTGAGGGCGGTGTGCGCGGACGGGGCGCGTCGGTGTGATGTCCGTCATGTGAGACGTGACGCGCATCTCTTCGCCGTTACACGGCGCTCCGTGACCGCTAACCTCCGGCAGGGACAGCGTAAGTAAATACGCGCTAAAGCTGAACAGATGCCGAACGGGAAACGTGGGGTGCGTTGTGGCCAGGAAGCTCGCCGTCGTCGGAGCCGGACTCATGGGGTCCGGCATCGCGCAGGTCTCGGCCCAGGCGGGCTGGGACGTCGTCCTGCGTGATGTGACCGATGGGGCCCTGGCCAAGGGCGTGGCCGGCATACGGGCCTCGTACGGCAAGTTCGTCGCCAAGGGCAAGCTGGAGGAGGCCGACGCCGACGCGGCGCTCGCGCGGATCACCGTGACGACCGATCTGGACGCCGTGGCCGACGCGGACATCGTGGTCGAGGCCGTCTTCGAACAGCTCGACGTCAAGCACGAGATCTTCCGGGCGCTCGACAAGCTCGTACGGGAGGACGCCGTCCTCGCCTCCAACACCTCGGCCATCCCGATCACCAAGATCGCGGCGGTCACCGGGCGCCCGGAGCGCGTCGTCGGTACGCACTTCTTCTCGCCGGTGCCGATGATGCGCCTGTGCGAGCTGGTACGCGGCTACAAGACCAGCGACGAAACCCTCGCCACCGCGCGGGAGTTCGCCGAGTCGGTCGGCAAGACCTGTGTCGTCGTCAACCGTGACGTGGCGGGGTTCGTGACCACCCGGCTCATCTCCGCGCTCGTCATGGAGGCCGTGGAGCTCTACGAGTCGGGCGTCGCGTCCGCCGAGGACATCGACACCGCGTGCAGGCTGGGCTTCGGCCACGCCATGGGCCCGCTCGCCACCGCCGACCTGACCGGGATCGACATCCTGCTCCACGCGGCGGGCAACATCTACGCCGAGACGCAGGACGAGAAGTTCGCACCGCCGGAGCTGATGCGCCGGATGGTGGACGCCGGTGACATCGGCCGGAAGAGCGGGCAGGGCTTCTACAAGCACTGAGGTCCGCCGTTTCCCTCACCCCACGGGGTGAATTCGGTATCGGTTCGCCAACGAACGGCAACTTCTCGGGCCGTCCCGCAGTCAGTTGTTGGAAGACCTGAACAGAACCGCAAGTCAGACCGGACAAGATCAGACCGGACAAGACCAGACCAGAGCAGAACAGACAGATACCGACCGGAGCACGGAAGCATCCTCGGGGAGAGCATATGCACATCAGGGGCGACCACGCCGAGCTGGTCGTCGGGGGCCGCCTCGACGTACGCAGCGCGGCGGACGCCCGTACGGTCCTGCACTCGGCCGTCGACGACGGAGCCGGCGACCTGGTGCTGGACCTGACCGAACTGGACTCCTGGGACGCCACCGGACTCGGCGTCATCATGGGAGCCCACCGACGCGCCGGGCGGTGTGGCCGGAGGCTTGTGCTGAGGGGTGTCCCGCCGC
Source organism: Streptomyces sp. NPDC059255 (assembly GCF_042752355.1). Taxonomy (NCBI): domain Bacteria; kingdom Bacillati; phylum Actinomycetota; class Actinomycetes; order Kitasatosporales; family Streptomycetaceae; genus Streptomyces; species Streptomyces sp. NPDC059255. Next base: position 55,037 of record NZ_JBHYZP010000026.1, read on the forward strand.
AGATGCAGCGTCTGCTGGTGGCCACCCGACTGCACCGCATCCTCGCCATCGAGGGCGGCATCGCCGCAGAATCGCTCCCTCGGGTCTGACCCGGCCCCACACCGGCCGGGTCCCCGGCGGGACGCGCGACCACCCCACGCACAATCCTCACGAGACCGTGATGTCCAGAACACGGTGCCACCCCGGCTGTTCGTAGATACTGGGCGGAGGTTTAGGGTCGGGCGACAGCGGATCGACGGACCCTACAGAGCAGGCACCGGACCAGAAGCAGCAGATGGGCGTGTGAGGCCGGGGGCGACGGCACGCCATGATCTGGGGGGCTTTTCACCATGGACCCGATGGACCCGATACACCGGGGGCCGGAGGAGCACGGCCGGCGCGACATCGCGCGTGACGACGACGGGCGCGGCGACGGCGCGCGGAACGACACCCCGCGTGGTGACAGCGCGCCCGGTGATCCCCTGTCCGGTGGCGGGCGGTACGGCGCCGAACGCGCCGTGGTGAGCGTGCACGAGGGCGAATCCGCCAGGACCGGCGGCGCGGCGGCCGAGCCGCCGCGCCCGCCCCGCCTGGAGATCACGCCCGGCGTCTCCCCGGCCCCGGCGGCCGGCGCGCCCCCGGCCGTCGCCCACATCAAGGGCGCGGGCCCCATCACCCCGGCGCAGCCCGTCCGTACGGTCCAGCTGGTCTCGGGCGACCTCCTCCTGACGGTCAACCCCGTCGACGGCAGCGAGATCGAACTCCGCCCGCCGGGACGGGAACACACCGCCCCCGCCCGGCGCACCGCCGAGGAGCGCGCCGACGTCCAGCGGGCCGGCCGGCCACCCGTACCACCGGGGCCCGCCGCACCCGCACTCCCGCTGCTGGAGCGGCGCGAGGAGCGCGCGAGGCTGGCGGAACTGCTGGGACGCGGCCGTTCCGTACGGCTCACCGGGCCCGCCGGCTCCGGGCGCACCGCGCTGATCGAGGCGGTGGGCGCGGAGTGCGCGGAGCTCGCGCCCGACGGCGTCGTACGGCTCTCCGGATACCGGCGCACCGCCACCGAGCTGCTGTACGAGCTGTACGCGGCCGTCCACCGCTCGCCGCTCGTCCGCCCCGACCGTGCCGAACTCCTCGCACGCGTCGGGGACATCGGCGCGATCGTGGTCCTCGACGACCTGGAACTGGGCGGCGAGGCGCTGGACGAACTCCTCGCCGCCACCCCGGAGTGCGCCTACCTGTGCGCCGCCACCCCCGAGACCGCCGTGCCCTCGCCGGACGCGCGCCTCGAAGAGGTCGTCCTCGGTGGTCTGGGTCGCGGCTCCTCGCTGGAACTCCTGGAGCATGTCGTCGAACGGCCCCTCACCGACGAGGAGGCGAACTGGGCGGGTGACCTCTGGTTCGAGTCCGAGGGGCTGCCGCTGCGCTTCGTCCAGGCCGGCGCGCTGCTGCGTCAGCGCGACCAGGTACGCGCCGGAGCCGACGCTGTCGACGAGTTCGAGCCCTTCGTGCGCCCCTTCGAGCGCACGCCGGAGCGCACCTCCGGCGCCCCGGGCGCCGAGAGCGCGCCGCCCGCCGGGCCGGCCGTCCCCGGTGGTTACGACGTCCCGCTGCCGACCCTCGGTGAGGGGGCCGCGCCCGCCGCCCCGCTCGCCGCCCGGCTGAGCGAGTCCGCGCGCGCCACACTGCGCTTCGCGGTCGCGCTCGGCGGTGAGGTCCCGCACCAGGCGCACCTGCCCGCGCTGGTGGGCGACACCCACGCGGACGCCGCCCTCGGCGAGCTGATGAGCTGCGGGCTGCTCACCCCGGTCGGCGGCCGCTACCGGCTCGCGCCCGGAGTCGCCGCGCAGCTGGAGGCGCAGGGGTACGGCGACGACGCCGTGGCCCACGCCCTCACCGCCGCCCAGCACTACGCCTGGTGGGCGGGGCACCCCTCGGTCACCCCCGAGCGCGCCGCCGCCGAGGCGGACGCCATTCTCGCCGCGATGGGCCCGCTGGTGCCCGGCACGGAGGCGGGCCACCCCAGCGCCGCGGTCCTGCTGGCCCGCAGCGCGGCGCCCGCGTTCCTCGCGGGGCTGCACTGGGGCGCCTGGGAACGGGCGCTGCGGGCCGGCTCCGAGGCCGCCAGGATGGCCGGAGAGGTCGCGGAAGAGGCGTACTTCCACCACGAGTTGGGCGTGCTCGCGCTCTGCGTCGGCAGCCTGGACCGGGCCCGCGCCGAGCTGGAGGCGTCGATCGGGATGCGCGGCGCCCTCGCCGACAAGATCGGCACGGTCGCGGGGCGCAGGGCGCTGGCCCTGGTCACCGACCGCGAGGCCGCGCTGTCGGGGGCGAAGCCGGCCGTGCCCGTCCCGCCCGTACGGCACGAGGAGTCGGCGGCGCGGGCGGCCGGACTTCCCGAGCTGCCGGGGCTGTCGAAGCCCGCGCACCCGGGGACGGGACCGGCCGCCGGCCACGGTTCCGGGCCGGGCGCCGCCTCGGGGACCGGCCCGGCGTCCGGTGCCGGCGCGGTCTCCGCCTTCGCGTCCGGCTCCGGAACCGGTTCCGGCGAGAACATGACGCTGGTGACCCGGCGCGACACCCCCGTCCTGCCGCCCGGCCCGGGTCTCCGCCCGGCCCATGCCGCCAGGTCCGGGGCGGGCGGCTCCGGCCGCCGCCCGGCGCTGGGCGGTGCCCGCCGTAACCTGGTCGCCGCGGGCGCGGGCGCCGTACTCGCGGCCGTGCTGGGCACGGTGGTGACCCTCGGCGCGACCTCCGGCGGCGACGACGCGCCGCCGGACAAGGTCCGTACGGAACAGTCCACGGAACCGGACGACAGCAACGGCGACGACGGCCGGCCCGCCGAGCAGCCGGTCGACACCTCGACCCGTAACCCCGGTGGCGTCCCGGCCGGACCCGAGTCCCCGAGCCCGACGGGCCCCACGGACAGCGCGTCGCCCTCCGACTCGTCCTCGCCCTCGGGCACCCCGTCCGACGACACCAGCTCGTCCCCCGGCGGCTCCCCGTCCACCTCGGAGGAGCCGGCCGATCCCTCCGGCGAGCCGTCGGACACGCCCAGCGAGTCCTCGGAGGCCCCGTCCCCCTCGACGCCCACCACCCCGCCGACGGGCGAGCCCACCGACGAGCCGCCGGACTCGGACACGGCGCCCCCGCCGTCGGCCCCGCAGACCACGGTGAGCGGCCCGGTCCCGAGCCTGAGCGAGGAGAGGACCGCCGAGCCGAGCGTCGTCGCGTGACGGAGTGAGGGCCTGGCGCTGAGGCGTTGATACGCCGCTACGGCACAACGGCGGGAGGCCCGGCCGGGCGCGGTGTGCGCGCCCGGCCGGGCGTCCCGCCGTACGAGTTGGTGCGAGCCGGTCCGTACGTACGAGCCGGCCGGGCGGCTCAGAACAGGCGCAGCTTGTCGTCCTCGATGCCCCGCATACCGTTGTAGTCCAGCACCACGCAGCCGATGCCCCGGTCCGTCGCCAGCACCCGCGCCTGTGGCTTGATCTCCTGCGCCGCGAACACACCCTTCACCGGCGCCAGATGCGGGTCGCGGTTCAGCAGTTCCAGATAACGGGTGAGCTGCTCCACCCCGTCGATCTCGCCGCGCCGCTTGATCTCCACCGCCACGGTGGCGCCGTCGGCGTCACGGCAGAGGATGTCCACGGGGCCGATCGCCGTCGGGTACTCGCGGCGGATGAGGCTGTATCCCTCGCCGAGCGTCTCGATGCGGTCGGCGAGCAGTTCCTGGAGGTGTGCTTCCACGCCGTCCTTGATGAGACCGGGGTCGACGCCCAGCTCATGGGACGAGTCGTGGAGGACTTCCTCCATCGTGATGATCAATTTCTCGCCCGCTTTGTTGATGACGGTCCAGACGCCGGTGTCCTCGTCCGTACCCTCCTTCAACGTACAGGGCGGAGACATCCAGTTGAGCGGTTTGTACGCCCGGTCGTCGGCGTGGATGGACACACTGCCGTCCGCCTTGACCAGGATGAGACGGGGGGCGGAGGGCAGGTGGGCGGTGAGCCGGCCCGCGTAGTCGACGGAGCAGCGGGCAATGACGAGACGCATGGTCGGAACGCTACTCGACTGCCGCCGCCGCGCGCGATTCGCCCTGGAAGCCCCCGTTCGTTATTGGCCGGTTGTGGTCCCGTTCTCCTGGTGCCGTCCCCCCGGCGCGCCTAACGTGGATGCGGGAGGTCGCCGGTCGTGCACGCTGCGTCGTCGTCGCCTCCTTCCCTGCCCGTAAGGCCCCGTGCCCCGCGGGGTCGCGAGAGGAGAACCCATGTCGCTCGACGTCTCACCGGCACTGTTGGATCAGGCCGAGCGAGGCGAGGTCGACGAATCGGAATTCGTCGACTGCGTCCGGACCTCCCTGCCCTACGCCTGGGAGATGATCAGTTCTCTGGTGGCTCAGCTGAAGGTGGACGGTGGACAGTTCGCCGACAACCAGACGCCTCCGCCGGACGAGCAGGCACGTGGTCAACTGCTGCGCGCGCTCGCGAGTGATGCCATTCGCGGTGCGCTCCAGCGTCACTTCGGAGTGCGGCTCGCGTTCCAGAACTGCCACCGCGTCGCGGTGTTCCCGTTGGACCCCTCGGTCGACGAGCGGCTCGCCCTCTTCACCTCCGTGAGGGCGCAGTTGCTCAACCAGTCCCCTGAACTCCGGGACTGCTGACGGTTTCGGCTGCCGCTCCCGCGCCGTGGGTGAGACCACGGTGCCGGAGCGGCAGCGTCCCTGACGTCCCGTGAGTACTCCGTACGCCGCCCCCGGTCCTCCCCGTCCCCTGCGTATCCGCCGGTCCTCCGGAGCCGCTCCCCGCCAGGGTCTGTCGTTCCCTAGGTGAGCAGCGGCAGCACCTCCGTCCCCAGGCGCCGTACGTTCTCCTCCGTCGCGGCCAGATCGCCGGAGCCCTCCACGAGCAGCGCGAAGCGCCTGATGCCCGTACGCTCCGCCGTGGCCGCGAGCCGGTCCGCCGCCAGCCTCGGCGAGCCCACCGGGTGCAGGGCGCAGAGCAGTTCCGTGTACCCCAGCGGGTCGCGCATCGAACGCGCCCGGCCGTCGACCGTCACATGCGCGCCGAGCCCCTGGCGCAGCCAGCCGGGCATCGCCTTGACCAGCGTTTCCACCGCCCCGGCACGGGCGTCGGCGATCTGTGCCACGCCGGCCGACACATGCGGGGCACGCTCGATCTCGGCGGGAGGCAGGCCGCACGCGCGTGCGTGCGTGCGCCACAGGGCGACCATCTCCGCCTTCTCCTCGTCGCCGCAGTGCATGCCGAGCAGCATCGGGAGCCCGTGCCGGGCGGCCAGCCGTACGCTCCTGGGTGACGTACAGGCCATGATCGTCTCGGGTCCCCGGCCGGGGCGCGTCAGCTCGTCGGTGCGCGGTACGACGGGGACCTCACGGAAGGCGTACCGCTCCCCGGAGGCCGCCACCCGCGCCTCCCGCAGCCAGCGCAGCAGCAGCTCCAGGGCCTCCGGGAAGTCGCGCTCGTAGGCGCTCAGCCCCGTCCCGAAGACCTCCAGGTCGACCCAGGGGCCACCCCGTCCCACCCCGAGGGTGAAGCGCCCGCCGGAGAGGACATGGAGCAGCGCGGCCTGTTCGCCGAGCGCCACCGGATGCACGTTCGGCAACACGCTGACCGCCGTACCCACCCGGATGTGTCGCGTACGGCCGAGCAGCAGCGCGGCCAGCGTCACGGCCGACGGGCAGACGCCGTACGGCACGAAGTGGTGCTCGGCGAGCCAGACCGCGTCGAGCCCCGAATCCTCGGCCTGCTCCGCGGTGCGCACCGCCCGGTGCAGTGCTTCCCCCTGTCCCTGGCCCGGGAACTGGGCGGCCAGTACAAAAGCTCCAACACGCATCGCCTACTGCCTCCTTGCGGCCGACGCGACTCCCCCTACTGGCAACAACGCCTGACACGTGCCAAAGGCACGGCCGGACGCAAAACTCGTGCGATTGTCCGGTAAGTGGCTTCTGTGGAGGCGAGGTCCGGGCGTCTCGGAGGGCGTCTGCCCGGTGGAGCGGGCCGTAGGCTGGAATCGGTCCGTGCTGTCTGCCCCGTGAGGTGTCCCGTGTCCCCGCGTCGCAACCGCCCCCGAGGCGGCGAGAACCCGACCGACCGAGCCGCCGAGTCCGGCGACCGGTACGGCGGCTTCCAGCGATCGGAAACCTGGCAGGGCGAGAATTGGTCAGTTCGCCACGTGGCCGGGGCAAGTGCCGTGGGCAAGCGGTACCGCTGCCCGGGATGCGACCAGGAGATCCCCTCCGCCGTGGCCCACGTGGTCGCCTGGCCCGAGTACGGCGGCGTCGACGACCGGCGGCACTGGCACCAGTCCTGCTGGAACGCGAAGGACCGCCGCACCTCGCGGGTGCAGCGGTCCCGTAACGCGCCGAAGTACTAGACCGGGTCGGTGGAAGGGCTTACGCGTCGCGCCGGTCCAGTGAGAAGTACGCGCCCGCCATCGCGATCGCCGTCATCCCCAGGATGATCCACAGCGGGGTCCAGCCGTGCGGCCCCCGGCCGACGAAGGCGGTCCCGTAGAACTGGATGAGCTGGCTCGGGATCGAGTACGCGAACAGGAAATCCTGGACGCCCCTGAGCGACCTGGAGAACATGAACATCGCGAGGACGAGCGGCACCAGCACCAGGCCGACCATCACGGTGATCGCGCCCGCCGAGTGCTTGACCAGCGCGCCGACCGCCATCGAGAGCAGCCCGAGCAGCGACAGGTAGAGGCTGACGCCGACCGTCGCGCGGAGCCACTCGGAGGTGGCGGGCGCGGTCGCGTCGATGATCGTGGTCTGGAGCGCGGCGACGACCAGCGTGGTCAGGGTCGAGACGGTGAAGACCACGGCGAAGTAGACCAGCGCCTTGGCGGTGAGCACCCGGCCCCGGCTGGGGCAGGCGGTGAGCGTCGTACGGATCATGCCCGTGCCGTACTCGGAGGACATGGTCAGCACCCCGAGCGTCATCACGCAGAGTGAGCCGAGCAGCACCCCGAAGAAGCCGAGCGTGAGCACGTTCTCGCCGGTGGCGTCGACGTCGCCGCCACCGGCGTCCCGCGTGGCGGCGACGACCGCCGCCGCGAGCAGCCCGATGCCCACCATCAGCAGGATCATCACGCCGAGGGACCACATCGTGGACCGTACGGAGCGCAGCTTCGTCCACTCGGAGGCCAGGGCGTCGCCGAGGTGGGCCCGCCGCGCCGGGATCGGCGAGATGTACGGCACCGGCTGGTGCGGAACGTATCCCTGGGACGGGACGGTCTGCTGAGGGGCCTGGGGCTGCTGCGGCTGCTGGTACGGGGCCGGCGGAGTGGTCACTGGGTGTCCTCGCTGCTGTCGCGCTTCGGCATCGGCTCCGCGACGGGGGCCGCGACGTCCTGCTGGTACGGGTTCGGGGCGGGCGGCGGCGGGGGGAACCAGCCCTGCTGGGGCACCTCGGGGACCACCGGCGTCACGGCCCCGTGCTGACCCGGCACGGGAGCCCCGTACCCCTGCGGAGGCCCGTAGCCGGGCGGCTGGGGCGGCGGGACGAAGCCGGCGAGGGCGTCGGCCGTGGAGCGGTAGTCCACGGCGCTCTGCGTCAGCCGCATGTACGCCTCCTCCAGCGACGCCTGGTGCGGGGAGAGCTCCCAGAGCCGTACGTCCGCGCCGTGCGCCAGCTCGCTGATGCGGGGCAGCGGCAGCCCGGTGACCCGGAGCGCGCCGTCCGGCTCGGAGAGCACCTGGCCGCCCGCGCCGGTGAGCGCCGAGGTCAGCTTCTCCCGTTGCTCGGGCCCGTCGTCCTCCGGGGTGCGGACCCTGGCGAAGTCGGCCGAGTTGGCCGAAATGAAGTCCTTGACGCTCATGTCGGAGAGGAGCTGACCACGGCCGATCACGATGAGGTGGTCGGCGGTCACCGCCATCTCGCTCATGAGGTGCGAGGAGACGAAGACCGTACGGCCCTCGCTCGCGAGCTTCTTCATCAGATTGCGGACCCAGAGGATGCCCTCGGGGTCGAGACCGTTGACCGGCTCGTCGAAGAGCAGCACCTGAGGATCACCGAGGAGCGCCGCCGCGATACCCAGCCGCTGCCCCATACCGAGCGAGAAGCCCTTGGAGCGCTGCTTGGCGACGTCCTGGAGGCCGACGACGCCGAGGACCTCGTCGACCCTGGCCGCGGGGATCCCGGAGAGCTGGGCGAGCGAGAGGAGGTGGTTGCGCGCGCTGCGCCCGCCGTGCACGGCCTTGGCGTCGAGGAGCGCGCCGACGTGCCGGGGCGCGTTCGGGAGCTGCCGGAAGGGGTGGCCGCCGACCGTGACATGGCCGCTGGTGGGCCGGTCGAGGCCGAGGATCATCCGCATCGTCGTGGACTTGCCGGAGCCGTTGGGGCCCAGGAACCCGGTGACATGACCCGGTCGTACCTGGAAGGAAAGGTTGTACACGGCTGTCTTGGCGCCGTAGCGCTTCGTCAGGCCGACTGCCTCGATCATTCTTCCAGCCCCATCGACAGGTCAGGTCATCGGGGCAGTCGCCGGTCCGGGCCGAAGGCCCCCGTTTGAGTAAGGAGGATATCCACGCGTTGACGGTTCCGGCCAAGTCGTTCCGGCGGAGAGTCGGCCCGCCCCGGCGGCTCCTGCGCCCCGCCCCCCTACGCGTCGCGCTTCTTCAGTACCGCGTAGCCGCCCGCCAGCGCGGCCACCACCCACAGTGCCATGATCCCCAGCCCCTCCCACGGGCCGTACGGCGCCGCGGACGAGTTCACGGCGCCCGGTACCACCTGGGTGATCTGGCGTCCCGCCTGGTCGGGGAAGTAGCGGGCGACGGTCCTGGTGCCCGGGACGGCCGCCAGGATCTGCGAGACGAGGAAGAAGAACGGCATCAGGATGCCGAGCGAGAGGATCGAGCTGCGCAGCATCGCGGTGACCCCCATCGCGAAGAGCGCGATCAAGGTCATGTAGAGACCGCTGCCGATCACCGCGCGCAGGACGTCCGGCTCGCCGATGCCCGTGCCGTGCCTCCCCAGCAGTGCCTGGCCGAGGAAGAACGCCGCGAAGCCGGTGATCACCCCGACCACCAGGGCCAGTACCCCGGCGACCAGGATCTTGCAGAAGAGGAACGTGCCGCGCCGCGGCACGGCCGCCAGCGAACCGCGGATCATGCCCGAGCTGTACTCGGAGCCGACCACCAGCACCCCGAAGACCACCATCGCGAGCTGTCCGAGCACCATCCCGGAGAAGCTGGTGTACGTCGGGTCGAAGGCCGCCCGCTCCATCTCGGAGAGGGTGCCGAACTGGGAGTTCAGCACCGCCGAGAGCGCCCCGCCCAGGGCCACCGTCACGATGAGGGCGCTGATCAGCGTCCAGGTCGTGGAGGAGACGGTACGGATCTTGGTCCACTCGGAGCGGAGGACCGCGGGAACCGATGCCATGGTCAGGCCCCCTCGCCGGCCCCGCGGGAGTGGTACTCCACCGACTCCGCGGTCATCCGCATGAACGCTTCTTCGAGGGAGGCGCGCCGGTCGCTCAGCTCATGCAGCACGATCCCGTGCCGGGCGGCCAGCTCGCCCAGTTCCTCCGTCGTCGCCCCGTCGATCTCCAGCCCGCCGCCGCCCGCGTCGAGCGCCCGGAAACCCGCCCCGTGCAGCATGTCCTTCAACTCTTCACGCTGCGGGGAACGCACGCGCGCGTAACTCCGGGAATTCGCGTGGATGAAGTCCGCCATCGAGGTGTTCGCGAGCAGTCTGCCCTGCCCGATGACGATCAAGTGATCTGCGGTCAGGGCCATTTCACTCATCAGATGACTGGATACGAAGATCGTGCGTCCTTCATGTGCGAGCGCCTTCATAAGATTGCGGATCCAGTGGATTCCCTCGGGGTCCAGACCATTCACCGGCTCGTCGAACATCAAGATCTTCGGATCACCGAGCAGCGCCGCCGCGATACCGAGCCGCTGCCCCATCCCCAGGGAGAACCCCTTCGGTTTCCTCCGCGCCACCGCGGTCAGCCCGACCACGTCGAGGACCTCGGCGATCCGGCTCTCCGGGATGCGGTTGCTCTGCGCCAGGCAGCGGAGGTTGTTGGCGGCGCTGCGGCCCCCGTGCACGGACCTGGCCTCCAGCAGCGCCCCGATGTGCTTGAGCGGTTCCGCGAGCTCCCGGTAGTGCCTTCCGTCGATCCGGACCGAGCCGCCGGTCGGATTGTCCAGATCGAGCATCATCCGCATCGTGGTCGACTTGCCCGCCCCGTTGGGCCCGAGAAAGCCCGTCACCACCCCGGGCCGGACCTGGAAGGAGAGGTGATCGACCGCGACCTTGCGGCCGAAGTGCTTGGTCAGCCCCTCTACCTCGATCATGCGGCCAACCTAAGCGCGCACGAAGCCCCCCGCCACCGGAGTGACGGGGGGCTTCGTGCGATCGGGCCCGTACGCGGCGGGCCCGGGTGCTCAGCGCGACTGCTGCGCCGGGACCCCGCGGGAGATCGGCTCGTCGTCCGCCGGGGAACCGGCGGCGGCCACCGCGGCACCCGTCAGCGTCGCCAGCATCTCGCGGACGTTGGTGAGCTGGGCGTTGATCGAGTCGCGGCGGTTCGTGAGCGCCGCCAGCTCGCGCTCCGATTCGCTGCGGATCCGGTCGGCCTTGGCGTTCGCGTCCGCCACGATGTCCTCGGACTGACGCTGCGCCGTCTCGACGGTCTGACGGGCCCTGCGCTCCGCGTCCGTACGCAGCTTCTCGGCCTCCAGACGAAGCTGCTCGGCGCGGTGCTCGATCTCCGCCAGGCGCTTCTCGGCCTTCGCCTGACGGGACGCCAGGTCGCGCTCCGACTGCTCACGCCGCTTGGCGAGGTTCGTCTCGAAGTCCGCCGCGGCCTGGGCGGCCTTGGCACGGGTCTCCTCGAAGAGCGCGTCCGCCTCCTCGCGCTTGGACTGCGCGTCCTTCTGCGCGTCCGAACGCAGCGTCTGCGCGTCGCCCTTCGCCTTGTCGACGATACGGACGCCCTCGTCCTCGGCCTTCGCCTTGCGCTCGGTGGCGAACGCCTCGGCGTCGTTGCGCACCTGCTGGGCCGCCGACTCGGCGAGCTCACGGTGCTGTTCCGCCGCGCGACGGGCCTCCTCGCGCAGGTCCTTCGCCTCCTCCTCGGCGAGGCGGAGGATCTTCTCGACGCGGGCGCCGAGGCCGGCGTACGACGGCTCCGCGTCGCTGACCTGGGCCTGGGCGTTCTGCGTCTCAAGGTGGAGTTCCTCGATGCGCTTTTCGAGAGCGGTGATGCGGGCCAGTGCACTGTCACGGTCGGCGACGAGTTTGGTAATGCGGTCGTCCACCTGACCGCGGTCGTAACCACGCCGCACGAGCTCGAAGCCGAATGGGGAGGAAGTGTCGCTCATGGGGTTCCTGTCGAATGAGACCGGTGAGGTGATAGGGGGAATCCTAGGGGCCTAAGCGGCGTGTCATCGAGCCGATGCAGGTTTGATATGGAGAATGTCCAGCCTTTTGAGTGGCAAGTCGCCCCCCTGAGGCACTAACTGTCGGAAGACTTGCTACTCGAACGGGTGGTTCCGGCCGTAGCGCCCGCCTTGACGGGATTGTCCTTCCCGCCTCCTGACGGAGCCTCGAACGACTCCAGCGCCTCCAGCACATCCTGGACACGGGAGATCTCGGCCTGGATGTCCTCGCGCCTGCGCACCAGGACTTCCAGCTCGCGTTTGCCCTCGTCCACCATCTGTTTCGCCTCCGAGGCCGCCTCGGCGCGCAGTTGCTCGGCCTCCCTGACCAAGGTGGCCTTCTTCTGCTCGGCCTCCTTGAGCAGCCCCTCCGCCTTGCGCACCGCCGAGATCCGGACCGAACTCGCCTCCGAATTGGCGTCCGCGACCAGCTCCTTGGCCTTCTGCTCGGCCTCGGCGCGCTGCTCGTCGGCGGCCTTCATCAGCTTGTCGACGCGCTCGCCCGCCGTCCTGAGCTGCTCGGACGTCTCGCGTCGCGCCCGCTCGTGGAGTTGCTCGATCTCGTTCTCGACGCGCCGGCGCAGCTCCTCGCCCCGCTCCCGGATCGCCGTCGCGTCCCGGCGCGCCCCGACCAGCAGCTCGTTCGCATCCGAACGGGCCTGCTCCACCAGGGAGTTGCCGTCGACCGTCGCGTCCGAGGTGATCCGGGCCGCCTCCTTGCGGGCCGCGCCCACCAGCGCGTCGGCCTGCTTCTCGGCCTCGGTGGCGGCGCGCAGCCCCTCCTCCTGGGCCTTGTTGATGAGCTGGTCCGCCTGCTCGGCCGCGTCGGAACGGCGCTTCGCCGCGTCCTTGCGCGCCTCGTCCAGCAGCCAGTCCGTCTCCTCCTGCGCCTCGTTCCTGACCCGCTCGGCCGTGGCCTCGCTCTCCCGCTTGTGCTGCTCCGCCTCGGCGCGCATCCGCTGCGCCGCCTGCTGCGCGGCGCCCACCGTCTCCGCGGCCTCCGCGCGCATCCGCTCGGCCTCGCCCGATGCCTCACCGATGAGCCGGTCGGCCTGCCCGGCCGCGTCGCTCCGCATCCGGTTGGCGTCCTCGCGGGCCTCGGCGCGGCTGCGGGACGCGTCCTGCTCCGCCGCCGCCAGCGCGTCCGACGCCTCCGTCCGTACCCGCTGCGCGTACTCGGCGGTGTCGGCGCGCATCCGCTCCGCCTCGCCGATCGCGTCGCCCACCGTGCGCTCGGCGAGCGCCTGCGCGGCCTCCGACTCCTCCTGGGAGCGGGTACGGAGCCGGTGCGCCTCCTCGGCGGCCCGCTCGCGCTCCGCGTAGGCCTCCGCGCGGACCCGCTCCGACTCCTCGCGCGTCTCCGCCCTGAGCTGGTCCGCGGCCTGCTCGGCGGCGACCCGCTGCGCCAGGATCTCCTGCTCGGCCTGGTCGTGCAGCCCCGCGACCGCGTCCCGTACCTGCTGGGCGGTCTGCTCCGCGGCGGCCACCAGTTCCGTGGCGCGGTAGTCGGCCTCGCCGACCAGCCGCTGCGCCTCGGTGCCCGCGTCCTCGACGCGTTTACGGGCCGACGCGAGCAGCTCCTCGCTCTGCTCGCGGGCGCGCTCGCGCTCCTGCTCCGCCTCCGCGCGGGCGCCCGACAGGGTCTCCTCGGCCTCGCGGCGCCGGCGGCTCGCCTCCTCCTGCGCGGCGGCGAGCGCCTCGGCGGCCTCGGCGCCGACCCGCTCCGCGGCGGCGCCCGCCTCCGCCCTGATCCGGTCGGCGGTCTCCTGCGCCTCGGTCCTGAGCCGCTCCGCCTCCGTGGCGGCCTCCGTACGCAGCCGTACCGCCGCGTTCTCCGCCTCGGCGCGGGACTCCGAGGCGTCCTGGGCCGCCTGGGTGCGCAGCCGCTCCGCCTCCTCCTCGGCCTGCGCCTGGAGCGTACGGCTGCGCTCCGCGGTCTCGGCGCGCAGCCGCTCGGCCTCCTCGGCCGCCTCACGGCGGATCCGCTCGCTCTCGGCGCGCGCGTCGGCCAGCGCCTCCTCGGCGGACGCGAAGCGCTGCTCGGCCTCGGTGTGCAGCCGGGTCAGCTCGCCGGCCGCCTCGGCCTTGCGCGCCTCGACACCCCGCTCGGCCTCCTCGCGCAGCTCCGTGGCGGCCTGCTCGGCGGCGGCCCGCATCACCTCGGCGAGGTCCTCGCCCTCCTCGCGCAGCCGCTCCGCCTCGGCGCGGGTGCGCTCCAGGGTCTCCTCGGCCTGGCGGCGCAGCGTCGAGGCGCGCTCGATGGCCTCGGTGCGTACCCGCTCGCTCTCGGTCGTCGCCCCGTTGCGTACGTCGTCGGCGTCGGCCTTCGCCTTCGTCAGCAGTTCCTCGGCGGACCTGGCCGCCTCCTCGATCTGCTGGACGGCCTCCCTGCGGGCCTCGCCGCGGATCCGCTCGCCCTCGGCGACCGCGTCGGCCCTGAGCTGCTCGGCCTCGCCGCGCAGCCGGCGCGCCTCCTCCTGGAGCTCGACCGTCTTGGCGCGGTACTCCTTCGTGTCGTCCTTGGCCGCGCCCTTGAGCTGGTCGGCCTGCTCGGCCGCCTCGCCGCGCAGCCGGTCCGCCTCGGCCTCCGCCTCGCGGCGGATCCGGTCGGCCTCCTCGCTCGCCGAGCGGGTGGTGGCCTGCGCGTCGTCGGACGCCTTCGTCAGGACCTCTTCGGCGGTACGGGCCGCCTTGGCGAGCTGGGCCGCGGTGTCCTCCGCGGCGACCGTACGGGCCTTCTCGGCGGCCTCCGCGACCAGCTTCTCGCCCTCGGCGCGGGCGTCGGCGAGGGCCTGCTCGGCCTCCGCCTTCGTGGCCTCGGCCTCCTTGGTCGCCTCGTTGACCAGCCGGGCGATCTCGGACTTGGCCGTACGGGTGCGCTGCTCGTTCTGCGACTCGGCGCCCGACAGCCGCTTGGCCGCGGTCTCCTTCGCCTCCGTGACGACCTTGTCGGCCTCGGCGCGGGCCTCCCGCATCCGCTCGTCGGCGGCCTGCATCCGCTGCTCGGCGGCGCGGCTCAGCTCGGTGGCCTGCTGGCGGGCCTGGTCGGCCTCGGCGGTGGTGGAGGTGCGGAGCTGCTCGGCGTGGCTGCTGGCCTCCTGCGCCTGCGTGGACGCGGCGTTCAGCATCCGCTCGGCGTCCCTGCGGGCCCGCAGCAGCAGCGCCTCGGCCTCGGACCGGGCCGACTCGGCCTCGGAACCCAGCCGGCGCCGCGCCTCGTCGGCGACCCGCGCGGCCTCCGCGCGCGCCGCGGCGAGCGACTGCTCGGCCTCGGCGCGTGACTCGTCCATCAGCCGCCTGGCCTGGGCCTCCGTACGGGCGCGGAGCTGCTCGGCCCAGGCGACGTTCTCGTTGACGTGGGACTCGACGGTCTGCCGGCGCTCCGCCAGTTCCTGGTCGAGCCGCTGGCGCCGCTGGACGGCCTCCGTGTGCAGCTCGGCCTGGAGCCGCGCCTGGTGCTCGGCGTGTTCCTGGAGGATGCGCTGCGTCTGGGCGCGCGCCTCCCGCAGTTCGCGCTCGGCCTCCTGGCGCATCTGCTCGGCCTGCATCTGGGCGTTCCGCAGATGCTGTTCGGCCTGGTACCCGAGGTCGCCGCTGTCGTACGAGGACGAAGGACGGGTCGCCAGAGCGCGCCGTGCCTCGTGGAGCTTGGCGCGCAACACCTCGACCTGGTAACCGAGGTCCTCGGCGTGCTGGACGGCCTTCTCCCGCGCGGTCTTCAGCCGGTCCATCTCGGCTTCGAACCGCGAGAGGTGGTCGTCCTCAGCTCGGTGGCCCTGCTGGCTTTCGTAGCCCCGCACTGCGCGGTCCCATCCGTCCCCTGGTCGCAACTGCCCTATTGGGCACCGTTCTCGGCGAACGGACCCCCGGGGGAATGGTGACAGATAGACGACAGGGGCGCGGCCCCGGCCCGGCCCCGGCCCGGAAGCGCCACTCTACCGGGCCGGGAATCCTTAAGGTCAGTGCTCCGGGCGGGAGGTGACCAGTTCTGTGAGTACACCGTGGCAGTCCTTGGGGTGGAGGAAGGTGATGCGCGACCCCATCGAGCCGGTGCGCGGCTCGTCGTAGAGGACCCGTACGCCCTTGTCGCGCACGGCCTGGGCGTCCCCGTCCACGTCCGCGGTCCCGAACGCGATGTGATGGACGCCCTCCCCGTTCTTCGCCAGCCACTTGCCGACGGGTGAGTCCTCCCGGACGGGTTCGAGGAGCTGAAGGTACGAAGCCCCGCCGTCGGAGGTCTCGTTGATCTTGAGCATGGCCTCGCGTACGCCCTGCTCCTCGTTGACCTCGGTGTGGAAGACCTCGAAGCCGTAGGTGGCCCGGTAGAACTCGACCGTCGCGTCGAGGTCGAAACAGGCGATTCCGATGTGGTCGATTCGCGTCAGCATGATGACAGTGCAGCGGTGCGGGGGTGATTACGCAACGTGCGCGCGATCACACGCGCCGCCGGGTGACCCGAAGGTATGCGGCTCAGTACATTTGAAGTGAACCGTCGTTCACACGACTGTCCGCTCGTTTCCTTCCCCCTCCTTCCGTCCTCTCCCGCAAGCTCCCTCCTCACACCGCACGCAGCCGCACACAAAAGGGGATCGCGTCCCATGTCTGGAACGAACACCACCACCTCCGTGATCGTCGCCGGCGCCCGTACCCCCATGGGACGGCTCCTCGGCTCGCTCAAGACCTTCTCCGGCGCCGACCTGGGCGGATTCGCCATCAAGGCCGCCCTGGAGCGGGCCGGTATCGGCGGCGACCAGGTGCAGTACGTGATCATGGGCCAGGTGCTCCAGGCCGGCGCGGGGCAGATCCCCGCCCGCCAGGCCGCCGTCAAGGCCGGCATCCCGATGGACGTTCCCGCGCTCACCGTCAACAAGGTCTGCCTCTCCGGGCTCGACGCGATCGCGCTGGCCGACCAGCTCATCCGCGCGGGCGAGTTCGACATCGTCGTCGCGGGTGGCCAGGAATCGATGACGAACGCGCCACACCTGCTGACCAAGTCCCGCGAAGGCCACAAGTACGGTGCCATCGAGATGCTCGACTCGATGGCGTACGACGGGCTGACCGACTCCTTCGAGTCCATCGCCATGGGGGAGTCCACGGAGAAGCACAACACCCGCCTCGGTATCGCCCGCGCCCCGCAGGACGAGTTCGCCGCGCTCTCCCACCAGCGGGCCGCCGCCGCCCAGAAGAACGGCGTGTTCGATGCCGAGATCACCCCGGTGGAGATCCCGCAGCGCAAGGGCGAACCGGTGCTCTTCTCGCAGGACGAGGGGATCCGCGCCGAGACCACCGTGGAGTCGCTGGCCCGGCTGCGCCCCGCGTTCGCGAAGGACGGCACGATCACGGCGGGCACCTCCTCGCAGATCTCCGACGGCGCGGCCGCGGTCGTCGTCATGAGCCGGGCGAAGGCCGAGGAGCTGGGCCTGGAGTGGCTGGCCGAGATCGGCGCGCACGGCAATGTCGCGGGCCCGGACAACTCCCTCCAGTCCCAGCCGTCGAACGCGATCTGGCACGCCCTGGAGAAGTCCGGTCTCGGCGTGGACGAGCTGGACCTCATCGAGATCAACGAGGCGTTCGCGGCGGTCGCCGTGCAGTCGATGAAGGACCTCGGGGTGTCCCCGGAAAAGGTGAACGTGAACGGCGGCGCGATCGCCCTCGGCCACCCGATCGGGATGTCGGGCGCCCGGCTCGTCCTCCACCTGGCGCTGGAGCTGAAGCGGCGCGGCGGCGGCACCGGCGCGGCGGCGCTGTGCGGGGGCGGCGGCCAGGGGGACGCGCTGATCGTCAGCGTGCCGCGCCGTTGACGGGACGCGGGCCGTACGCGGACGAGCCCTACCCGAACGAGCCTTACCCGAACGAGCGTGACCTGAACGGGCCTGACCCGAACAGGCCTGACCCGAACGGGCCACGTGTCGGCCGGCCGTACCGGAGAACGACAGGAACGGAGCTGTGATGCAGGACGTCCCCGGACTGGTGGCTCAGGCACGCGAGGGCCGGCCGCGAGCCGTGGCCCGGCTGATCTCTCTCGTCGAGGGGGCGTCCCCGCAGCTCCGCGAGGTGATGGCGGCGCTGGCCCCGCTCGCGGGCAACGCGTACGTCATCGGCCTGACCGGATCGCCGGGCGTCGGCAAGTCGACCTCGACCTCGGCACTGGTCTCCGCGTACCGCCGGGCGGGCCGGCGGGTCGCCGTACTGGCGGTCGACCCCTCCTCCCCGTTCTCCGGCGGCGCGCTCCTCGGCGACCGGGTCCGGATGTCCGAGCACGCCTCCGACCCCGGTGTCTACATCCGCTCGATGGCGACCCGCGGCCATCTCGGCGGGCTGGCCTGGGCGGCCCCGCAGGCGATCCGGGTGCTGGACGCGGCGGGGTGCGACGTGATCATCGTGGAGACCGTGGGGGTCGGCCAGTCGGAGGTCGAGATCGCCTCGCAGGCCGACACCTCGGTGGTGCTGCTCGCGCCCGGCATGGGCGACGGGATCCAGGCGGCCAAGGCGGGGATCCTGGAGATCGGCGACGTGTACGTGGTCAACAAGGCGGACCGCGACGGGGCCGACGCCACGGCCCGCGAGCTCAACCACATGCTGGGCCTCGGCGAGTCCCGGGGCCCCGGCGACTGGCGCCCGCCGATCGTGAAGACCGTCGCCGCGCGGGGCGAGGGCATCGACGAGGTGGTGGAGGCGCTGGAGAAGCACCGCGCCTGGATGGAGGAGCACGGCGTCCTCGCCGAGCGCCGGGCCCGCCGCGCGGCCCACGAGGTGGAGACCATCGCGGTCACCGCGCTGCGCAGGCGCATCGGCGACCTGCACGGCGACCGGCGCCTGGACGCGCTGGCCGAGCGCATCGTGGCGGGGGAGCTGGACCCGTACACGGCGGCGGACGAACTGGTCGCGGGGATCACCTCGTAACCCGGCCCGCCCGGTGTGCCCGGCCCTTCCGGTGCGTCCGGCCCGCCCGTCCGGCCCATCGGCCGGCTTCGGCCGACTCCCCGTCAACCGAAGCCGGCCGATGCCGGCCGTCGTCGGATGACGCCGGCCGACTCCCGATGACGTCAGTCGGCGTCAGCCGGCGTCAGTCGGTGTCAGTCGGCGTCCCGGTCATCGTCGCGGTCCACCGTCACCTTGCCGGTCGTCGAGTTGACGTTCAGTTCGTGCGTACGGCCGTCCTTGCCGCGTACGTCGACCTCCCAGGGCCCGCCCCGGTCGTCGTCCAGCTCCGCCGAGGTCACCGTTCCGGGTACGGAGGCGAGCGCGGCGGTCATCGCCCGCCGGACGTCGACCGTGGCGGCGCGCAGGGCCGCGCGGTCGTCGCTGTCGTCATCGTCATCATCGTCGTCGGGAACCACTCGGACCGTCCCCGTCGCCGCGTCGATCCGCAGCTCCAGCCAGCGGCCGTTCTCGGCGAGCAGATCGACCTCCCACCGGTCGGCGGCACCGGCCGCCACGTCGTCGTCCGCCTCCACCGAGGACACCGCACCCGGATGCGCCGCGAGCGCCACCGCGACGGCCTGGGCCGCGGAGAGGTCCGGCCGGGGCGCGGTCGGCGCGGGGGCCGGTGCCGCGGTCGCCGTCCGCGTCGGGGCGGGGGCCGGCGAGGAGTCGTCGTCCGCGCCGCCGCCCCGGCCGCCGCGGTCGTCCCCGGGGTCGTCCGACGCGCTGTCCGAGGGCGACGGCGTCGCGGTGACCACCGGCAGTACCGGTGCCGCGTCGTCGCTCCCGCGGTCGCTGCTCAGGGCGACCGCGGCCGTGTACGTACCCCCGCCGATCAGGGCCGCCGCGGTGATCGCTGCGATGACGATGTTGCGCTTCATGAGGAGGGCCTCCCGAGTCGGTCCGTGTCGAACGCCTTCAATCTGCCGTACGGAACCTGAAGCCAGGCTGAAGTCAGCTGAAGTGATCTTCAGGTTCCGTTTGCGAAGCTGTGCGCATGCGCCTGTTGATCGTGGAGGACGAGAAGCGGCTCGCGGTGTCACTCGCCAAGGGCCTGACCGCAGAGGGATTCGCCGTCGATGTCGTCCACGACGGCCTCGAAGGGCTGCACCGCGCCGGTGAGGGCGTCTACGACCTGGTCGTCCTCGACATCATGCTGCCGGGCATGAACGGCTACCGGGTCTGCGCCGCCCTGCGCGCCGCCGGCCACGACGTACCGATCCTGATGCTCACGGCGAAGGACGGCGAGTACGACGAGGCGGAGGGGCTCGACACGGGCGCCGACGACTACCTGACCAAGCCGTTCTCCTACGTCGTCCTCGTCGCCCGGGTCAAGGCGCTGCTGCGCCGCCGCGGTACGGCCGGTGCCTCGCCCGTGCTGCGCATCGGCGCCCTCAGCGTCGACACGGCCGCGCGCCGGGTCTTCCGCGACGGTACGGAAGTGGCGCTCACCGCCAAGGAGTTCGCCGTACTGGAGCAACTGGCGGTACGGGCCGGGCAGGTCGTCGGCAAGCCGGAGATCCTGGAGCACGTCTGGGACTTCGCCTACGAGGGCGATCCCAACATCATCGAGGTCTACGTCAGCGCGCTGCGCCGCAAGCTCGGCGCCGCGTCCATCCAGACGGTGCGCGGCGCCGGATACCGGCTGGTCGCGCGGTGAGCGGCCGCTTCTCGTCGGTACGCGCCAAGGCGTCGCTCGGCGCGACCGCCGTCGTCGCGGTGGCGCTGGTGGCCGCGGGCGTCGCCGTCCTGCTCTCGCTGCGCGTGAACCTCACCGGCCAGGCGGAGCGCGCCGGGGACCGGGCGGCGCGCGAGGTCGCCCTGGACATCGCGGCCCGGGCCCCCGACCGGACCCCGTACGCCAAGCTGGAGCTGCCGGACGCCGAGGACAGCCCCGTACTGGTGACCGACGAGGACGGGCGGCTGCTCACCCTCAGCGAGGGGCTGCAGCGGATCAGCGGCTCCGGTGTCCCCGCGGTCGACACGGCGCGGTCGGCACCGGATCCGGCGGGGACCGCGCGCACGGGTGGCTCCGGCAGCTCCGATGATGACGACGATTCCGACGATGACGGCGGCGACGACCACGGCGGCGGGAAGGGCGGGGACGACGACCCCGCCGTGGGGGAGATCGACGACACCACGGCGTACAGCGACGGGAGCGCGACGGTCGAGGGCACGGCGGGCGACTACCGCTTCGCGACGGTCGAGGCCACCGACCGCACCGGCCGGACGGTCGTGGTGCACGCGGGCGCGACCCTCGCCGACCGGCAGAGCGCGGTCAACACGACCGCCGTCGCGATGCTGCTGGGCCTGCCGGTCCTGCTGCTGGTCGTCGGGGGAGTGACCTGGCTGGTCACGCGGCGCGCGCTGCGGCCGGTGGAGGGCATCCGGAGCGAGATGGCGGCCATCACCGCCTCCGAGGACCTGTCGCGGCGGGTACCCGAACCCGCCACCCGGGACGAGGTGGCCCGGCTGGCCCGGACCACCAACGAGACACTGACCGCGCTGGAGGCCGCGGTGGAACGGCAGCGCCGCTTCGTCGCGG
This sequence comes from Streptomyces sp. NPDC059255, assembly GCF_042752355.1. Classification (NCBI taxonomy): domain Bacteria; kingdom Bacillati; phylum Actinomycetota; class Actinomycetes; order Kitasatosporales; family Streptomycetaceae; genus Streptomyces; species Streptomyces sp. NPDC059255. Next base: position 75,898 of record NZ_JBHYZP010000026.1, read on the forward strand.
ACGCCTCGCACGAACTGCGCAGCCCCATCGCCTCCCTGCGCACCCAGCTCGAAGTGGGGCACGCGCACCCGGGGTTGCTGGACGTGCCGGGCGCGGTCGCGGACACCGTACGGCTCCAGCAACTCGCCGGGGACCTGCTGATGCTGGCGCGGCTGGACGCGGGGGAGCGGCCGGGGCGTACCAGGACCGACCTGGGCGCGCTGGTCCGCGAGGAGGTCTCACAGCGGGCGGCGGACCGCTTCCCGGTCGCCGTGCGGGCCCGGGAGGGGTTCGACGTGGTGGGTTCGCGCGGTCAGCTGGCGCGGGTGCTCGGTAATCTCCTCGACAACGCCCAGCGGCACGCGGCCGGTTCGGTCGAGACCTCGGTGCGCCGGGTGGGCGCCTGGGTGGTGCTCGCGGTCGCCGACGACGGCGCCGGGGTGCCGGAGGCGGAGCGCGAGCGGATCTTCGAACGGTTCGTCCGGCTCGACGACGCCCGCAGCCGTGACGACGGCGGGGCCGGTCTCGGGCTGGCCATCGCCCGCGATGTGGCCGAGCGGCACGGCGGCACCCTCACCGTCGGCCGGGCGCCGTCCGGCGGCGCCCTCTTCGAGCTCCGGCTGCCCGCCGTGACCGGCCCCGGCGAGGCCGGCGCGTAGGCCCCGTCGCACGCCGGGGACAGGGACGCGGGCGGCGGACGGGGCCGGGGGCGGCTCCCGCGGGCTCAGATCTTGCCGCGCCGGCCGCGGAGCTGTTCCGCGACCGGGGCCAGCGACGTCCGCAGCTCCGCCAGCGCCTCCGGTGAGAGCAGATCGATGAAGTGGCGCCGTACGGACTCGACATGGTGCGGGGCGACCCGCTGCATCGTCTCCATGCCCTGGTCGGTCAGGACCGCGAAGAGCCCGCGCCGGTCGGACTCGCAGTTCTCCCTGCGCACCAGCCCCGCGTTCTCCATCCGGGTGATCTGGTGGGAGAGCCGGCTCTTGGACTGGAGGGTGATGGCGGCGAGATCGCTCATCCGCATGCGCCGCTCCGCCGACTCCGAGAGATTGACCAGGATCTCGTAGTCGTTCATGGTCAGTCCGAACGGCTGGAGATCCTTCTCCAGCTGGTGCGTCAGCAGCTTGCTGACATCCAGGTGGGTGCGCCAGGCGCACTGCTCCGCATCGCTCAGCCAGCGGGTGGCCGTCTCGGTCTCCATGTAATCGATTCTACCTAAGAAGTTGAATTCTGGACGAAATATAAGAGGGGTGGTACGTGTGACGCCAGGCACCCGGAGCGCCGCGCGGACGCACCGCAGGAGGGGCGCACGCGTTCGACGTCACACTCCGCAGACTACCGCTCACAGACCGAAGCGGCGCTGGAGATCACCAAGTCCTCCCTGTCCGGGGGAATGGCCGCCGCCGGGCACCCCCTGCTCCGGGGGTGCCGCACCCGTCGGCTGCTCCGCCATCAGCGTCTCCGTCGACTGCAGCAGCACCGTACCGGCCCCCACGAACTCGAATTGATGCTCCTCACCCGAGACGCCCCCGATCCCCGTCAGCGAGCGGATGCCGCCGAGCACACCGGACATATAGCCATGATCGTAATGGTGGCAGGGGGAGGGGCAGTCCGCCCAGCCGACCAGTGCCTGCGGATCCACCCGCAGCGGCGGCTCCATGAAGACCACCGGCCCGTTGGACGCCGCCACGAACTTCCCCGTCCCGATCAGGGTCAGAAAGCCCGGCACGATCGACTGCTTGAGCGCCAGCGACGGCTGGTACGCCAGCAGATTCCCCGAACGGATCGTCAGATTGCCTTCCTCCAGGTCGAAGGAGTTGACGTCGAAGGCGCGGTCGGCGAGCAGCATCTTCCCGCTGCCCTCCGCGACCACCCAGTCCGCCGCGTGCAGCGGCGAGTGGAAGCTGCTGCGCACCAGCGGCTCGAAGCGGCCGTGGCCGATCCCGTCGAAGTTGATCTGCCCGTAGTAGGCGATCATCTTGCCCTTCTGGAGGAACCACTGGCTCCCCTTCAACTCCACACAGAAGATGTACGCGTTGACGTTGTCGTCGCTCGGCAGCGTCACCGGATCAAAAGTCCCCTCGGGCCCAGGGGCCCTGGGGATACCCCAACCGGCGCGCGTGTCCCGCCCGCTCACAGCTTCTCCTCCGACGCCTGGACGAACACCGCACCGCTGCCGCTCAGCTCCAACTGGAACGCCTCACCCGAGCCCCGCCCCACCATGTCGCGCCAGCCGAGCGCGGTGGAGAGCTTGTTCCGTACATCGCCGTGGTGGGCGACGTACGCCTGCGGGTCCACATGGACGTCCCGCCCCGGAGAGATCGGCACCTCGATCACGCCGCCGTGCGCCATCACCGTGACCGCGCCGTGGCCCTTGAGTGTGGTCGTGAAGAGCCCCTGACCGGTCACCTGACCGCGCACCATGCCCATCACGCCGCCCTGCGACCCCATGAACATCGTGCCCTGCCGGAGGGTGCCGTCGAAGGCGAGCAGCCGGTCCGCCTCCACGTACAGGGTGTCGCCCGCCAGGTTGATCACCTGGATGTGGTGGCCGCCGTGCCCGAACATCACCGTGCCGCTGCCCTCGACCGTCATCAGCGGGGTCGCCTCGTTGGCCACCCGCCGTCCGATCATCGACATCAGCCCGCCCTGGCCGCCCTGGATGTTCGGTGTGAAGCTGACCTCGCCCCGGTACGCGAGCATCGCGCCCCGCTGGCTGAACAGCTTCTGCCCGGGCGCCACCGTCGCCTCGACCATCTTCGAGTTGATCTCGCGGAACGGCATCAGACATCGCCCCCGATCGTGTTCCGCTCGCTCGGCTGCACATAGACCAGACCGTCGCCCTCGAAACGGATCTGGAAGGACTCGCCCGAGCCCTCGCCCATGAAGGTCCGGAAGTTCACCCCCGACTGGAACTTCTGCTGGAGGTTGCCCTGGTGCGCGATGTACGCACCGGGGTCGACGTACAGCGGGTACTGCGGTGCCACCCGCAGGACCACCGCCTCACCGTCCGACATGATCGCCGCCTGCCCCGTGCCCTCGACCGTGGTCGTGAACAAGCCATTTCCCGTCGCGCCCCCGCGCAGCCCCGTGAAGGCCGTGCCCGTCCGCAGTCCGGCGTCCGTGCAGAGGAGATTGCTCGCCTCGACATAGAGCTTGTCGCCGTGGAGCGAGACGAGGCTGATCTCGCTCGCCCGGTCGGCGAAGAAACACGTGCCCTGGCCTTTCACCTCCATCACGGTCATCTGTTCACCGGTGAGCCGGCGCGTCACCATCCCGCGCAGTCCGTCACCGCCCCCGGTCATCTTCTTGAAGGTCATCCGGCCGTCGTACGCGACCATCGAGCCGTTCTTCGCTTTCACGGCGTCGCCGGTCAGGTCGACGGCGAGCACCCTGCTGCCTTGCAGTCGGAACTGAGCCACGCGTCGACGGTATCCGGCGCCGCCGACCCGGAACAGGGCCCGTGCCCCCGACACGTCCCGGAACGGTCCCGGAGGCGACCCGACCCTGAGACGGGCCGCCCCACCCTGGCAGGGGCCGACCCGACCCGACCCGACCCGACCCCGACAGGAGGCGACCCGACCCCTGATAACGGTCGGGCAAAGCGGGGCTGTCACAATGAGGAAACGCTTGTGCGCGCATTCACAAGATCGTGTGCGCCACGGAGCGTGCTGCTCCTGCCCTCACGTTGCCCCGAAGACGAAGGTGCCTTCCTCGTGGACATCAAGACCGCCTCCTCCCTCCACCGCCTCCGCCTGGTCTCCGCGCCGGAGGCCGTCTCCTTCCTCCTGCTGCTCGTCTGCTCGGTCCTGAAGCGGACGACGGAGTTCAACGCGGTCCCCGTGATGGGTGCCGTCCACGGCCTGCTCTTCGTTCTCTACGTGATCTTCTGGCTGGACGCCTGGAACCGCACCAAGTGGTCCTTCGGCACGGCGGCCCTCTACTTCGTGCTCTCCGTCCTGCCCGCCGGCGGCTTCTTCGCCGAGCGCAAGCTCAAGCGCGCCGCCGACGACGCGGTCATCGCCTCCCGCGCCCGCCGCGAGGGTACGGTGAGCGCATGATCGTCGCCTTCTCCGTCTCGCCCCTCGGTGTCGGGGAGGACGTCGGCGAGTACGTCGCCGACGCCGTCCGCGTCGTCCGCGCCTCCGGACTGCCGAACCGTACGGACGCCATGTTCACCTCGATCGAGGGGGAGTGGGACGAGGTGATGGACGTGGTCAAGCGTGCCGTCGCCGCCGTCGAGGCCCGCGCCGGACGCGTCTCGCTCGTCCTCAAGGCCGACATCAGGCCCGGTGTCACGGACGGCCTCACCTCGAAGGTCGAGACGGTGGAGCGTCACCTTTCCGCCTGACGCGGCCTCTCCGCTCGGGGCCGTCTCTCCACCGGGCCCCGCCGCTCCGCCGGACGCGGCCTCCGTACGGGCGAACCCTCGAACGTATGGCCCCCCGCACGGACGCCTCCAGTCGACACGCCGGTAAATGTCCCCTTTTGTGGGGTCATTGACCGCGCGAGAACGCTGGAGGCATCGTGCGCCCGGAGAGCTTCGAGTACGACTACGACGTCCACAGCTGTCTGGCCGGCCCCCTCATGGAGCCGGGCCGGAAGACCGCCTACCGGGTGCAGTACCGGAGCCTGCTCTCGCGGGAACCGCGCCGAATACGTGCCGTCCTGCTGATGGCCCTGGCGCCGCTGCTCTCCGGGGTCCTCCTCGTCTACCTGGTCTGGCCCACCCACCGCACCGTCCGCGAGGGCGGCGACCGCTGGCTCATCGTCTTCGACCACGTGATGCTCGGCTCGATCGGGCTCATCGCCTTCTTCATGCTGGTCAACGTGGTCTCCGTGGCCCACGCCACGATGGTCGCCCAGGACCCGGTGCCGGTACCCGCCGAGACGGGCACCCGCGTCGCGTTCCTCACCACGTACGTCCCCGGCAAGGAACCGCTCGCCATGGTGCGGGACACCCTCGAAGGCGCCGGGCGCCTGCGCCACAGCGGCCCGCTCGACGTCTGGCTGCTCGACGAGGGCGACAGCCCCGCCGCCCGGGCGCTCTGCGCGGAGCTGGGCGTACGCCACTTCACCCGCCGCGGGGTGCCCGAGTGGAACCGCCCGAGCGGTGTGCACAAGGCCCGCACCAAGCACGGCAACTACAACGCCTGGATCGCGATGCACGGCGACGACTACGACTTCTTCGCCTCCGTCGACACCGACCACATACCGCTCCCCAACTTCCTGGAGCGGATGCTCGGTTACTTCCGCGACCCGGACATCGCCTTCGTCGTCGGCCCCCAGGTGTACGGGAACTACACCTCGCCGGTCACCAAGGCCGCCGAGTCCCAGCAGTTCCTCTTCCACGCGCTGATCCAGCGGGCCGGGAACCGCTACCGGGCGCCCATGTTCGTCGGCACCAACAACGCCGTACGGATCACCGCGCTCAAGCAGGCGGGCGGCCTGTACGACTCGATCACCGAGGACATGGCGACCGGTTTCGAGCTGCACCGCCGCAGGAACCCGCTCACGGGCCGGTTCTGGCGCTCCGTCTACACCCCCGACGTGCTCGCCGTCGGCGAGGGGCCCGCCTCCTGGACGGACTTCTTCACCCAGCAGCTGCGCTGGTCCAGGGGGACGTACGAAACCCTCTTCAAGCAGTACTGGAAGGCACCCTTCCGAGTGCCGCCGGGGCGGCTGTTCAGCTACACGATGATGCTCGTCTACTACCCGATGACCGCGGTCAACTGGTTCCTGGGCATCCTGAGCTGCGTCCTGTTCCTCTGCCTCGGCGCCTCCGGCACCCAGGTCTCCTCCTCGGTCCTGCTGATGCTCTACAGCGACGCCGCCGCCCTCCAGATAGGCCTCTACCTCTGGAACCGGCGCCACAACGTCTCGCCCCACGAGCCCGAGGGCTCCGGCGGACTCGCGGGGATGGCGATGTCCGCGCTCTCCGCGCCGATCTACCTCAAGTCGCTCGGGGCGGCCGTGCTGCGTACCCATGGCCGCTTCGTCGTCACCCCCAAGGGCGGTGAGGCCAGCCCCGACCGGCTGCTGACGTTCCGGGTGCACTTCTTCTGGGCCGGCGTGCTCGTCGCCTCGCTCCTCGCCTCCTTCCTCCTCGGCCACTCCCATGTGGCGATGCGCACCTGGGCCCTCCTGGCGCTCGCGACAGCGCTGGCCCCCGTCGCCGTCTGGGCGTGGACGGCCCGTCAGGAGCGCGCCGAGGCGGCACGGGCCGCGACGACCCTCATGGCCCTCGCGGCCCCCGAGACACGGCACGTCCCGCAGCCCGCGCCCCAGCCCGCGGCGGTGCCCGCGATCCCGCCCAAGACGACGACCGGAGGGAACTGAGAGATGCCCGAGCAGTACCGGCCCCGGCGCCGGCCGTCGAACAAGTTCAGGAAGACCCTGATGGGCGGGGGAGCGCTGGTGGTGCTCGTGGGCCTCAACGCCCCCGCGGCCGTCTCCTTCGCCCAGGAGAAGTACCACGCGTACAAGATCGCCCAGCCCGGCTACAAGCGGCAGTACGGCTCCTGGGAGCCCCTCGCCGTGCCCAAGGAGTACCGTACGAACGCGATCCACGCGGCCCTGCTGCACACCGGCAAGGTCCTGATCATCGCGGGCTCCGGCAACAACCAGAAGAAGTTCGACAAGGGGTCGTTCGACACGATCCTGTGGAACCCGGCCGACAACTCGTTCAAGAAGATCCCCACCCCGGAGGACTTCTTCTGCTCGGGCCATTCGCAGCTCCCCGACGGCCGGCTGCTGGTCGCGGGCGGCACGGCGCGCTACGAGGTGCTCGACGGCTCGATCGAGCGCGCGGGCGGCGGGATGCGCGTCAAGAACGAGAACCCGGACCGTGACCACACGTTCAGGAAAGGCACACGCTTCCGCTCCCCGTCGGGCGTCGAGTACATCAGCAAGTTCGATGTCACCGTCCCCAGGGCGAAGCGCGAGTTCAAGATCGCGTACGGGTCCGGCGGCCGGATGCTGCCCTGGAAGACCAAGATCACGGCCGGCGAGGCGCGCGTCTTCGTGGAGGCGGCGGAGAAGGGCCCGCGGGCGCTGACGACCCAGGCGGCGCAGTACCGGATCGTCGGCCTCAAGGGCAAGGACGCGGACAACCTCTACGGCCTCGCCCAGAAGATCACCACGGAGAAGCAGGACTTCCAGGGCATCAAGGCCGCGTACGAGTTCGACCCCAGGGCCGAGAAGTACATCCCCGTCGCCCCGATGAAGGAGGCCCGCTGGTACCCCACGCTGGTCACCCTGGAGGACGGCAAGGTGCTCGCCGTCTCGGGCCTGGACGACGTGGGCGCCGTACTCACCGGGGACAACGAGCTGTACGACCCGGAGACCAAGGAATGGTCCAAGGGCCCCACCCGCTACTTCCCGACCTATCCGGCGCTCTTCCTGACCAAGGGCGGCAAGCTCTTCTACTCCGGCTCCAACGCCGGGTACGGCCCCGCGGACCAGGGCCGCCAACCGGGGCTGTGGGACGTGAGGACCAACACGTTCACCGGGATCGGCGGGCTCACCGACCTCGACCAGACCGAGACCTCGGCGTCCCTGCTGCTGCCGCCCGTGCAGGACCAGCGGGTGATGGTGCTCGGCGGCGGCGGGGTCGGCGAGTCCTCCAAGGCCACCGCCCGTACGGCCGTGGTCGACCTGAAGGCGGACAACCCGGCCTTCCAGGAGGGCCCGAGGCTCCCGCAGGGCACCCGGTACCTGAGCAGCGTGCTGCTGCCGGACGACTCGGTGTTCACCACCGGCGGCTCCTCCGACTACCGGGGCCGCAGCGCCAGCGACATCCTGAAGGCGCAGTTCTACGACCCGAAGTCCAACACCTTCCGTCCGGCCGCCGACCCGACCGTGGGCCGCAACTACCACTCGGAGGCGCTGCTGCTGCCGGACGGCCGGGTGGTGACCTTCGGCTCCGACCCGCTCTTCGACGACGCGGACAACACCAAGCTCGGCACGTTCGAGCAGCGCGTGGAGATCTACACCCCGCCGTACCTCCAGGGCGACCGGGCCCAGCAGAAGCGCCCGAAGCTCGGCGGGGGCCCGCGGCAGGTCGGCGCGGACGGCCGGGCCACGTTCCGTACGGACCGCCCGGAGGCGATCGCCACGGCGCGGCTGATGCGCCCGAGCGCGGTCACGCACACGACGGACGTCGAGCAGCGCTCGGTGGATCTCACGATGGTGAAGACGAAGAACTCGGTGACGGTGGAGGTCCCCAAGGACCGCGCTCTGGTGCCGCCCGGCTGGTACATGCTCTTCGTCACGGACGCGGCGGGCGTCCCGTCCGAAGCCAAGTGGATCAAGGTGGAGTGAGCGCGGGCGGCGTTCGGCGCCAGAGGGAGACAGGGGGAGCCGGGGAGAGGATCGCCTCGTTGACAGGTCTGGTTAATGGGATTAGCTTTTAGCTAATGACGTTAGCCAGACCTGGAGGGATCATGACCGAGTACCTCGCCGTCGACGGCGGCACCCTCGCCTACGAGGTGGCGGGGGCGGCGGGTTCGGGCCCGCTGATCGTGCTCGCGCACGGCATGGGCGACAGTCGCGCCGCCTACCGCGCGGTGATCCCGCAGCTGGTGGCCGCGGGCCATCGGGTCGCCGCGGTCGATCTGCGCGGCTGCGGCGAGTCCAGCACCGACTGGCCGGCCTGGAGCCGCACCGCCCTCGCCGACGACCTGCTCGCCGTGATCCGCCACCTGGGCGGCCCCGCGGTGCTCGTCGGCCACTCGATCTCCGGCGGCGCCGCCACCATCGCCGCGGCGCGCGAGCCCTCCCTGGTCTCCGCGGTCGCCGAACTGGCGCCGTTCACCCGCAAGCAGTCCATCCGCCTCGGCGACCTGCGGGTACGGCGCTTCCGGCAGGGCATGCTGCGGCTGCTCGGCGCGGGGGTGCTCGGCAGCGCCGCGCTCTGGCGCTCGTACCTCGATGTGGCCTACCCCGGCGCGAAGCCCGCCGACTGGGCCGAGCGGCTCGGCCGTATCGACTCCCTGCTCCGCGAACCGGGCCGGATGAAGGCCTTCCAGGGCATGGGCCGCGCCGACCCGGCCGACGCCGGCGCGCGGCTCGGCGACGTCCGCTGCCCGGTCCTGGTCGTGATGGGCACGCTCGACCCCGACTGGACCGACCCGCACGCCGAGGGTTCGGCGATCGTCGACGCCCTGCGGCCCGGCCTCGGCCGCCTGGAGATGATCGAGGGCGCCGGCCACTACCCGCACGACCAGTTCCCCGACGAGGTGGTCTCCCTCCTGCTCGCCTTTCTCCGGTCGGAGACCGCCCGTGCCTAGGGCCGGCCTGGACCCGGCGGCCGTGGTCGCGGCCGGCGCCGACCTCGCCGACGAGGTGGGCCTCGCCCGCCTGACGATGGGACTGCTGGCCGAACGGGTGGGCGTGCGCACCCCGTCCCTCTACAAGCACGTGGGCGGCCTGGACGACCTCAACCGGCGCATCGCGGCCCTGGCGCTGAGCCAGGCCGCCGACGCCGTCGGCGGCGCCGCCCAGGGGTACGCGGGCCGCGACGCGCTGGTGGCCGCCGCGTCCGCCTTCCGCGCCTTCGTCCTGGAGCACCCCGGCCGGTACGCCGCGACGATCGGCGTGGAACCGACGGGACCGGACGACCCCATGGCCGCCGCGGCCCAGCGGCTGCTCGACGCGTTCTCGGCGGTCCTGCGCGGCTACGACATCGCGGAGCCCGACGTGGACCACGCCCTGCGCATGCTCCGCAGCCTCTGCCACGGCTTCGCCACGCTGCAGGTGGCGAACGGCTTCCAGTGGAGCGCCGACATCGACGAGAGCTTCGAGTGGCTGATCGCCTTCGCGGACCGGGGGCTGCGCGCCGCCGGACCCGAGCGCTGAGCCGGAGAGTCCGACGGGCGGTGAATCAGCCCCGGACCCGGGCGGTGAATCTCACCTCGACCAGCAGCTCGGGGAAGGCCAGCCGCGGGGTGCCGATCATGGTGCTCGCCACCTGCGGGTCCGGCCGGCCGTACGCTTCCTTGCGCACCGGCCCCGCCGCCGCGTCGGCCGCGTCGACATCGACCGCGTAGATGACTTCTTCGACGACATCGTCCAGTGATGCCCCGAAACGCCGCAGCAATTCCGCCGCGTTGGCATAGCACCGGCGCATCTGCTCGCCCGTGTTGGCGAAATCGGTGACCGATCCGGCTGCGTCGACCGGCGCGGGGGCGACGAGTTCCGTTCCGTCGTGGGCGACTTGGCCGGAGAGATAAATGGTGTCGCCGCGCCGGACCGCCTGAACGTATCCGTAACCCTTTTCCCAAGGGACTCCGAAGCTTTCGACCTGATCCGCGTCGCTCATGGCGCTCCGATCATCAGAAGTGAATTCCACCGGTACGGAAAAGACGATAGGAAGCCATGCCGGGGCGGGCCAGGCGCGGTTGTGCCAGCTACCGCAAGGATCGTGCCAGCACGGGGGTGCCCGGTCGGACGGTCGCGTACGTAGGGTGGACAGGAAGCGCGGAGGCGAGGGAGTCCACTTGCGGAACGGATCGCGGAACGGATCGCGGAATGGATCGCGGAATGGATGGGGAAACGGGGAGGGCGGGACGACGGTCGTCGCGATCCTCGCGGTACCGCGGGCGTATCCGCTCGACGTCAGCATTCCGGCCTATGTGTTCGGCCGGCATCCGGGCTATCGCGTCTTCGTCTGCGGAGATCGCGATCCGGCCCCGGCCCTTGACGCGGACGGCATGCCGTCGCGCGTCGACGTGGCCGCGGACATCAGGCCGACCCGCTCCCCCGCCGCTCTGGAGGAGGCCGATATCGTCGTGGTCCCGGGCTACGAGGACCTGAGTGTCCCCGTCCCGGAGGACCAGCTGACGGCGCTGCGGACAGCCGTCGAGCGGGGCGCGCGGGTCCTCGCCGTCTGCACGGGCGTATTCGCGCTCGCGGCCGTAGGGGCGCTGAACGGCAGGACGGCTACGACCTATTGGCGCAACATCGGTCAGCTCCGCGCCGGATACCCCGAGGTCGATGTCGTCGAGAACCGGCTCTTCGTCGAGGACGGGGCGGTCATCACCTCCGCCGGCGCGGGGTCGGGAATCGATGCCTGTCTCCACGTCGTCCAGACCGATTTCGGGACCACCGCCGCGGACGGCGTGGCGAAGGACGTCGTCTTCCCCGCCGCCCGCGGCCCGCACGAGCCGCAGTACACGGACGCGCCCACCCCTCCGCGCGCCGACCTGGGCGCGACACGGGAATGGGTACGGGAGAACATCGGATCGCCCGTCACCGTGCAGCGGATGGCGGACCACAGCCTGCTCTCACGGAGAACCCTCGTCCGGCGTTTTGTGAGCGAGACGGGAATGCCGCCCATGCAATGGGTCGCCGCGCAGCGGATTCTCGCTGCGCGCCGGCTCCTCGAAACATCCGACTGGTCCGTCGAGAGGGTCGCCGGAGCGGCGGGCTTCGGCACGGCCTCGAATTTCCGGAACCTTTTCCGGAGGGAAGTGGGAATGACACCGAGCGCCTACCGCAAGGCGCACGGCGGTTGAGGCGGGAAAAGGAGGGATCCGTCGCGCGCCAGCCCCGCGTGCTGCGTCAGCCCCGCGTGCTGCGTCAGCCCCGCGTGCTGCGTCAGCCCCGCGTGCTGCGTCAGCCCCGCGTGCTGCGTCAGCCCCGCATGCTGCGCCAGCTCCGCTTGCTGCGTCAGCCTTTCGCGCGGCGCGCCAGGCCCAGCGCGTACTCCGGCCACCAGGTGCCCGCCGCCGGGCCGCCACGGCACGGGCCGTCCGACTCGCCGGGGCGTTTGATCCAGAGGAACGCGTCGACCAGTTCGTTGCCGGTGTTCGTGGTCGGCGGGGTGCCCAGCGCGCGCCCCGGGGGGTTGCACCAGGCCTCGTCGCGGTTGCCGGGGAGCGGGCCCGCGCCGTTTCTGCTGGTGTCCACCGTGAAGTGGGTCTCGCCGAGCAGGCCGGCGAGCCGGGTCCCGTACGCCTTGACGGTTTCGTTCCTCTGGAAGTTGGACACGTTGAGCGAGAAACCGTCCGCCGCGCCGACCCCCGCCCGCTGGAGCGCGTCCGCGATCTTGGCCGGGTCGGAGATCCAGTCCGGGTTGCCGGCGTCCACGTAGACGCGGGTGTGCGGCTGCCGCTTCAGACGGCCGACCGCGTGGGTGAGGAGTTCGTACCGCTCGGCGTGGTGCTCGGACGGGGTGCAGCCGTCCGCGACATGCGGCACCGCGTCCGGCTCCAGTACGACGATGGCCTCGGCGTCGCCGATCGCCGCCGCGAAGCCGTCGATCCAGTCGCGGTAGGACTGCCCGTCGGGGGCGCCGCCCGCCGAGTAGAGCCCGCAGTCGCGGTGCGGGATGTTGTACGCGACGAAGACCGCCGTCCGCTTGCCGGCGGTCGCGCCCCGTACCGCCCGGCGGATCTGCGGCTCGGGGTTCTCGGCGGCGGGCCAGACGGCGACCGCGCGGTCCGCGATCCGCTTGAGCGCCTTCGCGTCGGCCGAACGCCCCTCCTGCTCCCACCGGCTGACCTGCTGGGCCGCGTCGCTGTCCGGGTCGATCCAGAAGGGTGACGCCGCCGTCGGGGCCGCCTCGCCCTGGACCGCCGGGGCCGTCCGCGCGGCGCGCGTCACCGGCGCCTCGGGCCGGGGCGCGGACGGGGCGCAGCTCACGAGCGCGGCGAGGGTGAGCAGGGCCGCGACGACGGTCGTCGGCGCGGGACGCGCGCGGCGCGACGACTGCGGTGACGACGGCTGCGGTGACGACGACGGCGACGGCGACGACGAAGACGGTGATTGCGGTCTGCGGCCGGACATCCAGGCCCCTCGGAAGTCGACTGGGCGGCGATGGGAATGGCAAGACCGGCATATCGTTACATAGCGCTCAATCGGTTGTGCTCTGCGACACCGGGGCGGACACCGACGCCGACAGCGAAGCCGAAGCCGTCGCCGACAGCGTGATGCCGAGCGGCGTCCGCTCGTACAGCACCTGGTGCCCGTACCGCCGCGACGTCAGCAGCCCCGCCCCGCGCAGCGCCGACAGATGCGCCGACACCGAGGACGGGGCCAGTCCCAGCAGCCGCGCGAGCGCCGTCGTCCCGGACGGCTCGTCCAGCGCGCACAGCACGTCCGCCCGCGCCCGGCCCAGCAGCCGGGCCAGTGCGTCGGGGGTACGGTCCGACGGCCGCGTCCACAGGCCGCCGATGCCGCGCACCGGATAGATCACGGCCGGCTGCCACGGCGGCAGATAGCCGCTGACCACGCGCGGCCAGGAGAACACACTCGGCATCAGGACCAGCCCCTCGCCGCCGAGTACCCGCGTGTGGCTGCCGTTGGTTCCCGTGATCGTCAGCGTGGAGCCGTCCGTCCAGGAGAGCTGCGGACTCAGCTCCCCCAGCAGCCCCTGGAGACCGTTCTCCGCCAACCGCCGCGAGTGGTACGCCACATCGGCCTCCAGCAGGGTGCGCAGCCGGGGCCACTCCGGCTCCACCAACTCGTGCCACACCCGCTCCAGCAGCCCGGCCAGCCTCCGTACCGCCCCCACCGGATCCGCCGCCATCGCCCGGCCCTCGGGGCTCGCCGCGCCGCGCGGGGTGTCGGCGAGCGCCAGCGTGATGTCGGTTCTGACCAGCTCCGGATCGGTGGCGCGGACGGCCGCGATCTCCTCCTCGAAGGTGGGGAGGGGAACCGACGGCGGGCGGCTCAGGAAGTCCGGGTTGTGCCCGTGCTCGGGCATCAGGAGATGCAGCGGCGCGAGATCGATCCCCGCCACCGCCGCCCGGATCCGGCGCAGCCACGGCAGGTGGTACCCGTGTCGCTCGGGGCGCGCGAGGGTGCGTACCGCCTCCTGCGTCTCCCAGAGCGGCGACACGGCGAACCGGCAGCGGAGCAGATCGCTCTCGTCGAAGTGGAGCTGGAACGGCATCGTGCGGGCGGCCTCCCCTCGTTCGGTCCGAAGGCCCCGGTACCTCCGGTGGCCGACTCCCCTGCCCTCCGGAGGCTCCTGTCGCCCGGAGGCTCCTGTCCTTCCGGACCGTGCGGGCCGCCGAAGATTCGGACTCGTCCGAATGTCTGTGGCCGGGGCTTCTACCCCGTCAGTCTGCCCCCATGCCCCAGCACGCTCCCCGTGGGTACGGCGCCGTCTTCGCCGTCCGTGAGTTCCGGTTCGTCTTCGCCGCGCACCTCCTCTCGCTCCTCGGCGTGGTCGTCAGCGAGATCGCGCTGACCTTCCTCGTCTACGACCTCACCGGATCCCCGCTGCTCAGCGCCCTCACCTTCGCCCTCGGGCTGCTCCCGTACCTCGTCGGCGGGACCCTCCTCGCCGGGGTCGCCGACCGCTACCCCGCCCGCCGGGTGCTGGTGGTCTGCGATCTGCTCTGCGCCCTCTGCGTGGGGGTGATGGTGCTGCCCGGCACGCCGATCGCCGGGCTGCTGGCCCTGCGCTGCGCCGTCGCCGCGATCGCGCCCGTCTTCACCGGGACCAGGATGGCCGCGCTGACCGACATCCTCGGCGAGGGCGATCTGTACGTACTCGGCCGCTCCCTGCTGCGGATCGTCTCGCAGAGCGCGCAGCTCGCCGGGTTCGGGCTGGGCGGGGTGCTGCTCGCCGTCGTGCCCGCGCGCGGCGCGATCTGCGTCACGGCGGTCACGTTCCTCTGCTCGGCCGCGCTGCTGCGCTTCGGGACGGCCGACCGCCCGCCCCACGCCACCGCACGTTCGGGTTACGCCGGGGCCGCCGGGCCGGCGGGCCGTCACGGCGGCTCCCTGCTGCGGGAATCACTCGGCGGCGCCCGGCTGCTGCTGGGCGACCGGCGTACGCGGGCGCTGCTGCTGCTCTTCTGGCTCCCCGCGATGTTCGTCGTCGCGCCCGAGGCCCTGGCCGCCCCGTACGCGGACTCCCTCGGGCTCGGCCCGGCGGCACTGGGGCTGATGATGTGCGCGATGCCCGTGGGGCACATCGTGGCGGAGCTGTACGTCGGTACGGTGCTCTCCCCGCGCGCCCGCTCCCGCGTCGTCCTGCCGGGCGCCGCCCTCGGACTGCTGCCCCTGCTGGTGTACGGGGCCGAGCCCGGCCTCGGCTGGGCGCTGGCCGCGCTCGCGCTGTCCGGGGCGGCGGCCGCGTATGTCATCGGCCTCGACCAGTGGTTCGTCGCGGCGGTCCCCGAGGAGCTGCGCGGCCGGGCGATGACGCTGCTCACGGCCGGTCTGATGACGCTCCAGGGGCTCGGCATGGCGGCGGCGGGAGCGGCCGCCGAGTTCCTTCCCGTACATCAGGTGGTGGCCGGGGCGGGCGCGCTCGGCACGCTCTGCTGCCTCGTCCTGGTACGGGAGGCCCACCGCACCGGGCCGCACGGCACGGCGACGGAGGCGCGCGGACGGACGGGCCGCCCCCGGCGGAGCCGGCCCCGCCGCAGGCGGCGGAGCGTACGCCCGAAGGGCGAGACGGTGCTGACCCGCGAGTAACCAGTGGGTAAGGTCGACGGCGTGTCCAAGCCGCTCAGCCTGCCTTTCGACCCCATCGCGCGCGCCGACGAACTCTGGCAGCAGCGCTGGGGACCCGTTCCCTCCATGGGCGCGATCACCTCGATCATGCGTGCCCATCAGATCCTGCTCGCCGGGGTGGACGCCGTCGTCAAGCCGTACGGCCTCACCTTCGCCCGGTACGAGGCGCTGGTGCTGCTCACCTTCTCCAAGGCCGGCGAACTGCCGATGTCCAAGATCGGTGAGCGGCTGATGGTCCACCCGACCTCCGTCACCAACACCGTGGACCGGCTGGTGACCGCCGGTCTCGTCGACAAACGGCCCAACCCCAACGACGGACGCGGCACGCTCGCCTCCATCACGGACAAGGGCCGCGAGGTGGTGGAGGCCGCCACCCTCGACCTGATGGAGATGGACTTCGGACTCGGTGTCTACGACGCGGAGGAGTGCGCGGAGATCTTCGCGATGCTGCGCCCGCTGCGGGTGGCCGCCCAGGACTTCGAGGACTGAGTACGGGGGAGGGGCGCCGGAAGATCGCCCCTTGTGCCCGGTTAGGCTCAGCCGTATGAAGTCGAATGTGCTGTCCCGCTACCGGGTGATGGCGTACGTCACCGCCGTATGGCTGCTGGTCTTCACCGTGGCGATCATCCTGAAGTACGGGTTCGATACCGGCAACACGATGGTGATCTCGCAGATCCACGGTGTGCTCTTCATCATCTACGTGATCTTCGCCTTCGATCTGGGCTCCAAGGCGAAGTGGTCGTTCGGCAAGCTGCTGTGGGTGCTCGCCGCCGGCTGCATCCCCGTCGCGTCGTTCTTCGTCGAGCCGAAGATCACCCGTGAGATCCAGCCCCTGCTGACCGACCGCGCCCCGGAGACCGCGAAGGCGTAGCGCGTCGAAGGCGTAGCGCCTCTGCGGTCGGCCGACCGGCCGGCCGATCCGCTGATCTCGCTCACCCGGCTCACCGGCCGCCCGCACTCGTTGCCGGCGGCCGTTCTGTCTGTGTTCCTCCGCCTTCGTTCGCCGCTCCCTCTGTGATTTCGGCATCGTTCCTCCCCTCGTCCCCCTGCCGTCATCGACATTTACTTGGACGTCCTAGTAAATTGGTCGTATGAACGCTGACGCCATCGAGGAGGGCCGCCGGCGCTGGCAGGCCCGGTACGACAAGGCCCGCAAGCGTGACGCGGACTTCACGACACTCTCCGGGGACCCCGTGGACCCGGTCTACGGGCCCCGGCCCGGCGACACCTACGAAGGCTTCGAACGGATCGGCTGGCCCGGGGAGTACCCGTACACCCGCGGCCTGCACGCGACCGGCTACCGCGGCCGGACCTGGACCATCCGCCAGTTCGCCGGCTTCGGCAACGCACAGCAGACGAACGAGCGCTACAAGATGATCCTGGCGGCGGGCGGCGGCGGGCTCTCCGTCGCCTTCGACATGCCCACACTCATGGGCCGCGACTCCGACGACCCCCGCTCGCTCGGCGAGGTCGGCCACTGCGGGGTCGCCATCGACTCGGCCGCCGACATGGAGATCCTCTTCGCGGACATCCCGCTCGCCGACGTCACCACCTCGATGACGATCAGCGGCCCCGCCGTCCCCGTCTTCTGCATGTACCTGGTGGCGGCGGAGCGCCAGGGCATCGACCCGGGCGTCCTCAACGGGACCCTTCAGACCGACATCTTCAAGGAGTACATCGCCCAGAAGGAGTGGCTGTTCCAGCCCGAGCCGCATCTGCGGCTGATCGGCGACCTCATGGAGCACTGCGCCACCACCATCCCCGCGTACAAGCCGCTCTCCGTCTCCGGCTACCACATCCGTGAGGCGGGCGCGACGGCCGCGCAGGAGCTCGCGTACACCCTCGCGGACGGCTTCGGCTACGTGGAGCTGGGGCTCAGCCGGGGGATGGACATCGACACCTTCGCGCCGGGGCTCTCCTTCTTCTTCGACGCCCATCTCGACTTCTTCGAGGAGATCGCCAAGTTCCGCGCGGCCCGGCGGATCTGGGCGCGCTGGATGAGGGAGGTGTACGGGGCGCGCACCGACAAGGCGCAGTGGCTGCGCTTCCACACCCAGACCGCGGGCGTCTCGCTCACCGCGCAGCAGCCGTACAACAACGTCGTACGGACGGCGGCGCAGGCGCTGGCGGCCGTCCTCGGCGGCACGAACTCCCTGCACACCAACGCGCTCGACGAGACCCTCGCCCTGCCCAGCGAGCAGGCCGCCGAGATCGCGCTGCGCACACAGCAGGTGCTCATGGAGGAGACGGGGGTCGTCAACGTGGCGGACCCGCTCGGCGGCTCCTGGTACGTCGAGCAGCTCACCGACCGGATCGAGGCCGACGCCGAGAAGATCTTCGAGCAGATCAAGGAGCGCGGCCTGCGGGCCCATCCGGACGGCCGTCACCCGATCGGCCCCGTCACCTCGGGCATTCTGCGCGGCATAGAGGACGGCTGGTTCACCGGCGAGATCGCCGAATCCGCGTTCCAGTACCAGCGGGCGCTGGAGAAGGGCGACAAGCGGGTCGTGGGCGTCAACGTCCACCACGGCTCGGTCACCGGCGACCTGGAGATCCTGCGGGTCAGCCACGAGGTCGAGCGGGACCAGGTCCAGGTCCTGGCGGCGCGCAGGGCCGCGCGGGACGACGCGCGGGTGCGCACGGCGCTGGCGGCCATGCTGACGGCGGCGCGCGACGGCTCCAACATGATCGCCCCCATGCTGGAGGCGGTACGGGCGGAGGCGACGCTCGGCGAGATCTGCGACGCGCTGCGGGACGAGTGGGGGACGTACACCGAACCGCCCGGCTTCTAGGGAGCGCCGGTCGCCCGTTTTTACGGCTCCAGGGGTGCGGTTCACGGCCCCAGGGGTGCGGCGTTCACTCGTGCGGGTGAATTACCTCGGAGTGAGAGCTAAAATAGGTGGTATGGCCACCGAGGAGTCCTCCGGGGAGTTCCCCGACTCCCTCGCGGACGCGCTGGCAGGAGTCCAGCGCACGATCCGGCGGCGGCTGCGCGGCCCCATGGCGGCCGCGCCGCTGCGCGGGACCCAGGTCGAGCTGCTGCGGCTGGTCGCGGCGTGCCCGGGGATCCGGGTGTCGGACGCCGCCAAGGAGCTGTGGCTCGCGGGCAACTCGGTCTCCACCCTGGTCAACCAGCTCGTGGCGGCCGGATGCGTGCGCCGGGAGACCGACCCGGCCGACCGGCGCTCCACGCTGCTGCTGCCCACCCCGGCCGGCGCGGCCCGGCTCAGCGACTGGCGGGCGCGCCGTTCCGCTCTCGTACGGGAGGAAGTGGCGCGGCTGACGGACGAGGACCGCGAGGCCCTGGCGGCGGCCCTCCCGGCGCTGCGCAGACTCGCGCGCAACCTCCACGGGGAACCCGAGGAACCCGGGGGAGGGGGAGAACCCGGGGGAGGGGAAAAGAAGGAGGACATATGAGCGACACCCCCGATTCCGGCGCCCCGTCCGCCGTGCGGTGCGAAGGGCTCGCCTACTCCTTCGGCGAGACCAAGGCCGTCGCCGAGCTCGACCTCTCGGTCGTCGCGGGCGAGGTCTTCGGACTGCTCGGGCCGAACGGCGCGGGCAAGACCACCGCGATCCGCTGCATCACCACGCTCCTGCCCGTCCCCGCGGGCATGGTCCGGGTCTTCGGGCACGACGCGGCGAAGGAGAAGATGGCCGTCCGGAGGCTGCTCGGGTACGTACCGCAGCAGCTCTCGGCCGACGCCGCGCTGACGGGCCGCGAGAACGTGACCCTGTTCGCCCGTGTCTTCGACGTACCGCGCCGCGAGCGGGCCGAGCGCGTCACGCAGGCCCTGGAGGCCGTCGGCCTGACCGGCTCCGCCGACCGGATGACCAAGACGTACTCCGGCGGCATGATCCGCCGTCTCGAACTCGCGCAGGCCCTGGTCAGCGCGCCCCGGCTGCTCATGCTCGACGAGCCGACGATCGGCCTCGACCCGATCGCCCGCACCAGTGTGTGGGAGCACATCAACGCCGTACGGCATGCCACCGGCATGACCGTCCTCGTCACCACGCACTACATGGACGAGGCCGATCAGTACTGCGACCGGGTCGCGCTGATGCACCGCGGGCGCGTGCACGCCCTCGGCACCCCCGACGAACTGCGGGCCGACCTGCGCGCCCGCCGCGTGGCCGGGGGCACCGCGGGGCGGGGGGACCCCGTACCGACGCTGGAGGACGTCTTCCGGGACGTCGCCGGCAGCGGTCTGGACGAAGAGGGAGGCGACTTCCGTGATGTCAGGTCGACCCGCCGCACCGCGTCCCGCGTCGGCTGAGACGGTCGAGCGCGCGGGCACGGGCCCGGACTCAGGCCCCGATCCCGGGCGGTTCGCCCTGCTGCTGGCCCCGCCGAAGGCCCGTACCGGCTGGCGGGTGCTGCCCGCCCGGGTGGTCGCGATGTGCGTCGTGGAGCTCCAGAAGCTGCGCCACGACCAGACCGAGCTGTACACCCGCGCCGTCCAGCCCGCGCTCTGGCTGCTGATCTTCGGCGAGACGTTCACCCGGATCAAGGCCATCCCGACCGGCGGCATCCCGTACATCGACTATCTCGCGCCCGGCATCATCGCCCAGTCCGCGATGTTCATCGCGATCTTCTACGGGATCATGATCATCTGGGAGCGAGATGCGGGCATCCTGACCAAACTCCTGGTCACGCCCACCCCGAGAGCCGCGCTGATCAGCGGCAAGGCGTTCGCGTCCGGGGTGAAGGCGCTGATCCAGGCGGTCGTGGTGATCGTCATCGCGGCGGCGCTCGGGGTGGGGCTCACCTGGAACCCGCTGCGGCTGCTCGGAGTGGCCGTCGCGGTGATCCTCGGCTCGGCCTTCTTCTCCTGTCTGTCCATGACGATCGCCGGGATCGTGCTGACCCGCGACCGGCTGATGGGCATCGGGCAGGCCATCACGATGCCGCTGTTCTTCGCCTCGAACGCCCTCTACCCCGTGGCGATCATGCCCGGCTGGCTCCAGACGGTCAGCCGGATCAACCCGCTGAGCTACCAGGTCGACGCCCTGCGCGGGCTGTTGCTCGGCACGCCCTCGCATCTCGCCCTGGATTACGGGGTGCTGCTGGGGGCGGCGGTGCTGGGAATCGCGGCGGCCTCGTCACTGCTGGGCCGACTGGCGAGGTGACCCGGGGGTGGGGGACCCCGGGGTCAGGCCGTTCAGCAGCAGTGCCGTGAACGTGCGGGCCCACTCCTCGTCCGCCGGTTCCGCGCTCACCAGTGTGCGGTGGACCACCGCGCCGGCGATCACGTCGAAGATCAGGTCCGCCGTGCGTGCCGCCGTCGCGGTGTCCGGTTCACGGGGGAGTTCGCCGCGGGCCTGGGCGCGCTCGCGGCCCAGCAGCACCAGGCGTTTCTGGCGGTCGACGATCGAGGTCCGGATGCGCCGCCGCAGCGCCTCGTCCCGGGTGGACTCCGCGACCAGCGCCATGAGGGACGTCTTGTTCTCCGGCCGCTCCAGCAGCGCCGCGAACTGGAGGACGGCGCTCTCGACATCGGCGGCCAGGCTGCCCCGGTCGGCGAGTTCCATCCCGTCGAAGAGGACCGCGACGGCGTCCAGGACCAGCTCGTTCTTGGACGGCCAGCGCCGGTAGAGCGTCGTCTTGGCCACGCCCGCGCGGGTCGCGACATCGCCCATCGTCAGCTTCGTCCAGCCCAGCTCGCCCAGGGCCGCCCGGGTCGCCTCCAGGATCGCGGCGTCGGCCTCGGTGCTGCGCGGGCGGCCCCCGCGCGGCCCGGAGTGGCTCTCGCCGTGTCCGGGGCGGCCGTCGCCGCCTCTGTCCGCGCACATGCCGCGACCATACCGGCCGGTAGGGGTGTGAGCCGCCTCACCGGGGGAGCCTGTACACGTCGCTGACGCGCCGGTTACGCTACGACCCGTAGCGGAAGCCGTACGCGACCGGTACGCGGCCGGAGTACGACCTGCGTGCGGCCGGTGCGGGGCGGGTCCGGGCCCGGTGCGCGGCCGGAGTCGGCCCACCGCTTTTCTCAAGTGCGCGCGGAGGGGGGAGGATGTACTCATGCAGCCTAGGAACATGTCCATGAGCGGCGTCGTCGACCTCGCCGCGGTGAAGGCGGCCGGTGAGGCCAAGGCGAAGGCGGAACAGGCCCGCGCCGAAGCCGCCCGGCAGGGCGGCACCGGCGCCGTACCCCCGTCCAGCCTGGTCATCGACGTCGATGAAGCCGGCTTCGAGCGCGATGTCCTCCAGCGTTCCACCGAGGTCCCGGTCGTCATCGACTTCTGGGCCGAGTGGTGCGAACCGTGCAAGCAGCTCAGCCCCGTACTGGAGCGGCTGGCCCGCGAGTACAACGGCCGGTTCGTTCTCGCCAAGATCGATGTCGACGCCAACCAGATGCTGATGCAGCAGTTCGGGATCCAGGGCATCCCCGCGGTCTTCGCCGTGGTGGCCGGGCAGGCGCTGCCGCTCTTCCAGGGCGCCGCCCCGGAGACCCAGATCCGTCAGACGCTGGACCAGCTCATCCAGGTCGGTGAGGAGCGCTTCGGGCTCACCGGAATCGCGGTCGACGCGAACGCCGAGGGCGTGGGCGACGACGGCGCGGAGCAGGAGGACGCCGTACCGGAAGGGCCGTACGACGCCCTGCTGGAGACGGCCGTACAGGCGCTGGACGCCAATGACTTCCCCGCCGCCGTCGAGGCGTACCGCAGTGTCCTGGCCGACGACCCGGGCAACCCCGAGGCCAAGCTCGGCCTCGCCCAGGCCGAACTGCTCGCGCGGGTCCAGGGGATGGACCAGGCGCAGGTGCGCAAGGACGCGGCGGACCGGCCGGCCGATGTGCCGGCGCAGATCGCCGCCGCCGACCTGGACCTGGTCGGCGGGCATGTGGAGGACGCGTTCGGCCGGCTCGTGGAGGCCGTGCGCCGTACGGCCGGTGACGACCGGGAGGCGGCCCGGGTCCGGCTGCTGGAGCTGTTCGAGGTGATCGGCGGGGACGACCCGAGAGTGACCGCGGCGCGGTCGGCCCTCGCCCGGGTCCTCTTCTGATTCCAGGGTGTTGACGTGTCCGGTCCGGCCGTCCCGTACGGCGGGACGGCCGACAGGCCGAGCACGGAGTCTGCCGTCCCGTACGGCGGGAGGGCCGACTCCGTGGTCACGCTGCGGATTTGGCAACACGTCAACAAAACGGCAACAGGAGACACGCTTTACCAAAACTTGGTAAAAGCAGCTACTGTTACCCACAGTAAATCAACTCCCTTGCTCTGTCCCGCTATGGGGGGCAATCGCCGCTTGTGACGCATCGGTGCGCGGCACCCTGTGTGGTCGCGCGGTACCGCCTGGTCGCGTACCGGTTATCAGGCCGTTACTAGCCAGTAACGAACCCCCTTGTGTCATCAGCGGGAATGCACCACGATCGGCGACGCTCGGTCCATTTCCGTATCAGCACGGCAGCCAGTCGCGCCCTCGGTCCGTGGGTCCCCACCGAGCGGTCCGGCGGCAGCGCCGCCGGCCCGGACAGGGGGGTTCCTGCCCACCCGGCAGGGCCTGTCCAGAGGTTGCGCGAACGCGTGGCCAGTGGTTGTCGCTCGGGGGTGATCGCCGGTGATTTCGGACGCGGTTGACGCCTCCGGAGCAGGCGCTCTCCTTCCCGAGGACGTAGCACTTCTCCCATCCCAGGACGGGCTCCCACCCGATCCGGAGATGTACGTCCGAGAAGGAGGACATTCATGGAGTCCCAAGTTCGTGGCGGGACCAGATGGAGGCGGTTCGCCGTCGTCATGGTGCCGAGTGTGGCCGCGACGGCAGCGATAGGTGTCGCGCTGGCACAGGGCGCACTCGCCGCCTCGTTCAGTGTGTCGGGCCAGAGCTTCAAGGTCAGCGCGGACCAGCTGGTCGGCTACGACTTCATTCAGTACGGCAGCATCGACGCGGGCACGGACCTCAAGGGGAACAAGACGGCCCACCCGGTCGCCGTCTCCGGGTTCAGCTCGGCCACGATCACCAACATGTGCCAGTCGGTGGTCACGCCGGACGTGCCGATCTTCGGCTCCGTCAGCCTGGAGCTGCGGGCCGGCACGAACGCGACGAATCCGGTCAAGGCGACCAACATCTACATCGACATCGCCCAACTGGACGCGGAAAACGCCAAGTTCGAGAACATCGACATCGGTGTGGCGGCCGGCGACAAGAGCAACAAGACCGGCATCAACCCCGGTGACCAGGCCAACGAGTTCGGCTTCGGCCAGCGTTCGAGCAAGGCCACGTTCACCAAGGTGGAGCAGACGGCATGGGCGACCACAGCCGGCACCTTCACGCTGAGCAATCTGAGCCTGAAGCTGCACAAGGGCGTCAAGGAGTGCTACTAGGCACCGCCCGGGCGGGCGGGCTCCGGCACGGCAGGGGCCCGTCCGCCCACTCCGAACTCTTTCTCACGGCAACACCGGTACCAGGGAGCTGTTTTCCATGAGCGCCGAGTCTTCAGATCCCCGAGGCTCCTCGGATTCCCCCGGTTCTCCCGGCCCATTCACGTACTGGCGCCTGCGCTTCCGGGCCTGGCGCGGTACCCGGCCCTTCTGGGCGGGGCTGTTCACGTTGCTCAGCGGGCTGCCGATCGCGTACTTCCCCTACGCGGAAGTGAAGATCGGGGCTCTCACCCTGGCGATGGCGACGACGGCCGGCGCCGGGTCGCTGATCATCGGCGTACTGCTGGTGACACTCGGTCTGACGATGTGGTTCCACGCCATCGTCAGGGTGTTCGCGGGCGTCGCCACGATCCTGCTGGCCCTGGTGTCGCTCCCGGTCTCCAACCTCGGTGGCTTTGTCGTCGGTTTCCTGCTCGCCCTGCTCGGCGGCGCGCTCTCGATCTCCTGGATGCCCGGCGTACCGGCCGCTCCCGACGCCGAGCAGCGCACTCCCCAGGGGGAGCACGGGCCGGACGGCGCCGGTGAACGCTCCCCCTTCCCCGGTTCGCGGGGCGGGGAGGACCCGAACGTGACGGAAACGACTGCCCACGCCAACGGCGGGAGGAACAGTGCGGGGTGACGACGCTCAGCGCAACGCGGTCGGTGGCGATGGTCCCAGGGTGAGAAAGGGGCCGCGGCACGCGGCTCCCAAGAAGTCCCTTCTGACGAAGTTCCAGATACCCGCCGGCAAGGCGATGGCCCTGGCGGCGATGCCGACGGCGGTCTTCGTGGGGATGGGGCTGACCCCGCGGCTCGCGATGGCCGAGGGCAGCGACGACATCCCCTTCGCACCGGGCCCGTGCGTGACCCGCTCGGACGAACCGTCCGCCTCGGCGTCGGAGACGCCCTCGCCGTCGCCGTCCGCGACGAAGCCGGGCGAGGACGCGGACGCGGAGAAGCCCGGCACGTCCCCGTCGCCCTCGGCCTCGGACACCGCGGAGGCCGAGCCGGGTCCGTCGGCGTCGGAGCCCGGCTCCGGCGGCGGGGGCGGCGAGAACGACGCCCAGCGGCCCGTCGACCCGGAGCCGACGGACGGCGCGGGCTCCACCGCCACGCCCGCCCCGTCGGAGTCCACCAACCCGCTGGACCCGCTGGGGCTGGGTGACGCGCTGGGCGACCTCCTCGGGGTGTCCGGCAAGGAGAAGGAGAAGGAGAAGGACAAGGAGAAGGACGAGAAGGAGAAGGACGAGGACGCTACGGGCAGCCCCTCGCCGGACGCCGACTCCTCCGCGAAGGGGAAAGCCGAGGACGAGAAGGACAAGGACGAGAAGGACGAGAAGGACGAGAGCGGGAAGGACGGCTCGGCCAAGGACGACGACTCCAGGGCCGCCGACTCCCCCTCGGACGACTCCGCCTCGGGCGACGACGAGAACGCGAAGGCCACGAAGGACGCGATCGAGGAAGCGGCCCGGAAGGCCGGCGCCGAGGTCGAGGAGCTCGACGACGACGCCAAAGGGCTCACGGCCCGCGAGGACGACGACATCCCGGCGGGCGCGAACGGCAAGGAACCCTTCCCCTGCCCGACGGCCGACCCCGATGCCCTCGCCGCGGCCACGGAGGAGCCGGGTCTCCCGCTGCTCCCCGACGACCCCTGGACGCTGCACAGTTCGCTGCTGACGCTGAACGGTCTCGACTACAAGGGCATCGTCGAGGTACGGACCTACAGCGGCAAGGTCAAGAAGGTCCTGAAGTTCACGGCCTCGTCCCTGGACATCAAGGATCTGAACCAGACCGTCGTCTACCCCCAGGGCCGTACCGCCCATGTGGAGACGACACCGGGCTCCACGTCGACCATCCGCGACGGCGAGGTGACGATGTACACGGAGGAGCTGAAGGGCAACCTCTTCGGCCTGATCCCGATCACCTTCAGCCCGCAGACCCCGCCCCCGCTGAACGTCCCCTTCGCCTTCTTCACGGACGTCAAGGTCACCCAGGCAGGCCAGTTCGGCGGCACCCTGACCCTCGACGGCCTGCGTAACTACATCACCGGCTGACCCCGGGCCTCCCGTTCCGGATCCCGCCCGGCGCTCGCGCCGTGGCCCCGCCGGCGGAGCGCCGACGGGGCCACGGGACGTGCGCGCGGGTCAGGTGGAGGCGCCGCCCAGGTGGTGGACGCGGACCATGTTGGTGGTGCCGGGGACACCGGGGGGCGAGCCCGCGGTGATGATCATGGAGTCGCCCTCGCTGTAGCGCTGGAGCTTCAGCAGCTCCTCGTCCACCAGGTCGACCATCTCGTCGGTGCTGTGCACCCAGCGGACGATGAAGGACTCCACGCCCCAGCTCAGCGCGAGCTGGTTACGGGTCGACTCGTCCGTCGTGAACGCCAGGATCGGCTGCTCCGCGCGGTAGCGGGAGAGCCGGCGGGCGGTGTCGCCGGACTGGGTGAAGGCGACCAGCGCCTTGCCGCCCAGGAAGTCCGCGATCTCGCACGCCGCGCGGGCCACGGAACCGCCCTGCGTACGGGGCTTCTTGCCGGGGACGAGCGGCTGGAGGCCCTTGGAGAGCAGCTCCTCCTCGGCCGCCACGACGATCTTCGACATCGTCTTGACCGTCTCGATCGGGTACGCGCCCACCGACGACTCCGCGGAGAGCATGACCGCGTCCGCGCCGTCCAGGATCGCGTTCGCCACGTCGGACGCCTCGGCGCGGGTCGGGCGGGAGTTGGTGATCATCGACTCCATCATCTGGGTCGCCACGATCACCGGCTTGGCGTTGCGGCGGCACAGCTCGATGAGGCGCTTCTGCACCATCGGGACCTTTTCGAGCGGGTACTCGACGGCCAGGTCGCCGCGGGCCACCATGACGCTGTCGAAGGCCGCGACGACGGCCTCCATGTTGGCGACCGCCTGCGGCTTCTCGACCTTGGCGATGACGGGGACCCGGCGGCCCTCCTCGTCCATGATCTTGTGGACGTCCAGCACGTCGTGCGCGTCGCGGACGAACGACAGCGCGACCATGTCGCACCCCATCCGCAGCCCGAAGCGCAGGTCGTCGATGTCCTTCTCGGAGAGCGCCGGGACGTTCACCGCCGCGCCGGGCAGGTTGATGCCCTTGTGGTCGGAGATCACCCCGCCCTCGATGACGATGGACTTGACCTCGGGCCCTTCGACCTCGACGACCCGCAGCTCGACGTTGCCGTCGTTGATGAGGATCTGGTCGCCCTTGGACACGTCGCCCGGCAGGCCCTTGTAGGTGGTGCCGCAGATCGACTTGTCGCCGGCGACGTCCTCGGTGGTGATGGTGAACTCGTCACCGCGCACCAGCTCGACCGGGCCCTCGGCGAAGGTCTCCAGGCGGATCTTGGGGCCCTGGAGGTCGACGAGCACGCCGACCGCGCGACCGGTGTCCTCCGCGGCCTTGCGGACGCGGTGGTACCGCTCCTCGTGCTCCGGGTGGCTCCCGTGGCTCATGTTCAGACGGGCCACATTCATGCCGGCCTCGATGAGCGACTTCAACTGCTCGTACGAGTCGACGGCTGGGCCCAGGGTGCAGACGATTTTGGAACGGCGCATGAGGCGGATCCTATCGGTTTGTTTCGATGCGGAATATTCCGTCTGGTGGAAAGTACAAATGGGCGGGTGTGCGCTCAGGCGATAGGGGTTCGAATGGTGGACTTCCGGTCGTCGCCCGCCTGTTCCACCGGCCGTTCCACCAGCGCGAAGGTCCCCCGCGCGATCTCCAGTTCCTCGTCGGTCGGCACCACGGCCACCACCACTCGGGCGGAGTCCGGTGAGATGACCCGAGGCTCGTCGGAACGTACGGTATTGCGCTCGGCGTCCACCGCCAGGCCCAGGTTCTCCAGGCCCGCCACCGCAGCTTCCCGTACCGCCGCCGCGTTTTCCCCCACGCCCGCCGTGAACGCCACCGCGTCCACCCGGCCGAGTACCGCCGCATAAGCGCCGATGTACTTCTTCAACCGGTGGATATAGATGTCGAACGCGAGCCGCGCCCGCTCGTCGCCCTCGTCCACCCGCCGGCGGATCTCGCGCATGTCGTTGTCCCCGCAGAGGCCGACCAGACCGCTCTTCTTGTTCAGAAGTTCATCGATCTCGTCCACGGACATGCCCGCCACCCGCTTGAGATGGAACGTGACCGCCGGGTCGACGTCCCCGGAGCGCGTGCCCATCACCAGCCCCTCCAGCGGCGTCAGCCCCATCGACGTGTCCACGCAGCGGCCGCCCTCGACCGCCGACGCGGAGGCGCCGTTGCCGAGGTGCAGCACGATGACGTTGACCTCGGACGGGTCCTTGCCCAGCAGCTCGGCCGTCCGGCGCGATACGTACGCGTGCGACGTGCCGTGGAAGCCGTAGCGGCGGATACGGTGCGCGTCGGCCGTCGCCGTGTCGATCGCGTACCGCGCCGCGTGCTCCGGCATCGTCGTGTGGAACGCGGTGTCGAAGACGGCGACCTGCGGCAGGTCCGGGCGGAGCCGCTGGGCGGTACGGATCCCGGTGAGATTGGCCGGGTTGTGCAGCGGCGCGACCGGCACCAGCCGCTCGATCTCCGCCAGTACGGCGTCGTCCACGATCGTCGGCGCGCTGAACTTCAGCCCGCCGTGCACCACCCGGTGGCCGATCGCCGCCAGTTCCGGGGAGTCGAGACCGAGCCCGTCGCGCGCCAGCTCCGCCGAGACGGCCTCCAGCGCCGCCGCGTGGTCCGCGATCCTGCCCGTACGCTCGCGCTTCCCGCCGAGGCCGGCAGCCGACGGGGTGTGCACCAGACGGGAGCTCTCCTCGCCGATGCGCTCGACCAGTCCCACGGCGAGCCGGGAGCCGTCGGCCATGTCCAGGAGCTGGTACTTCACGGACGAGGAACCGGAGTTGAGGACGAGGACACGGGTGGGGCGGGGAGTCACTGGCTGCCGGCCTTCTGCTGGATGGGGACATGGATGGGTACGCGGACGGTTACGCGGAGGGGGGCGGTGCGGGGAGTGCGGGGCGGCGTGGTCATGCCGGGGCGTCCTGCGCCTGTATCGCCGTGATCGCGACGGTGTTCACGATGTCCTGGACGAGGGCGCCGCGCGACAGGTCGTTGACCGGCTTGCGCAGCCCCTGGAGCACCGGCCCGACGGCCACGGCGCCCGCCGAGCGCTGCACGGCCTTGTAGGTGTTGTTGCCGGTGTTCAGGTCCGGGAAGATCAGCACCGTCGCCTGCCCGGCCACCTCCGAGTCCGGCAGCTTCGTCGCGGCGACGGAGGGCTCGACCGCCGCGTCGTACTGGATCGGGCCCTCGATCCGCAGCTCCGGCCGGGCCTCGCGGACCAGCTTCGTCGCCTCGCGCACCTTGTCGACGTCCGCGCCGGAGCCCGAGGTGCCCGTCGAGTACGAGAGCATCGCGATCCGCGGCTCGACCCCGAACCGGGCGGCCGTGACGGCCGACTGGACGGCGATGTCCGCGAGCTGCTCCGCGTTCGGGTCCGGGTTGACCGCGCAGTCGCCGTACACCAGCACCTTGTCGGCGAGGCACATGAAGAAGACGGACGAGACGATCGACGCCTCCGGCTTGGTCTTGATGATCTCGAAGGCCGGGCGGATCGTCGCCGCCGTCGAGTGGACCGAGCCCGAGACCATGCCGTCCGCGAGGCCCTGCTGGACCATGAGCGTGCCGAAGTAGTTCGGGTCGGACACCACGTCGTACGCCAGCTCCACCGTGACGCCCTTGTGCGCGCGCAACTGCGCGTACCGCTCCGCGAAGTCCTGGCGCAGGTCCGAGGTGGCCGGGTCGACGAGCTGGGCGGGGGACAGGTCGATGCCCAGGTCGGCGGCCTTTTTGCGGATCACGTCGACATCGCCGAGCAGCGTCAGGTCGCACACGTCGCGGCGCAGCAGCACATCGGCGGCGCGCAGCACGCGCTCCTCGGCGCCCTCGGGCAGGACGACGCGGCGGCGGTGGGCGCGCGCCTGCTCCAGCAGATCGTGTTCGAACATCATCGGCGTCACGTGCCCGCTGCGCGCCACCGACATCCGCGCCAGCAGATCGGCGGTGTCCACATGGCGCTCGAAGAGGCCGAGCGCGGTCTCCGCCTTGCGGGGCGTCGCCGCGTTCAGCTTCCCCTCCAGGCCGAAGAGTTCGGTGGCGGTGGGAAAGGAGCGGCCGGGGACGGAGACCACCGGCGTGCCGGGGGCGAGCCGGGCGGCCAGGGTGAGGACCGTGTCGTCGGGCCGCTCGTCGAGGGTGAGCAGGACGCCCGCGATGGGCGGGGTGCCGGCCGAGTGCGCGGCCAGCGCGCCGACCACCAGATCGGCCCGGTCGCCGGGGGTGACCACCATGCAGCCGGGGGTGAGCGCGCCCAGGAAGTTCGGCAGCATCGCACCGCCGAAGACGAAGTCCAGCGCGTCCCTGGCCAGCCCGGAGTCGTCGCCGAGCAGCACCGTGCCGCCGAGCGCCTGGGTGATCTGCGCGACGGTCGGGGCGGCGAGCGCCGGCTCGTCCGGCAGGACGTGGCAGGGGACCGGGAGCTGCGCGGACAGGGCCTCGGCGATGGGCGCCCGGTCCTCGGCGGCGACCCGGTTGACGACCATGGTCAGCACGTCGCAGCCGAGCACCTCGTAGGCGCGGTACGCGTTGCGCGCCTCGGCGCGTACGGACTCGGCGCTCTGGCCCTTGCCGCCGACGACGGTGATCACGGAGGCGCCGAACTCGTTGGCCAGCCGGGCGTTGAGCGACAGCTCGTCGGGGAGCTGGGTCGCCGCGAAGTCCGTGCCCAGGACGAGGACGACCTCGTACCCCCGCGCCACCGCGTGGAAGCGCTCGACCAGGCGCGACACCAGCTCGTCGGTGCCCCGCTCGGCCTGGAGCGCGGCGGCCTCGTGGTAGTCGAGCCCGTACACGGAGGACGCGTCCTGCGACAGCCGGTAGCGGGCGCGCAGCAGGTCGAAGAGGCGGTCGGGGCCGTCGTGGACCAGGGGGCGGAAGACCCCCACCCGGTCCACCTGGCGGGTCAGGAGCTCCATGACTCCCAGCTCGACGACCTGGCGGCCGTCGCCCCGGTCGGTCCCGGTCACGTACACGCTGCGCGTCACGCGTGCTCTCCCGTTCCTGTTCGTGGTCCGCCCCGCGGCGCGTGGTGAGGGGATCGTCCCCGTGGGCCCGCGGGTGACGGGTCCCGGTTCGTGTGAAGCACCGGGGGAGTTCACGCCCCCCGGTGAATGGAGCGTGGATGGCGCGATCCCGTTGGGGTGGCCATTCCCTCTTGACAATACCTGCGGCGATGGATAGTGCGCCCGGGGATCCCCGGGGCGTACGGTGGGCCACGGGGCGGAAGAAAGCCCAGGTCGGAGCGTTTCTGCCGACTGCTTGAGGTGCCTGGGACGACTACCCCGGAGCCCGGGGGCGAAACGAACAGTGACGCGGTCAACAAGGCGGATGGCCGGTACGTGGCCCCGATCACCCGTGGGAGGATCGGAGGCGCAGGAGGACGCGTCCGGGGGCGCGCACGAAGGAGTGCGCGCGACGTGACGGACACGACGCGGTACGCGGCGCCACGAGCGGTACGGAGCGAGGGCGCGGCACACGGCGACACGAGCGAGCGGGAGACACAGCACGATGCGTATCGGAGTTCTCACGGCAGGCGGCGACTGCCCCGGCCTGAACGCGGTGATCCGTTCGGTCGTGCACCGCGCCATGACCGGCCACGGCGACGAGGTCATCGGCTTCGAGGACGGCTTCAAGGGGCTGCTCGACGGCCACTTCCGCCCCCTCGACCTCAACGCGGTCAGCGGCATCCTGGCGCGCGGCGGCACGATCCTCGGCTCGGCCCGGCTGGAGCGCGGCCGGCTGCGCGAGGCCGCCGAGAACTGTGCCGAGCTGGCCCGCCGGTACGGCATAGACGCCCTCATCCCGATCGGCGGCGAGGGCACGCTGACCGCGGCCCGGCTGCTCTCCGACGCGGGCATGCCGGTCGTCGGCGTACCGAAGACCATCGACAACGACATTTACTCCACCGACCGCACCTTCGGCTTCGACACCGCCGTCACGGTCGCCACCGAGGCCATCGACCGTCTCAAGACCACCGCCGAGTCCCACCAGCGGGTGATGGTCGTCGAGGTCATGGGCCGGCACGCGGGCTGGATCGCGCTGGAGTCCGGGATGGCGGGCGGCGCGCACGGGATCTGTCTGC
Organism: Streptomyces sp. NPDC059255; assembly: GCF_042752355.1. Lineage (NCBI taxonomy): Bacteria > Bacillati > Actinomycetota > Actinomycetes > Kitasatosporales > Streptomycetaceae > Streptomyces > Streptomyces sp. NPDC059255. The sequence goes on from NZ_JBHYZP010000026.1 coordinate 107,891, forward strand.
CGGAGCGCCCCTTCGAGGTCGACAGCCTGGTGAAGATGGTCGAGGAGCGCTTCTCGCGGGGCAAGAAGTTCGCGGTGATCTGTGTCGCCGAGGGCGCGCACCCGGCCGAGGGCTCGATGGAGTACGGCAAGGGCGAGATCGACCAGTTCGGGCACGAGCGGTTCCGCGGCATCGGCAACGTCCTCGCCTCGGAGCTGGAGCGCCGGCTCGGCAAGGAGGCCCGGCCGGTCATCCTCGGCCATGTCCAGCGCGGCGGCACCCCGACGGCGTACGACCGGGTCCTGGCGACGCGGTTCGGCTGGCACGCGGTGGAGGCGGCGCACCGGGGCGAGTTCGGCCGGATGACGGCGCTGCGCGGCACGGCGATCGAGATGGTGCCGCTGGCGGAGGCGGTCACGCGGCTGAAGACCGTGCCGGAGGACCGGATGTTCGAGGCGGAGTCGGTCTTCTAGGGGGAGTCGGTTTCCTGGCACCAGGCGGTCTCTTGGCACCAGGCGGTCTCTTGGCACCAGGCGGTCTCCTGGCGTCAGGCGGTCTCCTGGCGGTGGTCGGTCTCCTGGGGGTAGTCGGTCTTCCAGCGACAGTCGGCGCCGTCGCCGCCCCGGTCGCGGAGGGCGTCCAGCACCGTGCGCAGTGCCGCGCGGGGCGGTGTGCCGCGGCGGATCGCCGCCGTGATGTTCCGGGTCACCGGGGCCGCCAGCTCCCCGATGGCGATGTCGTAGCGGGTGCGGCCGACCGCGAGTCCGGGCAGCAGCGCGATCGACAGCCCGGCCTCGACATGCTCCAGCGTCATCATGTAGTTGCTGAACCGGCAGACCACGCGCGGTTCGAACCCCGACCGGCGGCACAGGCGCAGCGCGAGATCGGCCATGTACGACTGGGGCATGTCGAACGCCCAGGCTTCGTCCGCCAGGGCCGCGAGATCCACGGCCCCGCGGCCGGACGCCGGATGCCCGGGCGGGACCACCAGCACGATCGGGTCCGTGGCCAGCGGGACGAGGTCGAGGTCAGGGCCGAGCGGCAGTTCGCCGAAGTCCGTCGTGGTGATGATGACGTCCACGTCGCCCACCCGCAGCGCGGGCATGCTCTCGTGCGGTTCCAACTGGAGCAGCTCGACGTCGAGCTGCGGATGGTCGCGCGCCAGCCCGCGCACCGCCGGGACGGCCAGGGTGTGGATCGCGCTCTGGAACGCGCCCAGCCGCACCAGCCCCGCCGGTTCCTCGCCGAACCCGCGCAACTCCGCCTCGACGCTGCTCATGTGGTCGAGGAGGGCCCGTGCCCGGCGCGCGAGGATCAGCCCGGCCGAGGTCAGCCGCACCCGCCGCCCGGTCCGTTCCAGCAGCTGCGTCCGCGTCTCGGCCTCCAGCACGGCGAGCTGCTGGGACACGCTCGACGGGCTCAGGTTGGCGGCCCGCGCCACGGCTCTGACGGTGCCCAGGGTGTCCAGCTGGCTGAGCAGTCGCAGCCTCCACGGATTCATCACGCCGCCATTGTTGTGCGGATTCGCCGAACAGCACGTCCGGAAGCGTGAGATGGACGCGTGCCTCGGCTGCGGCCTACCGTCGGCCGCATGGCTGATGCGACCACCCCGCCGTCCACTCCGCTGTCCTCCGTGCCGTCCACTCCGCCGTCCACTCCGTCGTCCTCCGCGTCCTTCTGGGCCGACGCCGAGCGTCATCTGACGCGCTACGGGCCCGCCTTCACCCGCGAGATCATCGACCGGGCCGCCGGGAGCTTCCTGTTCACCGCGGACGGCCGGAAGATCCTCGATTTCACCTCCGGCCAGATGAGCGCCATCCTCGGCCACTCCCACCCGGAGATCGTCGCCACCGTCCGGCGTCAGGTCGGCACGCTCGACCACCTCTACAGCGGAATGCTCAGCCGGCCCGTCGTCGACCTCGCCACGCGGCTCGCCGACTCGCTGCCCGCGCCGCTGGAGAAGGTGCTGCTGCTGACGACCGGTGCCGAGTCGAACGAGGCCGCCCTCCGGATGGCCAAGCTCGTCACCGGCGGGCACGAGGTCGTCTCGTTCGCGCGTTCCTGGCACGGGATGACCCAGGCCGCGGCGTCCGCCACCTACAGCGCGGGGCGCAAGGGGTACGGTCCGTCCGCGCCCGGCAACTTCGCGATCCCGGTGCCGAACCCGTACCGGCCCGACATCACCGCGGCCGACGGCTCCCTGGACTGGCGGCGCCAGCTGGACCTCGCCTTCGACCTGATCGACGCCCAGTCCACCGGCAGCCTCGCCGCGTGCCTGGTCGAGCCGATCCTCAGTTCGGGCGGCGTCATCGAGCCGCCGGAGGGGTATTTCGCGGCGCTCCGGCAGAAGTGCCGGGAACGCGGGATGCTGCTGATCCTCGACGAGGCCCAGACCGGGCTGTGCCGCACCGGGACCTGGTACGCCTTCGAGCGCGACGGCGTCGTCCCCGACATCCTCACGCTGTCCAAGACGCTCGGCGCCGGGCTGCCCCTCGCGGCGGTGGTGACCAGTGCGGAGATCGAGCAGGAGGCGCACGAGCGCGGGTTCCTCTTCTTCACCACGCATGTGTCCGACCCGCTGGTGGCCGCGGTCGGCAACACCGTCCTCGACGTCCTGATCGCGGAGAAGCTCGACGAACGGGCGGCGTCGCTCGGCGTGTTCCTCCGCCAGGGGCTGGAGGACCTCGCCGCGCGCCACGCGGTCGTCGGCGACGTCCGCGGCCGGGGGCTGCTCGCCGGGCTCGAATTCGTCGTGGACCGGGGGACGGGGCAGGGCTCGGACGAGCTGGGCGCGCGGGTCACCGGGCGCTGCCTCGAACTCGGCCTGCACATGAACATCGTCCAGCTCCCCGGCATGGGCGGAGTCCTGCGGATCGCGCCGCCGCTGACCTCCACCGAGAACGAGCTGTCGCTCGGTCTGGCGATGCTGGACCAGGCGATCGCCGACGTCGGCGGGGCTCTCTGAGCGGCCGTACGGTGCCGGGCGGGGCCGGGCGGCGCCGTACCGCCCCGTCCAGCACCGTACCGGCGCTCATCCCTTCACGGCGCCGCCGAGGGTGAAGCCGGCGCCCAGCCTGCGCGAGATCAGGATGTACAGGGCGAGCACCGGCAGCGAGTAGAGGATCGAGAAGGCCGCGAGCTGCCCGTAGATCACCGAGCCGTAGTTGCCGAAGAAGGTGAAGACCGAGACGGAGGCGGGCAGTTGCTCCGGGGTGAGCAGCAGCATGAACGGGACGAAGAAGTTCCCCCAGAGCTGGATGAACGTGTAGACCGTCACCACGGTCAGCCCTGGGCCCATCAGCGGCAGCACCACCCGGGTCAGCGTCTGGAGGCTCGACGCCCCGTCCGTCCACGCGGCCTCCTCCAGGACGACCGGGACACCGTCCATGAAGTTCTTCATCAGCCAGATGGAGAAGGGCAGTTGCGAGGTGGCGAGGAAGAGCGAGGTGCCCTGCATGGTGTCGATCAGGTCGACCTGCACGAAGAGCCCGTAGACCGGGACCATGATCGCGGTGATCGGCAGACACGTCGTGAAGAGGATCGTCAGCAGGTACGGGCGGTTGAGGCGGGAGCGGTAGCGGGAGAGCGGATACGCCGCGAGCGCCGCGCAGACCACCGTCAGCAGCGTCGCGCTCCCGCACAGCAGCACACTGTTGATCATCGGTGTGAAGGTGATCTCGTCGGTGAGGACCGCGTCGAAGTTCTCCGCCGTCGGCGCGGCGGGGACCCGTACCCGCAGGTCGGCCTCCGCGTCGACGGAGGCCAGGAGCAGCCAGACGAGGGGGAGCGCGAAGGCCGCCGCCGTCAGCAGCAGCGCCGCGTCCGCGGCCAGCCGGCCCCGCGTACGGCGCGGGAGCGCGAGCCGCGCCGGCCCGGGACGCTTCGTAAGCCCCGGGCCGCGGGACCCCTTCGTAAGCCCCGGGCCGCGGGACCGTGGGCGCATCAGACCTCCACCTTCAGCAGCTTCAGATAGACCACCGAGAAGACCGCCCCGACCAGCAGCAGGAGCAGCGCGACCGCCGTGCCGTAGCCGATCAGGCTCTTCAGGAACGCCTGGTCGTACATGAACACCGGCAGGGTCTGGCTGCGGTTGCCCGGGCCGCCGCGGGTCATCGCCCAGATCAGCCCGAAGACGGAGAGCGTGGAGAGGGTGTTGAGCATCAGGTTCGTGCCGATGGAGCGGCGGATCATCGGCAGCGTGATGTGCCACAGCCGCCGCACCCCGCTCGCGCCGTCGACCTGCGCCGCCTCCGTCACGTCCTGCGGGATCTCGGCGAGCGCCGCCGAGTAGATCAGCATCGAGAACGCCGTGCCGCGCCAGACGTTGGCGAACGACACCGCCAGGATCGGCAGGGTGAACAGCCAGTTCTGGGACGGCAGATGGAGGGTGTCCAGGATCGCGTTCAGGGTGCCCTCGCGCCGGAAGAAGGCGTAGAGCAGGAACGCGGCCACGATCTCGGGCAGCACCCACGCCGCGATCACCAGCGCTCCGGTGAGGGTACGGACCGGGCGTGAGGCGGCGCGCATCAGCCCCGCGAGCGCCAGCCCCAGGGTGTTCTGGCCGAGGACGGCCGAGACGACCGTGAAGACGAGCGTGAGCCACACCGCGTTGCGGAACGCGTCGTCGGCGAAGGCCCGGCGGAAGTTTGCGAGACCGACGAAGTCCGAGGAGGACGAGCCGGTCAACTGCGTGTCGGTGAAGGCGATCCAGACGCAGTAGCCGATCGGTCCGGCCAGGAAGAGCAGCAGCAGGACGGTGGCCGGGGCGAGCGGCAGCCACCGCCACCCCCTGCCCCGCGGCCGCTCCGCACGGAGGCCGGGCGGCCGGCCGGCGGCTCCGGCCGGCGCGCCGGGCCCTTCCGGCGCACCGGCCCGCAGCTCCGCCGTACTCACTCGCCGGTCACCGCGCCGCCGCCGGTGACCGCGCCGTCGACGATGGTCCGCACCTGCTCGTCGTACGCCTTCGCCGCCTCGTCGGGGGTGCCGCCCGTCGTCACCGTCTCCATCGCCTCGCCGATCGCCGTCGACACCTGCGGATAGACGGGCAGCGCGGGCCGGTAGTGGGTGAACTCCACCAGCCCGGTGAAGAACCGGATGCCCGGCATGGACTTCAGATAGCGCGGGTCGGCCGCCACATCCTTCCGTACGGCGATCTGCGCGGCGGCGACATCCCAGGTGACGGCGTTCTCCGCGGTCTGCAGGGTTTTGATGAACTCCCAGGCCAGATCAGGGTTGTTGGACTTCTGGGGGATCGCCCACGTCCATCCGCCGGACATCGACACCGCGCCCGGAGCCTGCCCGCGCTGCGTGGGCATCGGTGTCTGCGCCAGCTCCTGTGACCACTCCGGCCACTCCTTGGGCCCCTTGTTGATCCAGTTCTGGCCCATCCAGGAGCCGTCCAGGGAGATCGCCAGCTTCCCCTCCGGGAGGAGTTCCGTGGCGACCCGCGTCGTGATGTTCGGGTCCAGCGCGTCCGAGATGTCCGGGCCCAGCTTCTCCGCGTAGACGGTACGGACGAAGCCCAGCGCGTCCCGGAACCCCTGGCCGCCCGTCACCCACTTCTTCGCGGCCGGATCGTAGAGCGGGTCCGCGCCCGTCCCGTACAGCAGCATCTCGAAGCCCTGCATCACCGCCGCCTCGCCGGGGCCCTTGCCCGTGTAGACGTTGAGCGGGACGACCCCGGGGACCTTCTCCTTGACCGTGCGCGCCGCGTCCAGGACCTCCGCCCAGCTCTTCGGCGCCCAGTCGGCGGGCAGCCCGGCCCGCGCGAAGATCTTCTTGTTGAACCAGAGGCCCCGGGTGTCGGTGCCGTCCGGGATGCCGTACGTCTTGCCGTCCTCGGCCTTGGCCGCCGCCTTCGCCGTGTCGACGAACTGGTCCCAGGCGTCCCACTCCGCCACGTACGCGTCCAGCGGACGCAGATACCCCGCCTTGATGTCGGCGTTGATCAGGAAGGTGTCCTCGTAGACCAGGTCCGGGGCGGTCTTCGCGGAGCGCATCATCTGCTGCGCCTTGGTCGCGTAGTCGTTGTCCGGCGCCTGGATCGGGATCAGTTTGACCTTCTTGCCCGGGTGGGCCTTCTCGAACTGCCGCTTCACGGCTTCCAGATGCTGGTCCTTGAAGCGGATCTTGTTGTCGGTGGAGCGGTTGTACGCCACCTTCACGGTGTCCGGATCACTGCCGGAACCGCTGCCGCACGCGGTGAGCGATCCGGCCGCGAGGACGGTGGCGAGGACAGAGGCGAGGATGAGCGGGGCGGTGGGGCGCACGGGCACGACCTCCTCAGGAGACCGCCCCCCGTCTGCCGGTCGGTCCAAGCCGCGGGGGGCTGCCCGGCGACCGTAGGACCGGCCCAATCGCAAGGTCAATCCCCGTGCAGGGGCCATTAGTTGGCTCCCCCCGGCGTGACACCCGGCGTGATGCCCGGAGCGGCCCCCGGTGTGACCTCCCGCGCGGCCCCCGGCGTGACGCTCGGTGTGACCTCCCGCTCAGTGGGCCGCGGACAGCCAGCGGTACTGGAGTTCGGGCCGCCCGACCTGTCCGTACTGCGGGCTGCGCACCGCCCGCCCGTTGGTCACCAGGTGTTCCAGATAGCGGCGCGCGGTGATCCGCGAGATGCCCACCTCGGTGCCCATCTCGCTGGCGGTCAGACCGGTCGCGGAGGCGCGGAGCGTACGGGTCACCGCCTCCAGCGTCGGCGCGCTCAGACCCTTCGGCAGCGAGGACGGCTGCGGCGCCCGCAGCGCGCCCAGCGCCCGGTCCACCTCCTCCTGGCCGCTGGCCTCGCCCGCCGCCGCGCGGAACTCGGCGTAACGGGTCAGCCGGTCACGCAGCGTCGCGAACGTGAAGGGCTTCAGGACGTACTGGACGACACCGAGGGAGACGCCCTCCCGCACCACCGTGAGATCGCGGGCCGAGGTGACCGCGATGACATCCGCGTGGTGCCCGGCGGCGCGCAGGCTGCGCAGCAGCTGGAGGCCGTGCCCGTCGGGGAGGTACAGATCCAGCAGGATCAGATCGATCTCCGTACGGTCCAGCAGCCGGCCCGCCTCGGAGCGCGAGTGGGCGACGCCCGCGACGGAGAAGCCGGGTACGCGGCCCACGTAGAGCTGGTGCGCGTCGGCGGCGACCGGGTCGTCCTCGACGACCAGCACCCGGATCAGCGGGCCCGCCGCACCCGGGGGGCTCATGGCACTCACCGGGGCACCTCCGTGGGGGCGCCGGGAGCGGCGGGGGCGCCGGGGGCTCCGGGCCCGCCGGGAGCGGCGGAAGGGGCTGCCTTCGACGCGCCCGTACGGTCCGGCCGCGGCCCCAGCGGCAGCCGTACGGTGAACTCCGCGCCGCCCTCCGCGCCCCGCGTCAGCTCCACCGTCCCGCGCGCGCGGTGCACCGCCTGCCGTACGAGGCCGAGCCCCAGCCCGCGCCCGGGGCCGCGCGTGGACCAGCCGCGCAGGAACACCTCGTCCCGGTCGTCCGGATCGACCCCCGCCCCGGTGTCGCGCACCCCGAGCAGCAGCTCGCCGGCCGCCGCGTCGACCAGTGCCGTCACCGTCACCCGTGCGCCCTCGGCGCCCTGCGCCGCGTCCACCGCGTTGTCGATCAGATTGCCCAGGATGGTCACCAGGTCACGGGCCGGCAGCGTCGGCGGCAGCACCCCGTCGTCGATCCGGCTGTCCTCGGCGAGCACCAGCTCCACGCCCCGCTCGTTGGCCTGCGCGGCCTTGCCCAGCAGCAGCGCGGCGAGCACCGGCTCGGCGACCGCGCCCACCACCTTGTCCGTCAGCTCCTGAGCCAGCTCCAGCTCCGCCGTGGCGAACTCCACCGCCTGCTCCACCCGTCCCAGCTCGATCAGCGAGACCACCGTGTGCAGCCGGTTGGCCGCCTCGTGCGCCTGCGAGCGCAGTGCCTGGGTGAACCCGCGCTCCGAGTCCAGCTCACCCGACAGCGCCTGGAGTTCCGTGTGATCGCGCAAGGTGATCACCGTACCGCGCTGCTCCCCGCCGACCACCGGACGCGTGTTGACGACCACGATCCGGTCGGCGGTCATGTGCACCTCGTCCACCCGCGGCTCCGAGGCGAGCAGCGCGCCCGTCAGCGGCGCGGGCAGCCCCAGCTCCGCGACGGGGCGCCCCACGGCGGACTCGTCGAGCCCCAGCAGCTCCCGCCCGCCGTCGTTCACCAATGCGATCCGGCGCGCGCCGTCCAGCATCAGCAGCCCCTCGCGCACCGCGTGCAGCGCCGCCTGGTGGTAGTCGTGCATCGCGCTCAGTTCCGCCGCGTTCATGCCATGGGTGTGCCGCCGCAGCCGCGCGTTGATCACGTACGTACCGAGCCCGCCCAGCGCCAGCGCCGCGCCCGCCGCCAGCGCCAGCACCTTGACCTGCTGGGTCACCTCGCTGGAGATCCGCTGCACGGTGATCCCGACGCTGACCAGGCCGGTGATCCGTCCGCCGTCCCGGACCGGGACCACCGCCCGCATGGAGGGGCCCAGCGTGCCCGTGTAGGTCTCCGTGAACGCCCGGCCGCGCAGCGCGGGCGCCGTACGGCCCAGGAAGCGCTGGCCGATCTGGCCCGGGTCGGGGTGCGTCCAGCGGATGCCCTGCGGGTTCATGATCGTGATGAAGTCGATGCCGGTGTCGCGCCGGACCCGCTCCGCGTACGGCTGGAGCGCGGTGCTCGGATCCGGCGTACGGATGGCCTCCCGCACGGACGGCGAGTCGGCCAGCGCGTGCGCGGTGGCCAGAACCTGCTTGCGTGCGGTCTCGTCCGCGTGGGTACGGCTGGTCACGTACGCGAAGAACGAGCACCCCACGACGACGGCCGCGACCAGGACGACCTGCATCGCGAAGAGCTGCGCGGCGAGACTGCGGGGGCGGGGCAGATGCATGAAACAAGAATGCCTGGCCTGATTCATATGAACGAAATGAACGTAAGGGTGACCGGTGTCACACGGTGGTGGATAGTCACCGGGACCCCCGGGACAGGGACGGGGGCGCAGGGACGAGTCAAGGAGGACCCGTGGCCGCAGCAAAGCGGGACCGTACCCACTATCTGTACATAGCGGTGATCGCAGCCGTACTGCTCGGTATCACGGTGGGCTTCGCGGCTCCCGGGGTGGCCGTCGAGCTGAAGCCGCTCGGAACCGGTTTCGTCAACCTCATCAAGATGATGATCTCGCCGGTCATCTTCTGCACCATCGTGCTGGGGGTCGGATCGGTCAGGAAGGCCGCCAAGGTCGGCGCGGTCGGCGGGCTCGCCCTCGGCTACTTCATGGTGATGTCGACCGCCGCGCTCGCCATCGGCCTGATCGTCGGCAACATCCTGCAGCCCGGTGCGGGCCTGCACATCACGGAGGCCAACAAGGGCGCGGGCGCCGCGCAGGCCGAAGGCGCCAGCGAGTCCACGGTGGACTTCCTCCTCGGGATCATCCCGAAGACGATGGTCTCGTCCTTCACGGAGGGCTCCGTCCTCCAGACCCTGCTGATCGCCCTGCTCGCGGGCTTCGCGATCCAGGCGATGGGCAAGTCGGGCGAGCCGATCCTGCGCGGGATCGGGCACATCCAGCGCCTGGTCTTCCGGATCCTCGCCATGATCATGTGGGCCGCGCCGGTCGGTGCCTTCGGCGCCATCGCCGCCGTGGTCGGCGAGACGGGCCTGGACGCCCTGAAGTCGCTCGCGATGATCATGATCGGCTTCTACGTCACCTGCGCGCTCTTCGTCTTCCTGGTCCTCGGCGCGCTGCTGCGCCTGGTCGCGGGCATGAACATCTTCTCGCTGCTGAAGTACCTGGGCCGCGAGTTCCTGCTGATCCTCTCCACCTCCTCCTCCGAGTCGGCGCTGCCGCGCCTCATCGCGAAGATGGAGCACCTGGGTGTCAGCAAGCCCGTCGTCGGTATCACCGTGCCGACCGGCTACTCCTTCAACCTCGACGGCACCGCCATCTACCTGACGATGTCCTCGCTCTTCATCGCCGAGGCGATGGGCAACCCGCTGTCGATCGGGGAGCAGGTCTCACTCCTGCTCTTCATGATCATCGCGTCGAAGGGCGCGGCGGGCGTCACCGGAGCGGGTCTGGCGACGCTGGCCGGCGGGCTCCAGTCGCACCGCCCCGAGCTGGTCGACGGTGTCGGCCTGATCGTCGGCATCGACCGCTTCATGAGCGAGGCGCGCGCGATGACGAACTTCGCGGGCAACGCGGTCGCCACGGTACTGATCGGTACGTGGACGAAGGAGATCGACCAGGAGCAGGTCGCCCAGGTACTGGCGGGCAACCGGCCCTTCGACGAGAAGACCCTGGTGGACGACGGCCACGGCGGCGGCCACGGGGACGACGCTCCGGCCGACACCGCGCCGGAGAAGTCCGCTCCGGCGGCGCCGCGCGACGGCGAGAAGGCGGGCGTCTGACCCCCGCCCGGTAGCACCACGAGGAGCCGCGAGGTACCACGGCCGGGGGCACCCCCCACGCCCCACCGACCCCGGCCGAGCGAATGACCGGCCCGTACGGAGACGCCTTCCGTACGGGCCGGTCGGCTGTTCACCCGGCCGTGACCGGGGTGGTGTCTGCGTCGGCGTCGGCCGCCCAGGCCACATGGCCGTCGGGGCGGACGAGCACGGCGCGCAGCCCGGACCAGCCGGGGCGGCCGGAGGTGAGCCGGGCGCGGTACACGGCGGTGCCGGGCGGCAGGGCCGGGCCGTACGCGGCGAGTGAGCCGGTGCCGGGGTTGGTGCCGGGGCCCGTGCCCGCGAGGTCGAGCAGGACATGCCGGCCGTCGCGCAGCAGACGGAACAGGCTGGACTGGCCGTCGGCGTCTGCGTCTGTACGGTCCACCTCCACCTCCACCTCCACCTCCACCTCCAGTTCCAGTTCGAGGTCGGGGGCGCGCCGCCCGGTCAGCGGGTGTACGGCCTCGCCCGGCGCGGGCGGATAGGCCACGGCCAGCCCGGACAGCCGCTCGGCGAGATCCTTGGAGAAGGCCGGTACGGACGCGATCCGCCCGCCCAGGAACGCGCGCAGCGCCTGTCCCTCGGTCGAGAAGGCCGTCATGAGGGCGGTCTGCGCCCGTGTGCTCTCCAGCAGTTCGGCCCCGACCGGATGGCGCTCGTCGTGGTAACTGTCCAGCAGGGTCGCGGGCGCCGCGCCCCGGACGACCACGGCCAGCTTCCACCCCAGGTTGGTGGCGTCCTGGATGCCCACGTTGAGCCCGACGCCGCCGGCCGGGAAGTGCATGTGCGCGGCGTCGCCCGCGAGCAGTACCCGTCCCGAGCGGTAGCGCGCGGCCTGCCGGGTCGCGTTGTCGAACCGCGAGAGCCAGACCGGGTCGCGCATGCCGAAGTCCCGGCCGGTGATCCGCGTGACCTTGGCGCGCAGCTCCGCCAGGGTCGGCGCCCCGGCCGGCCCGGTCCCGACGTCCTCCGGGGTGGTGCCGACGAAGCGGTACAGGCCACCGGGGAGCCGAACGGCGAGCAGGGCGCCCCGGGGGCCCGACGCGCTCAGCGCGGGCTCGGCGGGCGGGTCGTCGACCACGACGTCGCCGAGCCACGCCCGGACGGTCGCGTCGGTGCCGGGGAAGCCGATGCCCGCGGCCGCGCGCACCGCGCTGCGGGTTCCGTCGCAGCCGACGACGTACGCGGCCTCCAGGACGTAGGGGCCGTCGGGCCCCTCGACCCGCACCGTCACCGGGCCGGACCCGGACCCGGAGTCGGCCCCGGCCCCGTCTCCTGCGTCCGCGCCCGCGTCTGCGTCCGCGTCCGCGTCCTGGGAGAGCCCGGTCACCCGGTGCCCGCGCAGGATCCGTACGCCGGCCGCCTGTGCGTGTGCCTCCAGCAGTTCCTCCGTACGGGTCTGGGGGAGGGCGAGGGTGAACGGGAACGGCGTGTCCAGCACCGCGAAGTCCATCAGCTCCCTCAGCCCGGCGAAGTGTCCGCGGGGGATCCGTAAGCCCTCCGCGAGAAACGGCTCCGCCGCCCCGCGGAAGGCCAGGTTCTCGATGGTGCGCGGATGGACGGTGAGCGCCCTGGAGTGCGGCCCCCTGGCCGCCCGCGCCTCCAGGACGGTGACGGACACGCCGCCGAGCCGCAGTTCCGCCGCCAGCCAGAGCCCGACCGGGCCGCCGCCGACGACGATGACCTGTTCCATGATTCCGTTCCTCTCTTGGTCACTGACCAATGCCTCTCGGATGAGTAGACTTGGTCAGTGACCAAAAAGCAAGCGGACCGCCCCTGCGGGACCCGGCTCGACCGCGCCGCCGTGGCGCGCGCGGCGCTGGATCTGCTGGCGGAGCGGGGCGCGGACGCCGTGTCGGTACGCGCCGTCGCCGACCGGCTGGGCGTCCGGATGAACACCGTGCTCTGGCACGTCAAGACCAAGGCCGGGCTGCTGGAGCTGATGGCCGACGCGATCGTCGGCGGGATGTCCCTGGACGGGCTGCCGGAAGCCTGGGACGACCAGGCCCGCGAGCTGGCCGTCCGCTACCGCCGCGCGCTGCTCGCCCACCGCGACGGGGCCGCGATCGTGGCGGGCACGTACGCCGCCGAGCCCGCGACGCTGAGCTGTGCGGAGGCGCTGGTCGAGGCTCTGCGCGCGGGCGGGCTCGCGGAGCGTGACGCGGCGTGGGCCTGCTTCACCCTCGTCTACTACGTGCTCGGGCTGACGCAGGAGGAGCAGGCGGCGGCGGACGCGTCCACCGCCGGTCTCGCGCGGGCGCTCGCCACCGGCGCGTACCCGGAGCTGAGCCGTTCGGCGGTCCATCTGGCCGCCGCGACGTTCGACGAACGCTTCGACTACGGGCTGGAGTTGATCCTTCGTTCACTCAGGGAGCGCGGGTAGCCCGGCCCCGGCGTCCGCTGCCCCAGGGGTCCGCTGCCCCGGGGCCGGGCTACCCCGGCGTCCGCTACCAGGCCACCGGCAGCGCGTGCGGGAAGCGCCGGATGGTGTCCGTGTCCCAGGTCAGGTCCTCGGCCGGCACGGCCAGCCGCAGCTCCGGGAAGCGCGCCAGCAGCCCGCCGAACGCCGCCTCCAGCTCGGCCGTGGCCAGGGGAGCGGCGATACACCGGTGGCCGCCCCAGCCGAACGTCATGTGCGGGGTCGCCGGGCGGTCCGGGTCGATGACGTCCGGCTCCGCGAACCGCTCCGGATCGCGGTTCGCCGTCAGGTACGAGACATGGACGAAGTCGCCCGCCCGGATCGTCACCCCGCCCAGTTCCACGTCCTCCAGCGCGACGCGCGGAATGCCGACGCCCTTGCGGAACGGGATGTAGCGCAGCAGCTCGTCCAGCAGCCGGGACAGGCTCTCCGCGCCGCCGCGCGCCCGCTCCATCAGCTCGGGGCGGGTGAGCAGCAGGAACGCGATGTCGCTGATCTGGCAGGTCGCCGTGTCGTGTCCGCTCAGCATCAGGGTGAGTGACATGACCGCCAGATCCTGGTCGTCGAAGACGTCCTCGCCCTCCTTCGCTGCGGCCAGTGTGCTGATCAGGTCGTCCCCCGGGGCGCGCCGCCGCTCGGCGACCAGGCCGCCGAAGTACGCGCGCAGCTCCTTCTTGGCGGTGGCGGCGGCCTGCCGCGCCTCCGGGGCCGTCGACAGCAGCTGATGGGCGTAACGCTGCATGGCCGGCCGGTCGGGCGGCGCGATGCCGAGCAGGGCGCAGATGGTCTCCTGCGGAAGCCGGTCCGACAGATGGCTCACCAGATCGGCGGGCGGACCCTGCTCGGCCATGGCGTCGAGCAGTCCGGCCACGACGCCCTCGACGGCGGGCCGCATCCGGTCCACATGCCCCTTGGTGAACGCCTGCGAGGCCAGTCGGCGCAACCGGGTGGAACGCGGCGGGTCCAGCACGTTGATCGACTCGGCGGAGACGATCGGCTCCGGGGTCATCCGCGGGTAGTCGTGCTCCATGATGCCCGCGCGGCTGAACCGCTGGTCGGTCGTCACCCGCCGTACCCCGTCGAAGTCGGTGACGAGCCAGGCGTCGTCGTCGCCGTACGGCAGCCGGATCCGGGTGACGGATCCCCGGCTCATCAGCTCCGCGAGCGACGGATCGAACTCCAGGCCCTCGCTGAAGTCGAACGGGCAGGTGGGGGTCGTACCGGTCTCGGTCATCACGTACTCCAGCGCGGGGTCGGTCGGTGGCATGCTCCGCGGGACGGAGGATGCGGGGCGGAAGATCAACGAGGGATACGTACCTCCCCGTTTCGCGTATATGCCTGCTATGGGGGAAATGGCCACGGCGGTTTCGTCGGTTTTTGCGCTATCGGCAAGAGTGTTTGCCGAATGCTCCGGTACGGTCGGACCATCTCCGGTGAACGGAGGTACTGCACATGACTGAGCCACAAGTGACCGAGCCGGAAGTGACCGAGCCGCAAGGACGGACGGGCAGGCCCGAACGGCCCGGGCGGGCGCGACGGTACGAGGTCGTGATCATCGGCGGCGGCGCCGCGGGCCTCAGCGGCGCGCTGACCCTGGCCCGGGCCCGCCGCTCGGTGCTGGTGATCGACTCGGGGCACCCGCGCAACGCACCGGCGGCCCACATCCACAACTACCTGGGCCGGGAGGGGACGGACCCGGCGCGGCTGCTGGCACTGGGCCGCGAGGAGGCGACGGGGTACGGCGCCGAGATCCTGACCGGCGAGGTGGCCACGGCGGAACGCCTGCCGGCTCCGGCTCCGTCGGCCGCCACGTCGCAGGCCACCCCGTCCTCCGTCGGAGGCTTCCGCGTCGTCCTCACCGACGGCACCGCGGTCGAGGCGGACCGGCTGCTGGTGACCACCGGCCTGGTGGACGAACTGCCGCCGGTACCGGGGCTCGCCGAGCGCTGGGGGCGCGAGGTCCTGCACTGTCCGTACTGCCACGGCTGGGAGGTCCGCGACGAGCCGATCGGCATCCTGGCGACCGGCCCGCTCGCCGTGCACCAGGCGCTGATGTGGCGTCAGTGGAGCGACGACGTGACCCTGTTCACCCACACGGGGCCCGAGCCCTCCGACGAGGAGTACGAGAAGCTCGCGGCCCGGGGCATCGCCGTGGTGGAGGGCGAGGTGACGGGCGTGGAGGTGACCGCCGACCGGCTCACCGGCGTGACCCTGGCCGGCGGCCGGGTGATCCCCCGCCACGCCCTCGTCGCCGGGCCGCGCTTCACCGCCCGCGCGGACTTCCTCGCGGGGCTCGGCCTGGAAGCCGTCGACCAGGAGATGGCCGGACACGTCGTCGGCAGCGCCGTACCGGCCGACCCGTCCGGCGCGACCGCGGTTCCCGGGGTGTGGGTGGCGGGCAACGTCACCAACCTGGCGGAGGTCGTCATCGGGGCCGCGGCGGCGGGCGTACGCGCCGCGTCGATGATCAACGCCGACCTGATCGAAGAAGAGACGGCCCGCGCGGTGGCCGCCCGCCAGGTAACCAAGGGAGTTGTCGCATGAGCGATCACCGGACCATCGCCCCGGGCGCGTCGCACGAGGAGTTCTGGGACGAACGTTACGAGATGAGCGAGCGGATCTGGAGCGGTGAGCCCAACACCGTCCTGGTCCGCGAAACCACCGGCCTGACGCCCGGCCGCGCTCTCGACCTGGGCTGCGGCGAGGGGGCCGACGCGGTCTGGCTCGCCGAACGCGGCTGGCGGGTCACGGCCACCGACATCTCCCGCGTCGCCCTGGGCCGCGCGGCCCGGCACGCGCGGGAGGCGGGGGTGGCCGACCGGGTCGACTGCCAGTGGCACGACCTCACGGCGACGTTCCCGACGGGCGGCTTCGACCTCGTCTCGGCCCACTTCCTGCACGCGCCCACCGAGAGCTTCCCGCGCGAACGGATCCTGCGGACCGCCGCGGCGGCCGTGGTCCCGGGCGGCACCCTCCTGATCGTCGGCCACGCGGGCCATCACGAGCCGACGGACCTGCGACTCCCCACCACCGAGGAGGTCCTGGCCTCCCTCGAACTCCCGGAGGGCGACTGGGAGGTGCTGCTGAGCGAGGAACACGAACGCCACCAGACCGACCGTGACGGCCGGCAGATCACCCGCACGGACAACGCCCTCAAGGTCCGCCGCCTGCCCGTCTGACGGTCCGGCGAGGCGGGGCGGGGCGGGGTGGGGCGGGAGCGCCGTGCCGTACCACCACGCTCGGCGGTACGGCACGGCACCCGCCACCCGGCACGCGGGGGACGTCAGACATACTCCCGGCGCGCCATGACCGTTGCCGCGGTCGCCGCCACTCCCGCGGTGGCGAGCGCCAGGACCACCAGCGCCGCGCTCACCCACACCGGCGCGCGGAACCCGTGCCCCGCCGCGATGGCGAGCCCGCCGCACCAAGGACCCGCGGCGGCACCCACGTTGAGGGCCGCGGTCGCGAACCCGCCCGCCAGGGTGGGCGCACCCGTCGCGGCGTACATCACCTGCGAGATCAGGGTGGAGCCGACCGCGAACGACAGGGCACCCTGGACGAGGACGAGCACCGTCGCCGCCACCGGGCTCCCCGCCGTCACCGCGAGGAGCATCCAGCCGAGCGCCAGCGCGAGGCCCCCGTACACCAGCAGCGGGACGGGGCGTACGTCGGCGATCCGGCCCCCGGCGGTGACCCCGGCGAACGAGCCCACCCCGAACAGTGCCAGCACCACGGGCACCCACCCCGCGCCGAGCCCGGTCACGGTGGTGACCAGGGGCGACAGATAGGTGAACGTGCAGAAGGTCGCCCCGTTCACCAGGGCGCCCAGCACGAGGGTCACCAGCAGCCGCGGTGCGCGCAGCGACCGCAGCTCATCCGCCGCACCGACCCCCGTACCGGCACCAACGCCCGTACCCGCACCAACGCCCGTACCCGCACCGGCCGGTACGGCCCGCAGGATCGCGAAGACGGCGGGCACCGACACCAGGGCCACCGCCCAGAACGCCGAACGCCACCCCCAGACCTGCCCCAGCACCGCGCCCGCGGGCACGCCCACGACACACGCCATGGTCACACCCCCGAGCAGCGTGGAGGTGGCCCGGCCCTTCGCCGTACGGTCGACCATCCCGACCGCCGTCACCAACGCCACCGCCAGAAACCCGGCATTGGCCAGCGCCCCGACGAAGCGCGTGCCGAGCAGCACCGGGTAGCTCGTGGTGACCGCCCCGACGACATGGACCACGAGGAACGTCACCAGGAAGAGCAGCAGCGCGCGACGCTGCGACCAGCGCCGGCCCGCCAGCGCCATCAACGGCGCGCCGACCACCATGCCCACGGCGAACGCCGAGGTCAGGGCCCCGGCGGCCGGAATGGACACCTGTAGGTCGCGCGCGATGTCCGGCCCGAGGCCGGCGAGCATGAACTCGGACGTGCCCTGGGCGAAGACCGCCAGTCCGAGCAGATGAAGAGCAAAAGGCACAGCAGGACTCCGTCACCACATCATGGAATGCATGGAATGCGCGGAAATGACGCGCGTCATGGCGCACCGGCCGACGAACGGCAGATGCGCATGGGCCCGGCGGATCCGGTGAAGTGTGAAGGTGCGGGAGTCGCGAAAGCGCCTGTACGCGTGGGTACATGGAGAAGTGCCGGCACCACGGCCGGTCACCCGCGAACTCGCCACCGGACGGCCGGTGGCTAGAGTCTTGACGCCTCGGGGCTGGACATACGGGCACCTTAGACAGCGCGGGCGAGTGCCGTCCACTGGGCGCCCGACGTGAGACGAGACAGGAAAGGTGAGTGGTGCGCGTGCGGGCCGTGGTGTTCGAGGAGTTCGGGCGGCTGCCGGAGGTACGGGACGTACCCGACCCGGAGCCCGCCCCCGCCGGGGTGGTCGTACGGGTCGAGGCGACCGGCCTGTGCCGCAGCGACTGGCACGGCTGGATGGGCCACGACGACGGGATCGCCCTGCCCCACGTACCCGGCCATGAGCTGGCCGGGCGGGTGGCGGCCGTGGGCCGGGGCGTCACGAACTGGCGGGTGGGGGACCGGGTCACCGTCCCCTTCGTCTGCGCCTGCGGTACGTGCGCCGCGTGCGCCGCCGGTGACCAGCAGGTCTGCGAACGCCAGGAGCAGCCGGGGTTCACCTATCGGGGGTCGTTCGCGGAGTACGTCGCCGTGCCCCGCGCGGACACCAACCTCGTCGCCGTTCCCGACACCATGCCGTTCACCACGGCCGCCGCCCTGGGCTGCCGCTTCGCCACCGCCTACCGCGCCGTCGTCCCGCAGGGCCGCGCCCGCCCCGGCGAGTGGGTCGCGGTCCACGGCTGCGGTGGCGTCGGCCTCTCCGCCGTCATGATCGCGGTGGCGGCGGGCGCCCGCGTCGTCGCGGTCGATGTCGCCCCGGGCGCGCTGGAACTGGCCAGGAGCCTCGGCGCGGCCGTGTGCGTGGACGCCGGTACGGAGCCCGACGCCGCGGCGGCGGTACGGGCGGCCACGGGCGGCGGCGCACACCTCTCCCTCGACACGCTCGGCTCACCGGTGACCTGCGCGGCGTCCGTCGAGAGCCTGCGGACCCGGGGCCGGCACGTCCAGGTCGGCCTGCTCGCGGCGGACCGTACGCCCGTACCGATGGCCCGCGTCGTCGCCCGCGAACTCGAACTCCTCGGCAGCCACGGCATGGCCGCCCACGCCTACCCCGAGATGATGCGCCAGATCGCCGCGGGCACGCTCCGCCCCGACCTGCTGGTGTCCACCACCATCCCGCTGGACGCGGCCCCGGCCGCCC
This sequence comes from Streptomyces sp. NPDC059255, assembly GCF_042752355.1. NCBI lineage: Bacteria > Bacillati > Actinomycetota > Actinomycetes > Kitasatosporales > Streptomycetaceae > Streptomyces > Streptomyces sp. NPDC059255. The sequence goes on from NZ_JBHYZP010000026.1 coordinate 126,520, forward strand.
TCGCGGCGCTGAGCGACGCCTCGACCACGGGCATGACGGTCATCACCCCGCACGGCGAGACCGGCTGACCGGCTTACGCGTACCGCCGCGCTGTCTTCCTTCCGCGCCGTCACACGAGAATGGCCCGCGACACCACCGAGGCCGGCGCCTCCCGGCGGCGTGCGTGCTCGGCGGGTGTCGCGTCCTCCGTGGCGGCGCCGGACAGGCCGACGGACGACCAGGTCAGCACCATGGAGATGACCAGCCCGAGCACATCCTGCGGGTCGATCGAGGCGGTGACGAAGCCGCCGCGCTGCGCCTCGCCGAACGCCCGTCAGGCGGTCGGCCCGGTGCGGAGCCGCCGCGCGTCCCGCATGAGCGTGTACGTAGCGCCGAGGAAGATCACGGATCCAGCCACGAGCCAGAGAAACGAGGCCCCGGAGCGGTACTCACGAACGGCGAGAACGAGCAGCATCACGCTGGCAAGGACGCCAAAGGCCGAGATCAGGGCGCTGATGCGGTGAGTCACATGGACATCATCAACGACAACCTCGGCCGGCGGAAGTGATCCGAGCGAACCGGCCTAGGCGTCCCCGGAAGCGTCCTGGGACCGTCGCACGACGGCCGCCCCGCGCAGTGCGACGGCGCACCAGAAGGCCACCAGGAGCAGCGCGGCCGCGGCCAGGCCCGCGACTTCGAGGGGCTCCGGCCGCCAGCCCAGGGACAGCCGGGTGCCGATCATGACGGTGCCGAGGAGGACCTCCGACGGGGAGTAGACCGGCACCTTGGCCGCCACGAACCGCAGGATGGCGCCCAGCCCCAGGCCGATGACGGCCCAGGCGAGCAGATAGGGCCAGAGCGCTCCTGGCGCGGCGGGCGGCAGGCCGTACTCCTCCGGGCCAATGCGGAACAGGGCGCCCAACCACCCCAGCGTCACTCCGGCGGCGGTGACGAGCGTCGCCCACAGCGCATGGCGCCACAGCGGGCCGGACCGCACTCGCTCGTCCTCGTGCTCGTCCTGGGTGTCGACGGGGGGTGTGTTCACAGGAAGATCCATCACACCCGATGAGACGCTCACCGGCCGCCGAACGTTCCGTCGCGGACGGTGTCGCGAGCATGCCGAAAACACCACGGCCCGCCCCGAGGGCCGTAGCTCGTCGGCGACGAGCCCGACATGATCCGGACGACAGGCCCTACTTCTGCGCTGCCAAGGTGCGCAGGACGTCGAACTCGTTGCCCTCGGGGTCGGCCATGACCACCCAGCTCCGTTCCGGGCCTTGACCCACGTCCACCTTGAGAGCGCCGAGACCGAGCAATCTGGTCACCTCGTCCTCGGTGCTGCCGTCGATCGGGCTGATGTCGAGATGAAGCCGGTTCTTGACGGTCTTGCCCTCGGGCACGCGGATGAACACCAGGGTGGGCGGCATCTGGCGGGCCCGGACATCCTCGACGGTCGGCACCCAGGAGCTGATCTCGACCTTGCCCTCGCTCCGGTCGATCACCGTGAAGTCCAGGACCTCGCACCAGAAGGCCGCGAGCCTCTCCGGGTCATGGCAGTCAACGGTCAACTCGGTGAACCTGCTTGTCATGCTTCTCCCCGATAGTGCGGACGGGGCCCAGCGTAGGTCGCCTGCCCGACAGATCCGAGATCTTTTTGACCAGGGACATCACACGGGCTTGGTCTGCAGGAACAGGAAACCGCCCGTCGAAGGCGCCCGCCTCCCCGGTGGCGCCATGGCCGTACGCGACTCCAAGGACCCCCACGGCCCCGCGTTCGTCCAACCCTGCAACCCCCACCCGGCCGGACACCCGTGTCTCGTATGCTCCCCGCCATGAGCGACGGGGTGAGCGGCAGACGGGTCATCGACGGGCGGTTCGAGTTGGAGGCGCGGCTCGGTGGGGGCGGGATGGGGACGGTGTGGCGGGCGCGGGATCTGGTGCTGGACCGGGCCGTCGCGCTGAAGGAGGTGCGGCCGCTCGATCCGGATCTCGCCGAGTACGACCCGGAGGCCGCGCGGCTGCTGCGGGCCCGGGTGTTGCGGGAGGCGCGTGCCCTGGCGCGGGTCGACCATCCCAACGTCGTGACCATCCACCATGTCGTGGACGGCGCCGAACACCCCTACCCGTGGCTCGTGATGGAGCTGGTGACCGGCGGGACGCTGCACGATCGGCTGGCCCGGGGGCCGATGGACCCCGTCGAGGCGGCCGGGCTGGGGCGGGAGGTGCTGGCCGCGCTGCGGGCGGCGCACGGTGCGGGCATCCAGCACCGGGACGTGAAGCCCCCGAACGTACTGCTGCGGCCGGACGGGCGCCCCGTCCTCACCGACTTCGGTATCGCCGCCATCCGTGAGGCGACCGCGCTGACCCCGACCGGGTCCATCATCGGCACACCCGACTACATGGCCCCCGAGCGGATCAGCGGGGACGACGGCGGTCCCGGCTCCGACCTGTGGTCGCTGGCGATGATGCTGTACGTGGCCGTGGAGGGCCGGCATCCGCTGCGGAGGGGCTCGACGCTGGCCACGCTCGCCGCCGTGCTCAGCGAGCCCCTGCCCCCGCCCGCCAAGGCCGGGCCGCTGACCGGCGTGCTCAACGCCGTGCTCGTACGGGATCCGGCCGAGCGGCCGGACGCGGAGACCGTGGACGGCATGCTCGCCGCCGTGGCGGGCGGGACGGCGCCACCGGCTCCGGCACCGGCCCCCGCCCCGGCCGAGGCGTCGGCGGTGCCGGGGGGAGCCGGTTCCGGGGCGTCCGCCACCACGTCGTACCACCTGAGCCCGCCCCGGACCACGCCCCAGGACGCCGTTCCGCCGGGGACCGCTCCCGGCGGTGTGCGGTCGCGGGCGGGGCGGCGGGTCGCGGTCGGCGCCTCGCTCCTCGGTACGGCGCTGGCGGGCGTGCTGCTCTGGACGCAGCTGCCCGGCATCGACGACGTCTCCAGGTTGTGGAACGCACCCGGCTCGTCCGGGGAGCCCGGGGCCTCGCGGTCGGCGGACGCGTCCGCTTCGGCGGGTTCCGCGCGGGGGGAGAAACCGGAGAAGGCGAAGGACCTGCTGACCCCGGCCGGTGTCCGTGCGGCGGTCAAGGCGTTCAAGGCGGAGATGGGCACCGATCAGGTGGGCAGCTTCTCCGTGTACCCGGACTTCATCACCGTGCAGGGCATGGTCAAGGGCAGCGACAAGCGGTACGACATGTACACGTACCGCGCGGGCGAGGGCGTGACCAAGGGCCCGGCCGGTGGGACGCTCATAGGCGGTCAACTGCCGTTCAGCATGGACGCGTTCGACTGGGACGCGATCCCCGCGCTGCTGAAGAGGGCGGAGAAGGACCTGAACGTGGAGCAGCCGACCTCGCGCTATCTCCTGGCCAAGCCGCCGAACGCGCTCCTCGGCTCCTCCACCGGTCTGACGCTCTACCTGTCGAACGCGTACGGCGGCGGGCGGCTGGAGGCGGACAGCAAGGGCAAGGTCACGCGGGTGTACCCGGCGGCGTCCTGAGATGAGGACGCCGGTAGACGCAGTGTCAAAGAACCGTGCACGGAATGCGAACACAGCAGGGCTGCGGCCGGGCATCCTCGATGTCATGCCCCGGCGGCCCGCCGGGCGGAGGGGCGGCGGACGCCGGGGGAGTGAGCTGTACAGGGGGCAGCTCACCGCCTCGGCGTACGCGGCCCCGGGCTCAGCCGAACGGGATCCGTACCACTGACTGGTTGCCGATGCCGAGGGTGCTCGTTCCGTTGCCGATGGCGTTCCAGACCTCGACGCGGACCTTGCCGTTGACGAGGTCGCCGTGGCTTCCGGTGGCCGACTTGAGTCCTCTCGCCTGGGTGTAGTGCTCGTACCCCGCGACGGGATCGGTGGCGAAGTACTGGTACGTCTCGGTGCGGTCCCAGGTGCCGTCGCCCGTACGGTCGTAACTCACCCGGACCTGCTGGCCGTTGGCGACCGACGTGCCCGCGTCCACGAAGAGGTCGAACTGGGTGGCGCCGCCGTTGTACGCCCGGGTGATGGCGCCGGAGGTGAAGACCTGCGGATCGGTCACCGTGCCGTCGTGGTTGGCGCCGCCCGCCGAGGCGATCGTGGCCGTCGCGGCCGAGCCGGTGGAGTCGCCCAGGCCGCCGCCCGTACGCGCGTACAGCGTGGCGGAGCCGGACGGCGGGTCCGTGGGCGGCGGCGTGGTCGAGCCGCCGCCCCGCGTCCAGACGGCCACGTAGTCGACGAGCATCGGGTGGCCGGGGACGGTCGCGGCGGTCGGTGTCTGGCCGCCGAGCGCGTTGGGGAAGGCGCCGCCGATGGCCACGTTGAGGAGGATGAAGTACCCCGCGTGGTCGGTCATGCTGGACCAGGTCGCGGCGTCCATCTGGTTCTGGCCCACGGAGTGGAAGAGCTGGTCGTCCACGTACCAGCGCAGCTGGTTCGGGGTGACCGAGCGGTCCCACTCGAAGCGGTAGGTGTGGAACGCGGACTGGCAGCTCGACCCGGGGCAGGCCCGGTTGGCGCCGAGGCCGGTCGTCTCGTTGCAGGGACCGCCGGGGTTCACCCCGCAGTGCAGCACGCCCCAGACCGAGTTGAGGCCGTTGACGTTCTCCATGATGTCGAACTCGCCGGTGCCCGGCCAGTTCCAGTAGTTGCCCCGGTACGGGGAACCGAGCGCCCAGAACGCGGGCCAGTAGCCGAGCGCGGCGTTGCCCGTGACGTTCGGCATCTGGATGCGGCCCTCCATGCGGAGCGTGCCGCCCGCCGGAGCCTTGAAGTCGGCGCGCTGCGTCTCGATCCGGGCCGAGGTCCAGTTGCCCGCGCCGTCCCGGAGGGGGGTGATGCGGAGGTTGCCGTTGCCGTCGAGGCCGAGGTTGCCGGCGTTCGCGGTGTAGTTCTGGACTTCGCCGGTGCCCCAGTTGGCGGGGCCGCCGGGGTAGCTGTGGCCGGTGTCGATCTGCCAGTTGGCGGCGGCGGGCGGGGCGCCGGCCGCGCCGTCGAAGTCGTCGCTCCACTGGAGGTTCCAGCCGGGAGCGGGCGGGATGGCGCCCTGCGCGGTGCCGGCGCCGGTGACGCCGACGAAGCCCGCGAGGGCGAGGGTGAGGGCGACGAGTGCGGCGAGGACGGGGGTGCGGTGCCCGCGTCTGCCTGGGGTCGTGGTCGTACGGCTCGTTCTCAAGGAAACACCTCCGGTGCGGATGGTGCCGGGGAAAGATCGCGAGAGGGAATCGAGGGATCGAGGGCAGGCCGAGAGCAGAATGAGAGCGCTCTCAGTCCGCCCTCAGTACGTCTTGTAACGGGACACCGGCGGATCGTCAATTGTTCGGGGCCCTTCGCCCCTTCCGGCGCCCCTTCCGGGCTTTGCCTTGACGCCGGCGTCAAGGATTACCGTCGACGACATGCGCATCGGTGAGCTGGCGAAGCGGGCCGGGACGACCACCCGGGCCCTGCGGTACTACGAGTCGCGCGGGCTGCTGCCCGCCCGGCGCGCGGTGAACGGTTACCGCGCGTACGACGAGGCCGACCTACGCCTCCTGCGGCAGATCAGGACGCTCCAGGACGTCGGGTTCGACCTGGAGGAGACCCGGCCGTTCGTCGAGTGCCTGCGCGCCGGGCATCCGGCCGGGGACTCCTGCCCCGCCTCGCTCGCCGTGTACCGGCGCAAGCTCACCGAGCTGGACGGACTGATCGACCAGCTCGTGTCCGTACGGGCCAGGGTCGGGGAGCAGCTCGACCGCGCCGAGGCGGCGCGGGCCGGGCTCGCCGCCGAGGCGGAGCTGCCGGGCGGGCCGGAGCCGGGGTGCGAGCTGACGCACGCGCTGAACCACGGACGGACACCTCACGAAGGGGCAGGGAAATGATCAAGGCTTCAGGTGCCAGGGCCGCAGGGGTCGACGAAGTGACCGACGCGGACTTCGACACGGAGGTGCTGGGCGCCGCCCGGCCCGTTCTGGTGGAGTTCACGGCCGACTGGTGCCCGCCGTGCCGGCAGCTCGCGCCCGTGCTGAGCGCCGTGGCCGAGGAGGAGCGGGACCGGCTCAGGGTCGTACAGATCGATGTGGACATCAACCCGGTGATCACGGCCCGGTACGGCGTGCTCGCCATGCCGACGCTCATCCTGTTCCGCGCGGGCGAGCCCGTACGGTCGATGGTCGGCGCCCGCCCGAAGCGCCGGCTGCTGGAGGAGATCGCGGACGCGCTGCTCTGAAGCCCGGCACGGGGCGGGACTTCGGGCGGGGCCGACGGTATTGTGCCGTCGGCCCCTTGTGCGTCTTATGCGGTCCACCGGATACGTTCCCCCGGTGGGTTCGGGCGTGTTGGGCGGCCGCCTGATTAAGTGATGGTTACGAGGCTCCAGTTGGGCGGAACGGCCCTTGACGTGCCCCGATATGAGCCTCCACACTCCTCCTCATGAACGGTCAGCAATCCACAGAAACGGTCATCCGCCGTGCTGCCCGCTGAGCGGCATCGCCGTATCTGTGAGGCGTTGCGCGCACAGCGGATCGTCTCCACGGAGGACTTCTCCCGCATGCTGGACGTCTCCCAGGAGACCGTCCGGCGGGACCTGGTCACCCTCGAACGCCGGGGCCTGCTGGTGCGGGTGCACGGCGGGGCGACCAATACCGCGGGCGGGTTCGGCGAGGAAGCGCCGTTCGACGAACGGTCCGGGATGGAGCGGCAGGCCAAGGCCGCCATCGGCGCCGCCGCGGCGGCGCTGGTGCGTCCGGGCCAGACCGTGGTGATCGACATCGGTACGACCGCGGTGGAGGTCGCCCGCGCCCTCCCCGTCGATCACCGTGGCACCGTCGCCACCTGCTCGCTGCTGGTCGCCGCCGAACTGGCCGGCCGCCCGCATGTCGAGGTCCTGGTCAGCGGCGGCCGTCTGCGGTCGGGCGATCTCGCCTGCTCGAACGCGCAGGCGCTGGCGTTCTTCGCGGACCTCCGCGCCGATGTGGCGTTCCTCGGCTCCGGCGGGGTGGACGCGTCGGCCGGTCTGACCGACTTCCACCTCGACGAGGTGGCCACGCGGCGGCTGATGCTCGCCAACACCGTCCGCTCGTACATCCTCGCGGACTCCAGCAAGTTCGGCCGCGTCGCGCCGCACCGTGTCTGCGGTCTTGAGGACGTCGACGGCCTGATCACGGACGCCCGCCCCTCCTCGACGCTGGAGTCGGGGATGGAACGCTCGGGTGGTGTGGTCGTCGTCGCGTAGTCGCGGGACGCGCAACGCCTCGCGACGCGGGACAGCGGAGACGCGCGACAGCGGAAACGAAAAGGTGGCCGGATGACGCGGCTACGTCATCCGGCCATGACCGAAATCCCTACCTATCAACGCAAAGGAGTCGATCGTGCCCCAGTCTTCCACACCGGCGGAAAACGCGGCGGTTTCCCCGTCCGCCCCTGGCACATCCACAAGAAATGACGGAAAAGAGACCGCCCCGGGACCGGATACGGGCCACGCCACCGGCTACAAGCCGCAGTTCGCCCGTACGCTCAGCCGCTTCGAGTCGTTCGCCGTCGCCTTCTCCTTCATCTCCATCACCACCGGCCTCTTCACGACGTACGGCACCGTGTTGGGCTCGGCCGGTCCCGCCGGCATCTGGACCTGGCCGCTGGTCACCCTCGGCACGGTCCTCGTGGCCCTCGTGTACGGCATGCTCGCCAGCCGTATCCCGATCTCCGGCTACAGCTACCAGTGGGCCAGCCGGCTCGCCTCGCCCGTGCTGGGCTGGTGGTTCGGCTGGGTGTCGTTCGCGTTCCTCGCGATCGTCGTCGTCGCCGTCGACTACGGGCTCACCCAGGTCGCGCTCTTCCCGCTGCTCGACATCACGTACACCGCGACCGGCGGCGCCGTCGGCACCGTGATCGTGCTGCTCCTCCAGATGTCGCTGATCATCTGGTCCACGCCCATCACCACCAAGGTCAACAACATGGCGGTGGGCGCCGAGGTGATCGCCATGGTCGGCCTGACCGTGCTGATCGCGGGCGCCGTCCTCTTCTTCGGCAAGGGCGACTGGAGCAACCTCGGCTCGTACGGCACGATCCCGGCCGACGGCTACTACGGCTTCCTCGGCCCGTTCATGCTCTCCGCGCTGCTCGGCGCCTTCACCCTCGTCGGCTGGGAGTCCGCGGCCAACCTCGCCGAGGAGACGCACAACCCGAAGAAGGTCGTCCCGCAGGCCATGGTCCGCGCCATCCTGCTCAGCGGCGGCATCGGCATGCTCTTCCTCATCGTGATCACCGCGGGCGTCGGCGACAACGTCGCCGCGCTCACCGCCGACTCGGCACCCGTCGCCTCCATCATCGAGTCGACCGTCGGCAGCGCCGTGGCCACCGCCATGCTGGTCGTCGTCTGCATCGCCATCTTCGCCTGCGGCCTGGTCATCATGGTGAGCAACAGCCGCCTCGTGCACTCCATGGCCCGTGACGGACGGCTGCCGTTCTCCGAGACGCTCAGCCAGGTGCCGCGCCCCACCGGCGGCCCGACGTGGGCCACGCTGACGGTCGCCCTCGCGTCCGTCGCCATCGTCGCGGTCTTCTCCGGCAACGCCGACGCGCTGCCGCAACTCCTCGGCGCGGGCACGCTGATGCCCGCCATCCTGTACGCGGGGACGGTCACGCTCTTCATCCTCACCCGCCGCACGTACACGCCCGGCCCCGACGACTTCCAGCTCGGCAAGTGGGAGAAGCCCGTCGTGGCGGGCGCGGCGATCTGGCTCGTGCTGGAACTGTGCATCTTCATGATCCCGTCCGACTTCCGCGGCGCCCAGCAGTACGCGCTGGCCACCCTGGTCGTCGGCGGCCTGCTCTTCGCGTCCGTCTGGTTCACCCGCCGCGAGAAGCTGGTGCAGCAGCCCAGCCTCGACGGCGAGGGCCTGATCGGCGACGAACTGCCCGCGGACACCAAGGCCGCGCCGGCCGCCGGTCCGGACACCAAGGCCGCGCCCGCCGCCGGAACCGAGCCCCGTCCGGAGGCCGACGCGCTGTGACCGTGCTCGCCATCGATCAGGGAACGTCGGGGACCAAGGCCCTCGTCGTCGACCCGGCGGACGGTGTCGTCGCCGTCGCCGAGGTGCCCGTCACCCCCGTCCACCTGCCCGGTGGCGGCGTGGAGCAGGACCCCGAGCAGTTGCTGGCCTCCGTCCTGGAAGCCGGCCGGCGCGCCGTCGACCAGGCCGGGGGCCGCCCCCTGCGGGCCGTCGCCCTCGCCAACCAGGGCGAGACGGTCCTCGCCTGGGACCGGCGCACCGGCCGGCCCCTCTCGCAGGCCGTCGTCTGGCAGGACCGCAGGTCGGAGGCGCTCTGCGCGGAGCGCGCCGACGCCAAGGAGTGGGTGGCGCGGCGTACGGGGCTGGTCCTCGACCCGTACTTCTCCGCGCCCAAGATGACCTGGCTGCGCGAGAACGTCACCCGCGACGGGGTGGTCACCACCACCGACACCTGGCTGGTGCACCAGCTCACCGGGGCCTTCGTCACCGACGCGTCGACCGCGAGCCGCTCGCTGCTGCTCGGCATCGACGCCGTCGACTGGGACCCCGAGCTGACCGCGCTGTTCGGGCTCGACGGGGAGGAACTGCCCCGTATCGTCGCGTGCGACGAGACCGTCGGTACGACGGACGCGTTCGGCGGGCAGCGGCTGCCGCTGGCCGGGCTGATCGTCGACCAGCAGGCCGCGCTCTTCGCGGAGGGCTGCCTCACCCCGGGCACCGCCAAGTGCACGTACGGCACCGGCGCCTTCCTCCTCGCCCACACCGGCGACACCGCGCTCCGGTCCGCCTCGGGACTCACCTCGTCCGTGGCGTGGCGGGCGCGCGGCGGGACCCCGTACTGCGTGGACGGGCAGGTCTACACCGCGGCTTCCGCGGTGCGCTGGCTCCAGGACCTGGGCTTCGTCGCCGACGCGGCCGATCTCGACCAGGTGGCGGCGAGCGACGCGGCGGGCGTCCTGTGCATACCGGCCCTCGCCGGGCTCGCCGCGCCCTGGTGGCGCCCCGATGCCACGGCGTCGCTCACCGGTATGACACTCTCGACCCGGCGGGAACACCTCGTCACCGCCGTGCTCCAGGGCATCGCCGCCCAGGTCGCGGAGGTGACCGGGCTGGTCGCCGCCGACCTGGGCGCCCCGCTGACCCGGCTGCGCGCGGACGGCGGACTCACCCGGTGCGCCACACTGATGCAGGCGCAGGCGGACCTCGCCCGGATGCCGGTCGACGTCTACTCGTCGCCGCACGCCACGGCGCTCGGCGCGGCGGCGATGGCGCGGCTGGCGATCGAGCCCGGACTCACCCTCGAACAGGCGGTACCGGAGTGGACGCCCGGCACCACCTACGAACCCCGCTGGTCCGAGGACCGGGCGCAGGACTTCCGCGCCCGCTGGCTGGCGGCGGTGGACGCGACAGCGCCGCCGCGGCCCGCAGGAGGAACCGTATGACCGACGACAGCAGAACACCGGCCGAAACCCTCTACGACGTCGCCGTCATCGGCGCCGGGGTCGTGGGCTCCGCCATCGCCCGCGAACTGGCGGGCCACGCCCTCTCCGTCGCGCTGCTCGACGCCCGCGACGACGTCGGCGACGGCACCAGCAAGGCCAACACCGCCATCCTGCACACGGGGTTCGACGCCAAGCCCGGCACCCTCGAATCCCGTCTGGTCCGGCGCGGCTACACCCTGCTCTCCGCGTACGCCGGAGCCACCGGCATCCCCGTCGAACGCACCGGCGCGCTCCTCGTCGCCTGGACGCGGGAGGAACTGGACGCCCTCCCGGGGCTGCGCGAGAAGGCCGTCGCCAACGGTTACGAGCACTGCGAACCCGTCACCGCCGAGGAGGTCTACCGCCAGGTCCCGGCGCTCGGCCCCGGCGCGCTGGGCGGCCTCACCGTCCCCGACGAGTCGATCATCTGCACGTGGACGACCACCCTCGCGCTCGCCACCGACGCCCAGGCACGCGGCGCCCGGGTGCTCCTCGGCCACCGGGTGGAGTCCGTACGGCGGGACCCGTCCGTGCGGCGGGATCCGTACGAGGCGAACGCCGCCGACGACGACGCGCACGGCGGTACGGGCCCGACGACCACGCTGCTCACCTCCCGCGGCCCCGTCACCGCCCGCTGGGTGGTCAACGCGGCGGGGCTCGGCGCCGATGTCCTGGACGGGCTCTTCGGCCACCGCCGGTTCACCGTCACCCCGCGCCGCGGCGAACTCCTCGTCTACGACAAGCAGGCCCGCCCGCTCGCCGACCGCATCGTGCTGCCGGTGCCCAGCAAGGTCGGCAAGGGCGTGCTGATCAGCCCCACCATCTACGGCAACGTCATGCTCGGCCCGACCGCCGAGGACCTGACCGACCGTACCGACACCGGCACCTCCGAGTCCGGCTTCGCGTTCCTCCTCGACAAGGGCGGCCGGCTGATGCCCACGCTCCTGGAGGAGGAGGTGACCGCCTCGTACGCGGGGCTGCGCGCCGCCGCCGACCACGGCGACTACCTGATCGAGCCCGACCCGGGGCAGCGCTATCTGCTGGTCGGCGGCATCCGCTCCACCGGCCTCACGGCGTCGCTCGCCATCGCGGAGTACGTACGGGAGGTCCTCGCCGAGGCCGGTCTCGCCCTGGAGCCGCGCGCCGACCTGCCGGGGCCGCCCGCGATGCCCAACCTGGGCGAGGCGTTCACCCGGCCGTACCAGGACGTCGCGCTCATCGCCAAGGACAGCGCGTACGGACGCGTCGTGTGCTTCTGCGAGCGGGTGACCGAGGGCGAGATCAGGGACGCCTTCCTCTCCCCGCTGCCGCCCGCCGGACTCGACGGGCTGCGGCGCCGCACCCGCGTGATGAACGGGCGCTGTCAGGGCTTCTACTGCGGGGCGCGCACGGAAGCCCTGCTCGCCGAGCGCGGCACCCCGCTGCCGACGCAGGACCAGGAGACATCCGCATGACCACGTCCCTTCCCGGCGCCGGCTCCTCCGGTACGCCCGGCTCCTCCGGTACATCCGATGCGTCCGGTACGCCCCACGCACGCCACACGCCCCACACGTCCGACGCGCTCGCGGCCTCGCCGGTGGCGCCCGAGGTGCTCACCCCCGACGTCGTCATCGTCGGCGCGGGCCCGGCCGGGCTCACCGCCGCCGCCGGTCTCGCCCCGCACCTCCACGGCGGCGTACTCGTCCTGGACCGCGAACCGTCCGCCGGTGGAGTCCCCCGCCACAGCGACCACACCGGTTACGGCATCCGTGACCTCAAGCGGTGCCTCACCGGCCCCGCGTACGCCCGTACGCTCGTCGGCCGTGCCCAACTGGCCGGCGCGGAGATCCGTACCGAGGCCACCGTCACGGGCTGGGCGGGGGACCGCTCGCTCGACGTGACCACGCCTCAGGGGCGGGTACGGGTCGACGCGCGCGCGGTCGTCCTCGCCACCGGCGCCCGGGAACGGCCCCGCTCCGCGCGGCTCATCCCCGGGGACCGGCCCGCCGGTGTGTACACCACGGGGCAGCTCCAGAACCTCGTCCACCTGCACCACCGCGAGGTCGGCCGGCGGGCCGTCGTCGTCGGCGCGGAGCCGGTGAGCTGGTCCGCCGTGCTCACGCTGCGCGAGGCGGGCTGCCGTACGGAGCTGATGACCACCACGTACCCGACGCCCGACTCGTACGCGGCGTTCCACCTGCCGGGACGTGCGCTGCTGGGGGTGCCGGTGGCGACCGGCACCCGGGTCACCCGGATCATCGGGCACGGCAGGCTGCGGGCGGTCGAGATCGAGGAGATCGCCACCGGCCGGCGCCGTACCGTCGCCTGCGACACCCTGGTCCTCACCGGTGACTGGATCCCCGACCACGAACTCGCCCGCTCCGCCGGGCTCGACCTCGACCCGGGGACGAAGGGGCCGCTGGTGGACACCGCGCTGCGGACCAGCCGCCCGGGGGTGTTCGCCGCCGGGAACCTGCTGCACGCGGTCGACACCGCCGACATCGCCGCGCTCGACGGGCGCCATGTCGCCCGGCAGGTACGGCTCTGGCTGGACGGGCTCGTGCCGGCCGCGGTCACCGTGCCGATCGTCGCCGACGAACCGTTCCGCTGGGTGGCGCCCGGACTGCTGCGGGTCGGCGACCCGGCGCCGCCGCGCGGCCGTCTGCTGCTCTGGACGGACCGGCTGGTGCGGGCGCCCCGGGTGACGGTCCGGCAGGGCTCCCGTGTCCTCAACCAGCGGCTGGTGCCCTGGCCCGCGTCACCGGGACGGGTGTTCCGGGTGCCGTGGAGCCTGCTGCGCGGCATCGACCCCCGGAACGGTCCCGTACGGATCGGACTCTGAGGGGGAGGGGAGGCGACGCGCTACTTGATCAGTACGTTCGCGCCCACGATGAGGAAGCCGAGCAGCATGTCCACCCCGCCGGCCCGGCAGGACGACGCCCACCCGCGCCCCGCCGCCCGCGCTCCCCACAGCCCCCACCCGAACAGGGCGCCCGTGTTGAGGAGCAGCGCCACATCGATCGCGGTGCTCTCGCTCCACCACGCGGCGTACGCGCCGAGCAGGAGGGCCACCGTCGGGACCACGGCGGCCACCAGCGGCCACTCGGTCAGCACCGACCGCGCGGTGCCGGCGGTGACCGTGGTCCCGTCGGGCACCCGGTGCGCGATGGCGTGCGCGTAACCGTGCGCCGCCGCAGAGGCGAGCGCCGCCAGCAGCACCCATACCGCGTCGTACCCGGGGCTCGTCGGCCCGGTGTCGTGGCCCAGGGCCGCCACCAGCACGCTGGCGAGCACGGTCCCGTACACACCGCCGAACAGCAGCCGCTGCAGAGGCTCCCCGCGGCGCCGGGGCGGGAGCGGTCCGGGGGCTCTGGTGGACAAGGGGCCGCCTCTCGAAGGGATCGCGGGACCGGGAGAAGAGGGAGATCATCCGCTTCGAGAGATGTAACCGCACGCGGCGCCGGTGATCCGTCAGGCGCTCCAACCGGCCCGGAGTGCGCGCACAAAAATACCCCGGAACCGAATTGACGGCCGGGGTGCGAGTCTGCGTATATTGATTGTTTCCGTGTCTTGCGTAGGAACTGGAGTCGCGGATCAACATCCACGACATTCACAGATCAATTCACATGCACAAGAATCACAGTATCGAACAGGGGCTGAATTGTCAACCGACGAATCATCCGAGGAATTGCGGAACGAGCAGCAATTCGTCTCCCTCCTCTACGACCGGCTCGACACTCTGAGGGAGCAGGCCGAGTCGGCCATGGACGCGTCGATCGGCCAGGTCAGCACCGTACGGCAGGCCAGGGTCGAGCGGGACGTACGCGTCGCGGAGCACTCCGGCCGGCTGTCCACCCTGAATGCGGTCGAGTCCGGTCTGTGCTTCGGCCGGATCGACCTCCACGACGAAGCCGATCTCCGCGACGAGGCCGACCGTCGCGACGAGACCGACCTCCACGACGAGGCGTCCGCCGGGTCCACCGCGACCGGGAATTCCCCGGCCGCGTCCACCGTGACCCACCACATCGGACGCATCGGAATGCGCCGTGACGACGCCGAGCGGACGCCGCTGCTGATCGACTGGCGGGCCCCCGTGGCGCGCCCCTTCTATCTCGCCACCGGACACACCCCGATGGGGCTGCGCCGGCGACGCCACATCACCACCCAGGGGCGCACGGTCACCGCGCTCCACGACGAGATCATGGATCTCAACGACACCACCCGCACCGGATACGAGGACCCGGACGGCGACGCCGTCCTCCTCTCCGCGCTCAACTCCGCGCGGACGGGCCGGATGAGCGACATCGTCCAGACCATCCAGGCCGAGCAGGACCGCGTCATCCGCGCCCCGCACCGCGGCGTCCTCGTGGTGGAGGGCGGTCCCGGCACCGGCAAGACCGCCGTCGCGCTGCACCGCGCCGCGTACCTCCTCTACGCGCACCGCGAGCAGCTCGCCCGGCGCGCGGTGCTGATCGTCGGCCCGAACCCGGCCTTCCTCGGCTACATCGGCGAGGTGCTGCCCTCGCTCGGCGAGACCGGTGTGCTGCTGGCGACGACCGGGGAGCTGTTCCCCGGCGTGCGCGCCACCGGTACGGACACCCCGGAGGCGGCCGAGGTCAAGGGCCGGGCCGGGATGGCGCGGATCCTGGCCGAGGAACTGCGCGACCGGCAGACCCTGCCGGACCCGGTGCTGGAGATCCCGCACGAGGAGTACGGCACGCTGCCGCTCGACCGGGACACGGCGTACGAGGCCAGGCAGCGCGCCCGGGACACCGGCCTGCCGCACAACCTGGCCCGGCCGGCCTTCGCCTTCCGGATCATCGACGCGCTGACGGCCCAGCTCGCGGAGCGGATCGGCGCCGATCCGCTCGGCGGTGACAACCTCCTCGACCCGGCGGACGTCGCCCAGCTCGGCAAGGAGATCGCCGCCAGCCGTGATGTCCAGGCCGCGATCGACGCGCTCTGGCCGAGCCTGACGCCGGAACAGTTCGTCGCGGACGTCCTCGCGGCGCCCGTACGGCTCGACTCGCGGGACGCCGCCGCCGTACGCCGCCCGCGCCCCAGGACCGGCGCCGACGCGCGGGTCGACTGGACGCCCGCCGATGTGCCGCTGCTCGACGAGGCGGCCGAACTCCTCGGCGAGGACGACGCGGCGGCCCGCGCCGCCGCCGCGCGGGAGCGCCAGGAGCGCGTCGCCTACGCGCAGGGCGTGCTGGAGCTGTCGTACGGCTCCCGTACCCAGGAGTTCGAGGACCGGGGCGACGACGAGTCGGAGGTCCTCGCCGCGCACGACATCATCGACGCCGAGCGGTTCGCGGACCGCCACGAGGAGACCGACACCCGCAGCGCCGCCGAGCGGGCCGCGGCCGACCGCACCTGGGCCTTCGGCCACATCGTGGTGGACGAGGCGCAGGAACTCTCCGCGATGGCCTGGCGGCTGCTGATGCGCCGCTGCCCGAGCCGCTCCATGACCCTGGTCGGCGACCCGGCGCAGACGGGCGACGCGGCCGGGTGCGACTCCTGGGACCAGATCCTGGAGCCGTACGTCCAGCAGCGCTGGGAGCTGACGAAGCTCGGCGTCAACTACCGTACGCCCACCGAGATCATGGAGGTCGCGGCCGAGGTCCGGCGGCTGACGGACCCGCTCTTCGAGCCGCCCAGGTCCGTACGATCGACGGGTGAGGGCCCGGTCGTACGCGCCGTGGACCGCGCCGAGCTGGCCCGTACGGCGGCCGGGCTGACCACCGGCCGGCCGGGCGAGGGGCGCCTGGCGGTCATCGCACCGGCCGCCCTGCTGCCCGCGCTGGCGGCAGAACTCCCGGACGCCTCCTGGGGGATCACCCCGGACCTCACCCGTCCGGTGGTCCTCCTCGACCCGCGCCAGGCGAAGGGCCTGGAGTTCGACACGGTGATCGTCGTCGATCCGGAGGCCGTCCTGGAGGGCTCGCCGCGCGGCGTCAACGACCTCTACGTGGCCCTGACCCGGGCCACCCAGCGGCTCGGGATCGTCCGCGACGCGGCGGTCCCTTCACGGCTCAAGTCCCTGGACATACGCGGAGGTACGGAGGACCGTTGACCCGCTGCCGGTGGTAGGGCGGATTCCCGGAGCACCTTCGTCAACCGTGTCGATCCACAACTGTCGGGTGGGAATATGACCAAGGCGAACGCGTTATCGAGATCGCTCCGCAGGGCTCTCCTGATGACCTGCCTCCTGCTGGCCACGGCGATACCCGCGACCATCGGCGTCGGCGTCGGCGTCGGTGATGGCGGTGGCGGTGGCGTCGGTGACGGCGGCGCGCCGCCTGCGGCCATGTCGTCGGCGACGGGATCGGACTTCGGCCTCGCCGCCGCCACGCCCTCGCTCCCCGGCGCCGACCCGAGCATCATCCGGGTGGGCGGCACGTACTACGCGGCGAAGGTGACCGGCGGCGGCATCTCCGTCCGTGCCTCCGCGACCCTGGCCGGTTTCGTGGACGTGCCCCCGAAGCAGATCTGGCTCGACCCGGGGATGGGCGAGATCTGGGCCCCGAAGATCACCAGGATCAACGGCCGTTACCACGTGTACTTCTCGGCCGGGCGGAGCGCGGACCACCGGATGTATGTGATCAGCTCCGACTCGCCGGACAGCGGCTACGGGGCCGAGCGGAAACTGGCGCTCCCGAACGACAAATGGGCGATCGACGGCAGCGCCTTCACCTTCGGCAACCAGCTGTGGTTCGTCTGGTCCGGCTGGTCCGGCGACACCAATGTGGAGCAGAACCTCTACATCGCCAGGATGAGCGACCCCACCACCCCGACCGGCTCCCGGCACATCATCTCCCAGCCCCGGGAGAGCTGGGAGCGGGTGGTGGGCAACCCGTACATCAACGAGGCCCCCATACCGATCAAGGACCCCAACGGCCAGCTGCACATCGCCTATTCGGCCAACGGCTCCTGGAGCGACCGGTACTGCATCGCCGACCTGCGGCTGCGCTCCGGCGGTGACCCCACCTACGTATGGGACTGGTACAAGTCCAACGGCTGCCAGTTCGGCTCCCACCGCGACACCATGATGAAGGGCTGGGACCCCACCCTCTTCGTCGACGGCCCCGGCAGTCACACGTTCGCGCTGGTCAACGGTGACATCGCGAACAGCCCGCCGTCCGGGAACACCTTCCCGATCATGTACCACGCGGTCCCCAAGGGCACGCCGTACAGCTGGTCCAACCGGGACTGGATGATCGGCCGGGCCGTGTGGTGGGGGAGCAGCACCTACACCCGGGCCAACGTCCCCGGTGACCCGAGCAACACCGGCTTCGGCCTGAAGTTCTTCGAGTGATCCCGGTGGCTGCCGTGGGGGAACGCGCCCCACGGCAGCCACCGGTCCGCACTCCGGGACGGCCCTACTCCGGTACGGCCGTACTCCGACGCCCTGCTCCGGTACCGGTCCTACTCCGGTGCCCGCCTTACGAACCGCAGTCCGCGCGCCCCTCCTCGGCGCGGCAGATCCGGGCGGCGAAGCCGCCGTTCCCGGGGACGTCGACCGTCAGCCGGGAGCCGGCGGTCACCTTGCGGGTCTCGACCGCCAGTCCGCCGCCGGGCGCGTCGGTGTAGAGGTCGACGAGCCAGCTCCCCGGGCCCAGGAAGCGCAGGGGCTCGTCCAGGGAGCGTGCCCCGCCGGAGGTGATCGCGCCCATGAACCACTCGCCGTCCGCCGCGCGGGCCAGGACCGCCCGGTCCCCGGGGGCGCCGTCGACCAGCCGGGTGTCGTCCCAGACGGTGGGCACGCCGCGCAGGAAGCGCCGGGCGAGGGGCTTCTCGTCGTACGACTCCACGCTGTCGGCGAAGTGCTGCACCCCGGACTCGTACACCACCGACAGCGCCAGTTCGGCGGCGTCGCTGGTGGGGCGCACCCCGGTGAAGGTGACGGGGGTGAAGTCCATCGGGCCGATGAGGTTACGGGTGAACGGCAGGGTGGTGTAGTGCGCGGCGGGGAAGGGCTGGCGGCCGGGCCTGGGCCGGGTGCCCTCGGCGCCCTTGACGGCCTCGACGCTCATCAGCTGGGGCCAGGTGCGCTGCTGGCCGCGCGGGATGGTGCCGCCGTGGAAGTTGAGCATCAGCCGGTTCTCCGCCGTCGCCCGGTAGACCGCGTCGTACCAGCGCATGCGGTCCTGGCCGTCCGACTCCATGAAGTCGATCTTCATGCCCACGACGCCCCAGGACTTCCACAGCGGGAGCAGCCGGTCGAGTTCACTCTGCGCGTCGATGGTCTGCCAGCGCACCCACAGCCAGATGCCGACGCCCTTTTCCTTCGCGTAGGCGGTCAGTTCGGGCATCCAGTCGTTGCTCCAGCCCGAGTCGACGAGGACGTACTCCCATCCCTCGCGGGCGGCGAAGTCCACGAACTTCTTCTGCTTGTCGAGGCTGCCCGGGCTGCTGCCGTCGGACCACCAGGACCAGGCGGCCCGGCCGGGCTTGATCCACGAGGTGTCGGCGACCTTCGAGGGCGCGGCGAGGTCCGTGGTCAGATCGCTCTCGGTGACGGTGGCGAGGTCGCCGATGACCATCGTGCGCCACGGCGTGGCGAAGGGGGCCGTGCTCACCTCCGCCGGATCGGGGAGGGTGAGCCGGAAGCGGTCCTCACCGGCGCCGAGGGTCAGCCGGGAGCCGCCGTAGGAGCTGTCGAGACCGGCCTCGCCGATCAGCAGCCAGCTGCTCCCCACCCGGAACAGCGACGGGTAGCCGTAGTCGGCGGGCTTCGCGGCGGCGACCGTGCTGCGCTGGTGCGCCGACTCGTAGTCCTGGCGGCCGTTGTCGTACGGCAGCAGATAGGCGTCGGCGGTGCCGGGGACGGCGTACTCCGAGGCCTCGCCGAGCACGGTGACCGTGCCGCTGCCGGGCAGGGCGTAGCGGTAGGCCACCCCGTCGGCGGAGATCCGCAGGGTGACGCGGAGTTCGCGGCCGCGCTTGGTGAAGGTGAAGACGGACTCGGTGGCGTCCACGGTGTGCCGGGTCCGGCTGCCGGTGGTCGTCGTGTACGTCTCGTGGATCCGCCGGTCGCGCCGGCTCTCGTAGCGCAGCCCGCCCGTGAAGTCGGTCTCCGCCGTGCGGATGCCCAGCGCGGAGGGGCGCAGGACGGTCGTACGGCCGTGCCGGGCCGTCAGCGTCAGCCCGCCCGAGGTGGTGAGCGCCAGGTCGGCCCCGATCTGGTCCTGGCCGCCGCCGGGCGCTTCGAGCCGCCAGGAACGGGCCTGTCCCGCCGAGTCGTCCCGCTCCTGCGAGGCGGCCCCTGGCGACCCCGGGACGAGTAACGCGGCCAGACAGGCCGCCCCCGTCAGGGCTCGTGTGACGGTGGATCGTGCGAAGCGCATCGTGCCTCCCGGTGAAGTCGGCTCGCCATGTCGTGCGCCAATGCCATGCGTCAAGTCATCGGATATGTCAGGGGTGTTGACGCAAGATTGACGATTTTTTACGCTCCTGTCCAGCTTATTCATCGGATCAATCTGCGCTTCACCGGATCAGAGCTGAGTTCACCGAGACGAGCAGACAGGACATCGACGATGAGAGTCAGCAGACGCGGGTTCCTGGGAAAGGTGGCGTCGGGCGCCGCCGCCGGAGCCGCCGCGGGCGTCCCGTTCGCCGAACCCGCCGCCGCACGACCGCCGGGCGCCGCCCCGCCGGTCTCCCTCACGGGCATGCGCACCGACCGCGCATGGCAGTCCTTCCTCGCCGACCAGGATCTCCACTGGAAACGCATGCCGCGCACCTGGTACGAGGGCCCCTTCCTCGGCAACGGCCTGCTCGGCTCGATCGTCTACCAGGAACCCGGCCTGAACGCCCTGCGGTTCACCGTGCACCACAGCGGAGTCCAGGACCACCGGCCCGACTTCGGCAACGAATGGGGCGTGGCCCGGCTCCCCGTCGGCAACCTCCTGCTCCACCCGGTCGGCGAGATCACCGCTGTCGACCTGCGGCTCGACCTGTGGAACGCCGAGATCAGCGGCACCGTCACCACCGACGCCGGCCGCCTCGCACTGCGCGCCCTCGTCCACAACGACCGCACCATGCTGCTCGTCACCGTCGACGCGAGCGCGGGGGAGAAGGGCTTCCGCTGGGAGTTCCGCCCCTCGCCCGCCGTCAGCCCCCGCATCGTCCGCGAACCCCCGCCCGCCGGCTTCGCCCCCAACCCCGCCCCCGTCACCCGCGAGTCCGGCGGAATCGGCCTCGTCGTCCAGCCGCTCGTCGCCGGCGGGCAGACGGCCACCGCGTACCGCGAACGCACCCACGCCGGGCAGCGTGTGTACCACCTCGCCGTCGCCCACTCCTATCCCGGCACCGACGCCGAGGGCCGCGCCCTCTCCACCGTACGCAAGGCCTCCGCGCTGCCCGTCTCCAGCCTGCTGCGCACCCACCGCGACTGGTGGCACCGCTTCTACCGCAAGAGCTTCCTGTCCGTCCCGGACCCGATGCTCCAGAGCTTCTACTGGATCCAGCTCTACAAACTGGCCTGCGGCGCCCGCGAGCACGCCCCCGTCATGGCGACCACCGGGCCCTGGCTCGAACCGACCCCGTGGCCCTCGGTGTGGTGGAACCTCAACGTCCAGCTCGAATACTGGCCCGTCCACGGCTCCAACCACCTGGAACTCGACGCGATCCCCCGCACCCTCGCCGAGAACACGGACATCCTCGTCGATGCCCTCAAACCCGCCTACCGGCACGACTCCGCCGGACTGCGCCGCAGCACCGACGCCCAGTGCGACGACGCGGGCTCGGTCGGCGTGCCCGGCATCGGCGACCCCGAGGTCGGCGACCTGCCCTGGACCCTCCACAACGTGTGGCTCACCTACCGGCACACCATGGACCGGGGTGTGCTGGAGGACGTCCTCTACCCGCTGCTGCGCCGCTCCACCAACTACTACCTGCACTTCCTCCACGAGCAGGCGGACGGCAGACTGCACCTGCCCAAGACCTTCTCCCCGGAGTACGGCAGCGCCCCCGACTGCAACTACGACCTGGCGCTGCTGCGCTGGAGCTGCGCCACGCTGCTGGAGACGGTCCGGCTGCTCGGTGTCCAGGACACCCTGGAGCCGAAGTGGCGGGAGGTGCTGGAGCGGCTGGTGGACCCGCCGGTGGACGCCAACGGCTTCATGATCGGCGCCGGGGTGCCCTTCGCCAAGTCCCACCGCCACTACTCGCACCTGCTCGCCGTCTACCCGCTGTACCTCGTCAACTGGGAACAGCCGGAGAACCGCGAGCTGATCGAGCGTTCGCTCGACCACTGGATCAGCTTCGAGGGCGCCCTGCGCGGCTACAGCTTCACCGGCGCCGCCTCGATCTGCACCCAGATGGGCCGCGGTGACGAGGCGCTGACGTACCTGCGCGAGCTGGTCGCGCGGTTCGTGCAGCCCAACACCATGTACTACGAGGCCGGTCCGGTCGTCGAGACACCGCTGTCCGGCGCGCAGACCCTGCACGACATGCTCTGCCAGAGCTGGGGCGACCTCATCAGGATCTTCCCCGGGGTGCCGGCGGAGTGGCGGGACGTGACGCTCCACGACTTCCGTACCCAGGGCGCGTTCCTGGTCAGCGCGGTCCGCCGGGGAGGCGTCACCCGCTGGGTACGGGTGCGCAGCCTGGCCGGGGAGCCGTGCCGGGTGCGGCACTCGCTGGCCGGGCGGCTCACCGTCTCCGGGGTCGGCGGCCCGGCGCCGCGGTGGCGCGACCTCGGCGACGGGGTGGTGGAGCTCGAACTCGGCCGGGACCAGGAGGCGGTGATCCACCCGGCGGGCTCCCGGCCCGACTTCCGGATCGCCCCCGTGCGGACGAACGGGCCCGCGGAGCCCTGGGGGCTGCCCGCCCTGCCGGACGCGGGCACGGTCACCCAGGTCGACCTGGTCCCGCACTTCGACAACGACGCCATCACCACGGAGATGTACTACGAGGACGGCGACTTCGACGGCGCCGGGCGCACCTACCCCATGGCCCAACTGCCCCAGACGGGGCGGACGGTGGACGACGGGATCATGTTCTCCTTCACCAACGGCAGCGAGGGCTCCGCCAACAACGTCGTCGCCGCGGGCCAGGAGATCGCCGTCCCGCCGGGCGGCTACGCGCGGCTGCACGTGCTGGGCGCGGGGGACACCGGCAACGTCACCGTCCCGGCGGTGGCCCACTACGCCGACGGGACGACCGCGACCGTCACCGTCGGGCTGACGAACTGGCTGGCCTCCGGACCGGCGTACGAGGAGACGACGGCCGTGGCGACCGGTCAGATCCACACCCCCGCCGGTCCGCTGGACACCAAGGCCGCCATCTTCCACCAGGTGAGCGCCCTCGACCCGGCGAGGCGGCTGACCGCGCTCACCCTGACCGCTCCCGCCGGGACGGCACGGGCGCATGTCTTCGCCCTCTCTCTGGAACAGGAGTGACGGACCCGGAGAGAGCGGCGGCCGCCCCGGACCGATCACCTGTTCGTACAGCTCCAGGTCCTCCATGACGCCCAGCAACGGCTGTGGTTCCGCTGCCGGTTCGACCGTGCCGTCCTGGCGCAGACGC
>NZ_JBHYZP010000027.1:0-137928 GCF_042752355.1 Streptomyces sp. NPDC059255
ACTCTATCAGACTCTTTCGTGTCCGATTCCCCGTCGGAGCGGGGTTCGCTTTCCAGTTCTTCGCTTTCGCGTTTCCCTTTCCGGCGATTCCGACTTTATCAGAAGTTCTTCCAGTCGGATTCCCACCCCCCGGCGCAAGCTCCAGGCACATGGATAACCCGGGCTTCCCGTTCAGGTGGAGCCGTAAACGTACTGGAGCGGGGGGCCTCGAAGCAAATCGAGGCCCCCCGCTCCGGGTACCGCGTCGAACCGTCAGACCTCGACCACCACGGGGAGGATCATCGGGCGCCGGCGGTAGGTGTCGGAGACCCACTTGCCGACCGTGCGGCGGACGAGCTGCTGGATCTGGTGCGGCTCCGCCACGCCGTCCGAGGCCGACCGGGCGATGACCTCCTCCACCTTGGGCAGCACGGCCGAGAACGCGGAGTCCTCGATGCCGGAGCCGCGGGCGTGGAAGTGCGGACCGCCGACGACCTTGCCGGTGGTGGAGTCGACCACCACGAAGACCGAGATGATGCCCTCGTCGCCGAGGATGCGGCGGTCCTTGAGGGATGTCTCCGTCACGTCGCCGACCGAGAGCCCGTCGACGTAGACGTAACCGGCCTGGACCTTGCCCACGATCCTGGCCTTGCCGTCGACCAGGTCGACGACGACGCCGTCCTCCGCGATGACGATGTGGTCCTTGGGAACCCCCGTCAGCGCGCCCAGTTCGGCGTTGGCCCGTAGATGGCGCCATTCGCCGTGGACCGGCATCAGGTTCTTCGGCTTGCAGATGTTGTAGAAGTACAGCAGTTCGCCGGCCGAGGCATGGCCGGAGACATGGACCTTGGCGTTGCCCTTGTGGATGACGTTCGCACCCCATCGGGTCAGGCCGTTGATCACGCGGTAGACCGCGTTCTCGTTGCCCGGAATCAGTGACGACGCGAGGATCACCGTGTCGCCCTGGACGATCCGGATCTGGTGGTCGCGGTTGGCCATCCGGGAGAGCGCGGCCATCGGCTCGCCCTGCGAACCCGTACAGACGAGGACCACTTCGTGGTCCGGGAGGTCGTCGAGCGTCTTGACGTCGACGACCAGGCCCGGCGGGACCCTCAAGTAGCCCAGGTCACGGGCGATGCCCATGTTGCGGACCATCGAACGGCCGACGAAGGCGACCCTCCGCCCGTACTCGTGCGCGGCATCGAGGATCTGCTGGATGCGGTGGACGTGGCTGGCGAAGCTCGCCACGATGATCCGCTTCTGCGCGCTGCCGAAGACCTGGCGCAGGACGTTGGAGATGTCCCGCTCCGGCGGGACGAAGCCCGGCACCTCTGCGTTGGTGGAGTCCGAGAGCAGCAGATCGATGCCCTCCTCGCCGAGCTTGGCGAAGGTGGGCAGGTCGGTCAGCCTGCGGTCCAGCGGGAGCTGGTCCATCTTGAAGTCGCCCGTGTGGACGACCATGCCGGCGGGCGTGCGGATCGCGACCGCCAGGGCGTCCGGAATGGAGTGGTTGACCGCGACGAACTCGCAGTCGAACGGCCCGACGCGCTCGCGGTGACCCTCGGTGACCTCAAGGGTGTACGGGCGGATGCGGTGTTCCTGGAGCTTCGCCTCGATCAGCGCGAGGGTCAGCTTGGAGCCGATCAGCGGGATGTCGGGCTTCAGCCGGAGCAGGTAGGGGACGCCGCCGATGTGGTCCTCGTGGCCGTGCGTGAGCACGACCCCATCGATGTCGTCGAGACGGTCCCTGATGGTGCTGAAGTCCGGCAGGATCAGGTCGATGCCCGGCTGCTCCTCCTCCGGGAAGAGGACGCCGCAGTCGACGATGAGTAGACGGCCGTTGTACTCGAAGACCGTCATGTTGCGGCCGATTTCGCCCAGACCGCCGAGCGGCGTGACGCGCAGGCCGTTCTTGGGCAGCTTCGGCGGGGCGCCGAGTTCAGGATGCGGATGACTCAAAAGACTCTCCTCACCACACACGCCACGTACCGCTGAGGCACGTGGCGCGCGTGACATTCGTGCACTTGCAGTTGTCGGTGTGTACCGATGTACCTGTGTTGACCACGACCCGCGGTTACCGGTCGTGGCCTTTGATCTTGATCTGCTGTGTTCATGTATTCAGTTGTGAAGTCTGTGATCAGAGCTGTACCCCGCCCGCGGCAAGATCGATCTTGAGCTGAGCCGTTTCATGGGCCGACAGCTCGACGAGCGGGAGACGCAGCGGGCCGGCCGGCAGCTTCTGCAGGGTGAGGGCGGCCTTGGTGGTGATCACGCCCTGTGTGCGGAACATGCCGGTGAACACCGGGAGCAGCTTCTGGTGGATCTCCGTGGCCTTCTGGACGTCACCGGTGAGGTGGGCGTCGAGCAGGGCGCGCAGCTCCGGGGTGACCACGTGGCCGACCACGGAGACGAAACCGACCGCGCCGACGGAGAGCAGCGGGAGGTTGAGCATGTCGTCGCCGGAGTACCAGGCGAGGCCGGACTGCGCGATGGCCCAGCTGGCGCGGCCGAGGTCGCCCTTGGCGTCCTTGTTGGCGACGATCCGCGGGTGCTGCGCGAGCCGGACGATGGTCTCGGTGTCGATGGGGACACCGCTGCGGCCTGGGATGTCGTAGAGCATGACCGGCAGGCCGGTGGCGTCGGCGATGGCCGTGAAGTGCCGCAGGAGTCCTTCCTGCGGCGGCTTGTTGTAGTACGGGGTCACGGCGAGGAGGCCGTGCGCTCCGGCGCGTTCCGCCGCGCGGGCCAGCTCCAGGCTGTGCCGGGTGTCGTTGGTGCCGACGCCGGCGACGATGTGGGCCCGGTCTCCTACGGCCTCCAGCACGGCCCGTACGAGCTGGTCTTTCTCCGCATCACTGGTGGTCGGCGACTCACCGGTGGTGCCGTTCAGGATCAGGCCGTCGTTGCCTGCGTCCACCAGATGGACGGCGAGCCGCTGCGCACCGTCGAGGTCGAGTGCGCCGTCAGCCGTGAAGGGCGTGACCATGGCGGTGAGGACCCGCCCGAAGGGGGTCTGCGGAGTGGAGATCGGAGCCATGGGTAACACGCTACTCGCTGCTCAGCTCGCCGTGTCCCCTTGGGGGACGGGACAAGAGGAGCCCGGCACTGCCTGCTCGGGGGTTCAGGCAGTGCCGGGTCCGTTTGATCAGCCTAGATGAACTTCTCGAAACGCCGCAATCCGGACACTTCACCCGACCGACCGTACATCTGTGCCCCGGGCGGCTCGCGTACGCACCCCGGACGGATATCCGGCGACCGGGGAAACCCGCTGGATCCCGGTCCTCCCAAGGGGAGTGGCTCCGGTGCGGCTCCCCTACGGCGCGACACGGCCGTTCATGTTGAAAGCCGCGTGGGTGAGCGGCATGAGCTTCGCCCAGTGCTCCTCCATCCGCTCCCCGACCATCTCGATCTCCCGCTGCGGGAAGGAGGGAACCTTCGCCTGTTCGTGCTGGGTGCGCAGGCCGAGGAAGTGCATCAGCGAGCGTGCGTTGCACGTCGCGTACATCGAGGAGAAGAGGCCGACGGGCAGCGCCGCGCGGGCCACCTCGCGGGCCACTCCCGCGGCCAGCATTTCCTGGTACGCCTCGTACGCCTGGACGTACGCGTTCTCCAGCGTGCGCTCCGTAAGGGCCTGCTGGGCCTCGCTCCCGGCCACGAACTCGTACTTTCCGGGGCGGCCCTGCTGGACGAGCTTGCGGTCCTCCCCCGGGACGTAGAAGACCGGCTGCAGCTCCCGGTAACGGCCGGACTCCTCGTTGTACGACCAGCCGACGCGATGGCGCATGAACTCGCGGAAGACGAAGATCGGGGCGCTGATGAAGAAGGTCATCGAGTTGTGCTCGAACGGGCTGCCGTGGCGGTCCCGCATCAGGAAATTGATCAGGCCCTTCGAGCGCTCGGGATCCTTCGTCAGCTCCTCGAGGGAGTGCTCGCCCGCGGTGGAGACGCGCGCGGCCCACAGCACGTCGGAGTCGCCCGCGGCGTGCTTCACGAGCTCCACGGTGACATCGCTGCGGAAGCTCGGTTTGGTCTCGGTGGGGGTGTCGCTCACCGGCGGGGTCCTTCCAGTCGCGTCGCTCGGGCGGCGCCCACTCTACGGCGCGGCACCGACACCGGGCGGCGCCGACCGCCGCGCGCGGCGGTCCGCCAGCCGCACGCGGCGTCGGCCACGGGCGGTGCTCCTCGGCCAATCCGGGGAATTCGGGCACCGATTGGCGCTGTTGTTCGTCAGAAGAAGTAGCAATCGACACACCAGCGGCGTTACGCATCACGACCGCACCAGACCACAAGGAGGAGTCCCTCCATGTTCCGCCGGCGAGAGGCCGTCCCGTTCACATTCGTCGCCGAGGCCGACCGCTTCCGCAGTAATGTCACTCCCCCGCCCAGAGAACGCGCCAGCACCTCGCAGCTCGTCGGCCGTACGCTGATCGGGCTCACGGTCGCGGCCGGCTTCGCCGGTGCGCTGCTCCTCGGGATGCCGTCGCTGGACACGGCCCAGTCGTCCGGCCATTCCCAGCAGTCGGAAGCCTCACAGGGCCGCTGACACATCCGGCCCCCCTGGGGTGGTCCGGGCAGGGGCCTGATCGATAACCTCACCGGGCACAGCAATCGAGCGTGCTTGTGAGTGAGGATCAGTCGTGCCCCTGCCCTTCCTGACGGCCGACCGGGCGTTTGACGCGACCACCGACGATGTCGCACTGCCCTTCGACGATCATGATCATTGGCGGCGTCCGTACCGCCCGGGCCCGTGGCGGGTGGCGGCGTCCGCGCTGCTTCTGCTGCTGGCCTCGTTCGTTCTGCTCGCGGCGATGGTCACCGCCTTCGCGGGCGAGATGTCGGGCGCCGCGTTCTGCCTGGGACTCGCCGCCGTCGGCATCGCCGTCGCACTGCGGCTGCTGCGCGTCGGCGCGTGGGTGAGCCGCCACGGCGTACGGCGCGTGGCCCTGCTCCGTACGACGACCCTGCCGTGGAACCACGCCACCGCCGTACGGACGGTCCAGCAGCCGGTGCGCTGGCTCGGGCTGCCCCGCACCGTCCAGGGACAGGCGCTGGTCGTCGTACGCCGTCAGGGTGAACCCCTGCCGCTGCTCACCGACCACAACGCCGACTTCCTGTCCCGTACGGAGGCGTTCGACCGGGCGGCCGACACGGTCGAGGCGTGGGGCCACGAGTACCGCGGAGCCTGAGCGGAAACGACGCCCCGCGCATGACGGAGCGACGGAGCGGGGCCCGGCCACTGTGGCCGGGCCCCGCTCCGTCGCGTACGCGGCGTACGGGGTACCGGCGGCGCCGTACGCGCAGGTCAGCCGCGCCGTACGGGGCGCGGGCGGTCAGGCCTGGACGGGCCGGCCGTCGTGGAGCGCGATGGCCCGCTGCATCGCCTTGCGGGCGCGCGGGGTGTCCCGGGCGTCGTGGTAGGCGACCGCCAGCCGGAACCAGCAGCGCCAGTCGTCCGGCGCGTCCTCCGTCTCGGCGCGGCGCGCCGCGAAGACGGCGTCCGCCGAGTCCCGGTCGATGCGCCCGCCCACCGTACGGACCAGCTCGTCGACGGGCAGCCCGCCCTCGGCCTCCAGCTTCGCCGCGAGCCGGTTCGCGCGGTGGACGAACCGGGTGTTCATCCAGAGGAACCAGACGCCGATGACGGGCAGGATCAGCACCGCGACACCGAAGGTGACGGTGAGCACCGTGCCGTGCTCGATCAGCAGCACGCCGCGGCTGCCGACCAGGACGAAATAGACGACCAGAACGGCGGCCGTGACACAGTAGGTGATCTTCGCGCGCATGACGGTCAGCCCAGGTCGAGGAAGTGTTCGAGCCCGACGGTGAGCCCCGGGGTGCTCCCCACGCGCCGTACGCCGAGCAGGATGCCCGGCATGAAGCTGCTGTGGTGCAGCGAGTCGTGGCGGATGGTGAGGGTCTCGCCCTCACCGCCCAGGATGGTCTCCTGGTGCGCGAGGAGGCCGCGCAGCCGTACGGAGTGCACCGGTACGCCGTCGACGTCGGCGCCGCGCGCCCCGTCCAGCGCGGTGACCGTCGCGTCGGGCTGCGGGGCGCTGCCCGCCTCGGCGCGGGCGGCGGCGATGAGCTGCGCGGTGCGGGTGGCGGTCCCGGAGGGCGCGTCTGCCTTGTTCGGGTGGTGCAGCTCGATGACCTCGACGGACTCGAAGTAACGGGCGGCCGTCTCGGAGAACTTCATGGTGAGGACCGCGCCGATGGAGAAGTTCGCCGCGATCAGCACCCCCGTCCGCGGGGAGGCGTCGAGCGAGGTGTGCAGCTGCGCGAGCCGTTCGTCGGTCCAGCCCGTGGTACCGACGACCGCGTGGATGCCGTGGCGTACGCAGAAGTCGAGGTTGCCCATCACCGAGGCCGGGGTGGTCAGCTCCACCACGACCTCGGCGCCGGCCTCCACCAGGCCCTCCAGCCGGTCGCCCCGGCCGAGGGCCGCGACCAGTTCGAGGTCCTCGGCGGCTTCGACGGCCCGTACGGCCTCGGCACCGATACGGCCCTTCGCGCCCAGAACGGCCACGCGCAGCTTGCTCATTGCTCTGTTTCCTTCACCTTCGGGGGTACGGCCCGGCCGGGCGGCCCGGTCAGGAGACCGCTTCGTCAAGGCGGGCGGCCTGCTTGTCCTTCAGCGGTCCGATGACGGACAGCGAGGGACGCTGTCCCAGTACATCGCGGGCGACCGCGCGTATCTCGTCGGGGGTGACCGCCGCTATCCGGGTCAGCATCTCGTCGACGGACATCTGGGCGCCCCAGCAAAGCTCGCTCTTGCCGATGCGGTTCATCAGCGCGCCGGTGTCCTCCAGGCCGAGGACGGTGGCGCCGGAGAGCTGGCCGACGGCGCGCCCGATCTCCTCGTCGGCGAGGCCGTCCGCCGCGACACGGTCCAGCTCGTCGCGGCAGATCTTCAGGACGTCGTGGACCTGGCTCGGGCGGCAGCCCGCGTAGACCCCGAAGAGGCCGCAGTCGGCGAAGCCCGAGGTGTACGAGTAGACGCTGTACGCGAGCCCGCGCTTCTCCCGTACCTCCTGGAAGAGGCGCGAACTCATGCCACCGCCGAGCGCTGTGTTCAGTACGCCGAGGGCCCAGCGGCGCTCGTCGGTACGGGAGAGGCCCGGCATGCCGAGGACGACATGGGCCTGCTCCGTCCTGCGGTTCAGCACCTCGACCCGGCCCGCGGCCCGTACGGCGCGGCTGCCGTCGCGCGGCGCGACGGGGACGGCGTCCGTACGGGAGAGCGCGCCGGCCCGGTCGAACGCCTTGCGGACCTGGCGCACCACCGTGGCGTGGTCGACGTTGCCCGCCGCGGCGACGACGAGGCGTGTCGGGTCGTAGTGCTTCCGGTAGAAGCGGGTGATCCGGTCGCGGTCCAGGGCGTTGACGGTGTCCACGGTGCCGAGGACGGGGCGCCCGAGGGGGGTGTCGCCGAACATGGTCTGCGCGAACAGGTCGTGCACGCAGTCGCCCGGGTCGTCCTCGGTCATCGCGATCTCTTCGAGGATGACACCGCGCTCGGCGTCGACGTCCGCCGCCTCGATGAGCGAGCCGGTGAGCATGTCGCAGACGACGTCGATGGCGAGGGGCAGGTCGGTGTCGAGTACCCGCGCGTAGTAGCAGGTGTACTCCTTGGCGGTGAACGCGTTCATCTCACCGCCGACCGCGTCGATCGCGGAGGAGATGTCGAGGGCACTGCGCCGCTCCGTGCCTTTGAAGAGCAGGTGCTCCAGATAGTGCGTGGCGCCGTTGAGGGCGGGGGTCTCGTCGCGGGAGCCGACCTGTACCCAGATGCCGAAGGTCGCGGAGCGCACCGACGGCAGGGTTTCGGTGACCACGCGCAGGCCGCCGGGGAGGGTCGTACGGCGGACCGTACCGATCCCGTTCTCGCCCTTGAGCAGGGTTTGGGTACGGGCGACGGCCCGCGCCTCGGAGGAGGTGCGGGCCGTCGTCCTGGAGCTGGATGTCACTGGGAAGCGTCGTCCTTCGCGTCCTCGGACTCGGTGGACTCCTCGCCCTCGATCACGGGGATGAGGGAGAGCTTGCCGCGCTGGTCGATCTCGGCGATCTCGACCTGGACCTTCTGGCCCACCCCGAGGACGTCCTCGACGTTCTCGACGCGCTTGCCGCCCGCGAGCTTGCGGATCTGCGAGATGTGCAGCAGTCCGTCCTTGCCCGGGAGCAGCGACACGAACGCGCCGAAGGTGGTCGTCTTGACGACCGTGCCCAGGTAGCGCTCGCCGACCTCCGGCATGGTCGGGTTGGCGATGCCGTTGATCGTGGCGCGGGCGGCCTCGGCGGCCGGTCCGTCGGCGGCACCGATGTAGATCGTGCCGTCGTCCTCGATCGTGATGTCGGCGCCGGTGTCCTCCTGGATCTGGTTGATCATCTTGCCCTTGGGGCCGATGACCTCGCCGATCTTGTCCACGGGGATCTTGACGGTGATGATCCGCGGGGCGTTCGGGGACATCTCGTCCGGGACGTCGATGGCCTCGTTCATCACGTCGAGGATGTGGAGGCGGGCGTCGCGGGCCTGCTTCAGCGCGGCGGCCAGGACCGAGGCGGGGATGCCGTCGAGCTTGGTGTCGAGCTGGAGCGCGGTGACGAACGTCTTCGTACCGGCGACCTTGAAGTCCATGTCGCCGTAGGCGTCCTCCGCACCGAGGATGTCGGTGAGGGCGACGTAGTGGGTCTTGCCGTCGATCTCCTGGGAGATCAGGCCCATGGCGATACCGGCGACGGGGGCCTTGAGCGGCACACCGGCGTTCAGCAGCGACATGGTGGAGGCGCAGACCGAGCCCATCGACGTCGAGCCGTTGGAGCCCAGCGCCTCGGAGACCTGGCGGATCGCGTACGGGAACTCCTCGCGCGTCGGGAGCACCGGCACGATGGCGCGCTCGGCGAGCGCGCCGTGGCCGATCTCGCGGCGCTTCGGGGAGCCGACGCGGCCGGTCTCACCGACGGAGTACGGCGGGAAGTTGTAGTTGTGCATGTAGCGCTTGCGCGTCACCGGGGAGAGGGTGTCGAGCTGCTGCTCCATGCGGAGCATGTTGAGGGTGGTGACGCCCAGGATCTGCGTCTCGCCACGCTCGAACAGCGCGGAGCCGTGCACCCGCGGGATGGCCTCGACCTCGGCGGCGAGCGTACGGATGTCCGTGACGCCGCGGCCGTCGATGCGGACCTTGTCCTTGATGACGCGCTCGCGGACCAGGGACTTCGTCAGCGCGCGGTAGGCGCCGGAGATCTCCTTCTCGCGCCCCTCGAACTGCGGGAGCAGCTTCTCGGCGGCGAGCTCCTTGACGCGGTCCAGCTCGGCCTCGCGGTCCTGCTTGCCCGCGATGGTGAGCGCCTGGGCCAGCTCGGACCGGACGGCCGCGGTGAGGGCCTCCAGGACGTCGTCCTGGTAGTCGAGGAAGACCGGGAACTCGCCGGTGGGCTTGGCGGCCTTGGCGGCGAGGTCGGCCTGGGCCTTGCAGAGCGCCTTGATGAAGGGCTTCGCGGCTTCCAGACCGGCGGCGACGACCTCTTCGGTGGGCGCGTCGGCGCCGTCCTTGACGAGCTGGATGGTCTTCGTGGTGGCCTCGGCCTCGACCATCATGATCGCGACGTCGCCGTCCTCCAGGACCCGGCCGGCGACGACCATGTCGAAGACGGCGTCCTCCAGCTCGGTGTGGGTCGGGAAGGCGACCCACTGGCCCTTGATCAGCGCGACACGGGTGCCGCCGATCGGGCCGGAGAAGGGCAGGCCCGCGAGCTGCGTGGAGCAGGAGGCGGCGTTGATCGCGACCACGTCGTACAGGTGGTCGGGGTTGAGCGCCATGATCGTCTCGACGATCTGGATCTCGTTGCGCAGGCCCTTCTTGAAGGAGGGGCGCAGCGGGCGGTCGATGAGGCGGCAGGTGAGGATCGCGTCCTCGGAGGGCCGGCCCTCACGGCGGAAGAAGGAGCCGGGGATCTTGCCGGCCGCGTACTGCCGCTCCTCGACGTCCACCGTGAGGGGGAAGAAGTCGAGCTGGTCCTTGGGCTTCTTGGAGGCGGTGGTGGCCGACAGCACCATGGTGTCGTCGTCCAGGTACGCGACGGCGGAACCGGCGGCCTGCTTGGCCAGGCGGCCCGTCTCGAAGCGGATGGTGCGGGTGCCGAAGGTTCCGTTGTCGATGACGGCCTCGGCGTAGTGGGTCTCGTTCTCCACTAGTGATTTCTCCTCGTCTTCGTCCGGTGCCCGTGTGGCAGGGGACGTGGCGGAGGAGCGCTCCTTGGTGCGGGCCGGTCTTCGATCGAAGCTCCCGGGGCGGTGGCATGGGCCGCGCCTTTCCGGGCGCCACTACCGAGGACCGGCGGCGGTGGAGATCGCTCCCCCTCTTCAGTTTGCGCTCATGCGCTCGTGCTCTTCGGTTGTGCTCGTGCGTCCAGGTTACTGAGCCCGGCCGCGGGATGGCATTCCGGCCGTCCCCGGCGAGGCGTCCGCTCCGCCTCCGGTACGGGGTCCACGGTGGCCGCGGAAGGCAGCGTCCCCGTGAGGACTCGTACGTACGGCGTGATGGCCGGTACGTACAACCCCGTACATACGGCGAAGGGAGCGGTTCCCTGGACGGGGGAACCGCTCCCTCTCACGGCGTGCTACTTGGCGCCGCCGGCCGCACCGCGGCGGATGCCCAGGCGGTCGACCAGCGCACGGAAGCGCTGGATGTCCTTCTTGGCCAGGTACTGGAGCAGGCGGCGGCGCTGCCCGACCAGGATGAGCAGGCCACGGCGCGAGTGGTGGTCGTGCTTGTGGAGCTTGAGGTGCTCGGTCAGGTCCGAGATCCGGCGCGACAGCATGGCGACCTGGACCTCGGGGGAGCCGGTGTCACCTTCCTTGGTGCCGAACTCGGTCATGATCTGCTTCTTCGTAGCGGCGTCGAGCGACACGCGTACTCCTCGTGAGTCTTCTTGGCCACCGAGTGCCCCAGGTCGAATACTCTGGGGAGCTTCCGTTACTCGGGAGGCGGGAGATCCGTTGCGCGCCGACCGCCGGGCCAGGGGCTTCAGCGGTCACATACACAAACGGCCGTTGCCCAGGGTATCAGCCCCGGGGTGGGATGCTCGCGGCGGTCAGCCGGTGAGCGCGCGGGCCGCGCTGAAGACGTCGAGCACGGCGAGGCAGAGCGGGACCAGCGAGAGCAGCACCGCGCCCTCGGCGAGGTCGAGGAGGCGTCCCCAGAACGGGGAGAGCCCCTTGCGCGGGATGATCAGGCCGATCGCGGTGATCAGGGCGGCGCCGGCGGCGACGCTCGCGGTGAGCCAGATCGTACGGATGTCGAGGGCGCCGCGGTCCCCGTACATCAGCAGTTCCCTGACGTGGTCGGCGGGCGGGTTCAGTGAGAGCCCCAGGACCAGCAGGGCGATCGCGGCGATGCCCGCGGTGAGCGCGCAGACGACCTGGGAGGTGTAGCGGAACAGGCGGGCGCGCAGCAGGGTCGCCAGGCCCGCCGTGAGGGCGAGGAGCTGGGCCCAGACGCTGTCCGAGAAGCCGAGGACCGCGGCGGAGCCTACGACGACCGCCGCGCAGCCGCCGACCAGGCCGAGGAGCATCTCGTGGCCGCGGCGGGCCTGTGCGGCGATACGCGCGGCGTCGACGGGCTCGGCGTCGGGGGCGGTGTCCGGGTCGCCGGCCGGGTCGTACGCGTCGGACATGCCGTCGGAGGCGCCGTCCCCGGCGGCGCGCGGCGAGGCGTAGCCGATGGGGAGGCGGGCGAAGCGCGCGGAGAGGCCGGGCAGGAAGGCGACGAGGCCGACGGCGACGGGGACGCACACGGCCGCGGTGTCGGTGGCCGACGCCTCGGTGAGGATCATGACGAACGTGGCGAGGGTGCCGACGGTCGCCAGGAACGTGGCGGCGACGAAGGGCGCGTCGCCGCTCGGGGTGAGCGCGACGAGGATGACGGACGCGACGAGGACGGTGACGCACCCGAGCAGGAACTGGAGCCGGCCGGGCCCCTGCCCCGGGTCGGGGGCGAGGATGCCGGAGCCCGCGATGAGCAGCAGGGGCAGCGCGCCGAGGCCGAGCGCGACGGCGGAGGCGCGGTCCGCGTACACCCGGCCCCGTACGCCCGCGAAGGCGGTCAGCAGGACGCCGGCGACGCCCGCGATGATGCCGGGCAGGCCGTGCATGTCGTGGCGTACGGGGTCGGCGAACCACAGGACGAAGCCCATGAGCACGAGGAGCAGGACCCCGCCGACGAGGCCGGCGCCGCGCAGCAGGTCGTCGCTCCAGAGGTGGCGGTCGCGGCGTACGGCGGAGGCGACGGCGTCCGAGACGTCGTCGAAGACGGCGGGCGGCAGGGACTCGGCGAAGGGGCGCAGGCTGAGGATCTCGCCGTCGAGCAC
Organism: Streptomyces sp. NPDC059255; assembly: GCF_042752355.1. NCBI lineage: Bacteria > Bacillati > Actinomycetota > Actinomycetes > Kitasatosporales > Streptomycetaceae > Streptomyces > Streptomyces sp. NPDC059255. The sequence goes on from NZ_JBHYZP010000027.1 coordinate 12,346, forward strand.
CTGCTGCGCGGCGAGGGTGCGGGCGCCGTCGAGGACGGTGCCGTCGCGCCGCACGAGGTGGTAGCCGGTGGGCGTGCCCGCCGTCTGGGTCTGGCCGGTGAGCCGCAGGATCTCCGGATGGACGTCGGCGACGGCGATGTCCTCCGGGAGCGCGACATCAATCCTGCTGTCCGGCGCCACGACAGTGACGCGGCAGAAGCCGGTCGCTGCGGTCGTACTCACGTGTCTGTTCCCCCTGATTCGCGGTTGCGCACGGTGCGCGCGTCACCCTACCGGGAGGGGTGCGGTGCGGCTGCACGTAGGATCACGGTCGCGCGGAGCGACGCCGTCGCCACGGGGGCGCCGGTACGGAATCGCCCGTCCGTCTTGAGGGATTGATACGCCGGTGAGCCAGATCATTGTCAAACGCCCGCCACGTTCCCTTCCGCCGGAAGTGCCCTCGGATGCGCTGACCTTGGAAGCGCCGCCCGAACTGCCGCGTGGTCAGCAGGAGGGCATGCTGATGCAGATCCTGCCGGTGCTCGGCATGGGCTCGTCGGTGGTCTTCTTCTTCTCGCCCCAAGCGCCGCCGTTCATGCGGATCATGGGCGTTCTGATGCTGTTCTCGACGGTCGCGATGATCGGCGCGCAGATCGTCAGATACCGCCGGGGTACGCAGGGGCAAATTGCCGACGTACGGCGCGACTATCTCAAGTATCTGGCGCAGACGCGGCGTACGGTGCGCAGGACGGCGCGGGCGCAGCGCGACGCGCAGCTCTATCTGCACCCCTCCCCCGAGCAGCTGTGGTCGGTGGTTGCCGAGGGGTCGCGGGTGTGGGAACGCCGCGTCGGCGACAAGGACTTCGGCCAGGCACGGATCGGGCTGGGGGCGCAGCAGCTCGCGACGCCGCTGGTGGCGCCGGACACGGCGCCGGTGGACGAGCTGGAGCCGCTGTGCGCGGGGGCGATGCAGCGGTTCCTCGCGGTGCACGGCTCGTTGGACGGGCTGCCCATGGCGGTGTCGATGCGCGCCTTCTACCACGTGACGGTCTCCGGTGAGCAGGAGTCGGCGCAGGCCGCGGCGCGGGCGCTGGTCGCCCAGTTGGTGACGCTGCACTCCTGCGAGGACCTGATGGTCGCGGTGGTGGTGTCGCCGGGCGCGGCGGGGCGCTGGGAGTGGACGAAGTGGCTGCCCCACACGCAGGCGCCGGGGCAGATCGACGGGGCCGGTACGAAGCGGCTGTTCGGCGACGACCTCGGGGAGCTCGAAGAGCTGCTGCGGAGCCGTCTGGAGGGGCGGGGGCGGTTCGGCAGGGACGCGTCGCCGGTGCTCGACCAGCCGCATGTGGTCGTCGTGCTCGATGGCGGGATGGTGCCGCCGGACTCGCTCTTCGCGGCGGCCGAGGGCGTCCAGGGCGTGACGATCGTCGAGGTGGTGCCGGGGGAGCTGGACGAGCCGCGGGGCGGCCTCTCGGTGGTCGTACGGCCCGGGCGGCTGCGGCTGGAGTCCGGCGGGGGCGTGGCGTACGAGGGGATGCCCGACGGGATCTCGCTGCCCGCGGCGGAGGCGCTGGCCCGCCAGCTCGCGCCGTTGCGTACGGGCGGGGGCGACGACGACGAACCGCTGCTGGCCAACCTGGACTTCACGGATCTGCTCGGTCTGGGCGACGCGGGCGCCGTGGACGTGGCCCGTACCTGGCGGCCCCGTTCGACGGCGGAGCGGCTGCGGGTGCCGATCGGGGTCGGTGAGGACGGCGGTCCGGTGATGCTGGACCTGAAGGAGGCCGCGCAGGAGGGCATGGGGCCGCACGGGCTGTGTGTCGGCGCGACGGGGTCGGGGAAGTCGGAGCTGCTGCGCACGCTGGTGCTGGGGCTGGCGGTCACGCACTCCTCGGAGACGCTGAACTTCGTTCTCGCCGACTTCAAAGGAGGTGCCACGTTCGCGGGGATGTCGCAGATGCCGCACGTGGCGGCGGTCATCACCAACCTGGCGGACGACTTGACGCTGGTGGACCGCATGGGGGACGCGATCCGCGGTGAGCTGCAGCGCCGTCAGGAGCTGCTGCGTTCGGCCGGCAACTACGCCAACATCCATGACTACGAGAAGGCGCGGGCGGCGGGCGCCGCGCTGGAGCCGCTGGCCTCGCTGGTCCTGGTCATCGACGAGTTCTCCGAGCTGCTGACGGCGAAGCCCGACTTCATCGACATGTTCATCCAGATCGGCCGGATCGGCCGTTCGCTGGGCGTGCATCTGCTGCTGGCCTCGCAGCGGCTGGAGGAGGGCAAGCTGCGCGGTCTCGACACGTACCTCTCGTACCGCATCGGTCTGCGCACCTTCTCGGCGGCGGAGTCCCGTACGGCACTGGGGGTGCCGGACGCGTACCACCTGCCGTCGGTGCCGGGCTCGGGGTATCTGAAGTTCGGTACGGACGAGATGACGCGGTTCAAGGCGGCGTACGTCTCGGGTACGTACCGCGCGGGCGGGCCGGACCTGTCGGTGGGGCAGCTTCCCGTCGAGCGGCGGCCGGTGCTGTTCACGGCGGCGCCGGTGCCGGTGGTGTACGCGGCGCCGGACCCGGCGGCGGTGTTCGTACCGGCGTCGGAGGACGACGCGCTGGCGGACACGGTGCTCGACGTCATCGTGCGCCGGCTGGACGGGCAGGGGGTGCCGGCGCACCAGGTGTGGCTGCCGCCGCTGGACGAGGCGCCGACGCTGGACCAGTTGCTGCCGGGGATCGCGGTGACGGAGGCGCGCGGGCTGAACGCGACGGAGTACTCGCGTCCCGGCGGGCTGACCGTGCCGCTCGGTCTGATCGACAAGCCTTTCGAGCAGCGCCGTGAGGTGCTCTACCGGGACTTCTCCGGGGCGGCCGGTCACATGCTGGTGGTGGGCGGTCCGCAGTCCGGCAAGTCGACGCTGATGCGCACGCTGATCTCGTCGTTCGCGCTCACCCATACGCCGCGGGAGGTGCAGTTCTACGCGCTGGACTTCGGCGGTGGCGGGCTCTCCTCGCTGGCGGAGCTGCCGCATGTGGGCGGGGTCGCCTCGCGGCTGGATCCGGAGCGGGTGCGGCGCACCGTCGCGGAGGTGCTGGGCGTGCTCAACCGGCGGGAGGAGTTCTTCCGCGCGAACGGCATCGACTCGATCGCCACCTTCCGGCGCAAGCGGGCGGCTGGAGAGCTGCCCGGCGAGGCGTGGGGCGATGTCTTCCTGGTCATCGACGGCTGGGGCGGCTTCAGGAACGACTACGACATGCTGGAGCCGATCATCTCCGACATCGCCGCGCGCGGTCTCGGCTACGGCGTCCACGTCGTGGTCACCGCCGCGCGCTACATGGAGGTGCGGGCGGCGCTCAAGGACCAGATGCTCGGCCGGCTGGAGCTGCGGCTCGGCGATGTCATGGACTCCGAGTTCGACCGCAAGGTCGCGGCGAACGTCCCGCAGGGGGTGCCGGGCCGCGGGCAGGTGCCGCAGAAGCTGCACTTCATGAGCGGGCTGCCGCGGGTCGACGGGGTGAGCGACGCGGCGGACCTCTCGGAGGGGACGGCGTCGTTCGTACGGGCGGCGCGGACGCACTGGGCGGGCCCGTCGGCCCCGACGGTGCGGCTGCTGCCGCGCAAGCTCCCCGCCGACCAGTTGCCGAAGGGGTTCGAGTTCCCGCAGTCCGGCATCGCGGTCGCGATCGACGAGACCAATCTGGAGCCGGTGTTCGTCGACTTCGAGACCGACCCGTTCTTCCTGGTCTTCGGCGAGAGCGAGTCGGGCAAGACCAACCTGCTGCGGCTGATCGCGAAGCAGCTCGCCGAGCGGTACACACCCGACCAGGCGAAGTTCGTGGTCGGCGACTACCGGCGGACGCTGCTGGGTGCGCTGTCGGAGCAGCATCTGCTGGAGTACGCGCCGATGGCCTCGTCCCTGCAGATGCACATGGAGGCGTTGAGCGGCGTCTTCTCACGCCGCCAGCCCCCGACGGACGTCACGCCGCAGCAGCTCAGGGACAGGAGCTGGTGGACCGGGCCGCAGATCTTCATCATCATCGACGACTACGACCTGGTGGCGACCAACTCGGGGAACCCGCTGGCCCCACTGGCCGAATACCTGCCCTTCGCCCGGGACACCGGGGTCCGCTTCATCATCGCGCGGAACGCCGCAGGCGCCTCCCGCGCCCTGTACGAGCCGTTCATGCAGCGCGTGCTGGAACTGGGCGCCCAGGGCGTGGTCCTGTCGGGCGACCCGTCGGAGGGCGACCTGATCGGCCGCGTACGGGCGACCCCGATGCCGCCGGGCCGCGGCTACTTCGCGTCGCGGCGGCGCGGCAATCCGCTGGTACAGACGGGCCGGCTGCCGGGCGTGTGAGACGCACGGGCGTGTGAGACGCATGAGTGTGTGTGAGGCGCATGAGCTGGGCGCGCGCCGGGCGCGCGCCTGAACCGAAGTCACAACGGGGAGAGACACCATGGGATTTGACGAGGAGTGGGGCCGACTGCGCTCCGACGCCGCGGAGAGCCGGTCGACGGACATGCGGCTGAACAGTGCCGACGCCGGCGGGGCGCCGTCGTCGCTGCCCGCCGGAACCGAGGACCTGGCGGCGACACCCGCCCAGAAGTCGTCGGCGGCGAACACCATAGAGACGGAACTGGAGCCGAACACCAAAAAGGCCGGCGACTGGGCGGACGAGTCCTCAGGGAGTGTGGTCACGGCCCTGGAGGGCTGGGAGACGGCCTTGGGGCTGAAAAAGGTGCAGGAGACCTGGGAAAAGCAGGTGAAGGCACTCATGGGACGTCTCTCGGCGGAGAAGGGCGCGCTGCGCGCCACGTCCGGCCTCTTCGTGCAGAACGACATCAAGATCGACTCTGATTTCGCTCCGCTCAGGTCGAAGCTCAACAACCTGTAGTTGGTCGGCTCACACACGGGGAGTGAACCATGCTGACGTATCACGACGTCCTGACGGCCGACCTCGGCAAGCTCACCACTGCCGCCGACAAGTGGCAGGGCATGGCGGGCGAGTTCAAGAAGGTGGACGACCGTTACGAAGAGACGGTCCAGAAGGTCACCAACGGCCCCGCCTGGAGCGGCGCCAGCGCCGACGCCGCCTCGATACGGTCGGCCGCCACACGCGGCGAGTACTCGGGCGCCCAGACGGAGGCCAAGGCGATAGCAAGCCTGCTGCGTCTGGCCCATACGGAATTCGTCGACCTCAGGAAGAAGGTCGAGTCTGCGCGCGACGATGCCATCGCCGCGGGAATGAAGGTCTCCGCGCAGGGGGACGTGGCGTACGACTACGAGAAGCTCACCGCCGGTGAGAAGAACGCCATGCGTCACGATCCCGACTACATGACCAGTGTGCGCGAGTCGGAGGAGTCGTGGGCCAAGCTCATCAAGGACCGCGTCAAGGCCGTCAATGATTATGATCAAGAGATCAAGAAGGCCCTTGAAGCCGCGGCCGAGGGAACCAACGGCGGCAACGGCTTCAATCGCGACGCCAAGGGAGCGCTCGACTCCGGTACGCAGACAAATCTCAACGCGTGGAAGATGAGGGACGACGAAACCCTCAACGACTACCTTCTCCGCCTTCAGGGGCAGGTGGCGACGAGGGTCACCGGGAGCGAGCAGTTCGGCAATCTGCTGAAGAGCTACCTCTCGGGGACCACCACGCTCGCGGGATTCTCCATGGCAGCCGGCGTTTCCATCGGCACCGGAATCAGCTTGTTCAAGCACTTCAAGGATCCCACACGGATCCTCAATGCCCCGGGAACATTCAAGGGGCGGCTCCTTCAAAAGCATGGCACTCGGTTGCTGAGCGCCGGAGGACTCCTCAACCGGCTGCCCAGCGGGGCGATCAGCGCAATCGCGGGATCTGACGAGGCAGCGATGCTCGGTGGGTATATGAAGAATGGCACGTTCTTCATGCCGGCGGCCTCGGAGGCAAATCTGCTGACCGTAGCGAAGAATGGCGGCCTCGCCAATGCTGCAAAGGCCGCCGGCGCCATGCGCGGACTGGGGGTTGTAGGGTCTGCCGGAGCAACAGTGTGGGGAGTCGCCAACCTCGCCACATACGATTCCGAAAAAATCAGCAACGACCCTGCCAAATTTGCGTCCGATCTCACCGGAACCGCATTCAATGCCTCCCTCACCGCAGCGATGGTAGCTCCCAATCCCGTCACGGTCGGGCTCGCCGTGGGAACGGGAATTGCTTACGGAGGGGCACTCGTATGGGACAACTGGGACTCCATCAAGAGCGGGGCGGGCAAGGCGACCGAGTGGGTCGGCGATACGGCGAGCGAGGTCGGCTCGAAGATTTCCTCGGGTGCGAAGAGCGTCGGAAAATTCCTCAATCCGTTCGACTAGAGAAACCAATCAGCACCGGAAGGGTCGTACAAGCGGTGGGCAAGACAACCTTCAGGCTAGAGCCCTGGGAGACTCGCAACGGCCAGCGCGCAACCCACCAGTTCGGCTGGCGTGGCGATTCGGAGGATTTCGGTGAGGTAGTGGTGACCTACCCGGTGGCGCGCCAGAACCTCACCGTCCTGGTCGGAGCCAAAGGGGATCGCATCCCGGAGACGTGGTTCGAGGGGTTCGGAGAGGGAAAAAGTCCCTCCCTGTCCCTCATGAAGCTCCGCATCGGTACGACGCCGGTAACTGTGAAGAGGAGGGGCTGGGCCCTCACCAAACGGGGTCGTGCGCTGCGGTTCGAGCACGACGGAAGAAAATACACCTGCGTGGCGGTGCGGCGCGGCAAGGACTACCTCGTATCACACGACGGGGTGCGGATCAAAGTAGCGAGCAAGGGGACCGGCGGCAGAAAACACCTCACCGTCGACGTGGACGGAACGGCCGAACCCGTCGATATTTCCCTGGCGGTCATTTTTTCCGGCGTCAACAGAGCAAATCTCACGTTGGGTGGAGCCATCAAGTCTGCGGTGGCAAGATTTTTTGACATGCTGTCCTGAATAAAATGGCGAGGATTTGAAACATGCCGTCGCATGACATGTCCCGAGCACGCTTTCGTTTCTCGGACGAACACATCGCAGTCTTCAGTCACTTGGCCATGGCTGAGCCGATACCCGTCGCTCTGCGTTCCGCAGAGCGAGAACTGAACGAATGCGGGCTGATCAATGATGCAGGCGAGATTTCCGACGGGGTCGCCCCGCTGATCACTACGCTGATGAACCCGACAGCCGTCGTCACCGTCGAGATGATCGGCGGCAACGGAAAACTCGACCACGCGGTGACCATAGGTAACGGATACGTCTTCTCCCGTGAGTCCTGGCCGGGCGAGACCGAGTCGACCTATACCCAGGTCGAGCCGCAGATGCTGGTATGGGCTCTGGCTCACATGGTGAATCTCCAGCGTGCCGATCCCCTCAGCACCGGAGTCCCGTCCGTGGAGAGCACGGTCGGAGTGCTTGACGCGGGGCTCGACAGCCTGAGCACCGTGCCGACCGACGCCGAGGATCCCGCCGAGCACGTCGCGAAGGCATTGGACGCAGCTGGGAGCCTGCAGGGTCCGACGCTCCCCCTCCTCGCCAACATGATCACCGAGCTCCGGTCGAGCTGGCGCATGACCGCTGCTTGGCACGGCGAGGACGAGGGAAAAAGCGGCATGAAGGTGCGCGGATTCGGTATCTGGGACTGCGGGCCGCTCGGCTACTGGCATCGCGAACTGCCGGCGGAACCCGTACTGGAGGGCCAGGTCGGGCCCGAAAACCCCTTGCGGCTCATCCCCGTACGCGCGAAGAGGGTATGGGAAATGATCACCGACATTCTCCCCGAGGAAACGGAAATCACCCGCCACTGATCGGACTCCATATCGGAAGATCCACGAGAAAGGGGCCCATGAGAGCAGGAGACAGAACCTCGTTCGCACTTGACCGGTGGGAGACCCGGCAGGGCCATCGCAGCACCCATCGGTACGGCTGGCGCGGCACATCGGAGGTTTTCGGCACCGTGACGGTGACCTACCCCCTGAGACGCCAGAACACCCGGGCCTGTGTCGGGGTGGAGGGTGAACGTGTACCCGGGTCTTCGTTCGAGGGATTCGCGGACGGGAGCCGCCCGTCCCTGTCCCTCATGGAACTGCGCGTGGGCAGCACGCCCGTCGCACGGAGCAGAAGACGGTGGGCCCTGACGAAGAAGGGGCGTTCGCTGCGGCTCGCCCATGGCGGACACGCGTACATCTGCACGGCCGGCAGGGGCGGGAAGAGCTACGTCCTGGCTCGTGAGGGAGTGCGCGTCGCGGTCTCCCGGAAGGGTCGCGGGAGCGGAAGGCGTCAGGTCGTCGAGGTGAGCGGACCGGCCGAGCCCGCCGACATCTCCATCGCCGTTGTCTTCACCGGCGTCAACAGGGCCAACCTCACCCTGGGAGGGGCCGTCAGATCCACGGCGGCCAGGCTTCTGGACCTCGCCTCCTGACGTTCCGCGTCCGTGGCGGGAGGGACGAGCCGCCCGATCCGGGGCGAGGGACGGCGCCGACTACGGATACTTTGGTCTGCAACTCCGTACCGTGACGAAGAAGGGGAGGCCCCTGATGGGTACTCAGCAGGAGAAGGACGAGCTGTACGCGCTGGACATCAGTGGCGTGGAGTGGCAGGGCGCTCCCGGCACGAGTCCGGACGAGGAGCGGGTGGAGATCGCGTATCTCCCGGGCGGGGCCGTCGCGATGCGGTCGTCCATGGATCACGAGACCGTGCTGCGGTACACCGAGGCCGAGTGGCGGGCGTTCGTGCTCGGGGCCAGGGACGGCGAGTTCGACCTGAAGTGAGCGGGGATCGGCGGTAGGGCCGGAGGACCGCCGGAGGACCGCCGGAGGAGACGGCCGAGGGGCACGCCCGGTACGTACGGTGCGTGCCCCTCCCGTGTTCCCCGGCGCGGGCCGGTCGGTGGTGCCGGGTCAGTACGCCTCGGTGAAGTAACCCGACGCCTTCTTGTCCGTGGCCCGGTAGCCTTCCTTGCCGCCCTCGATGAGCTTGGCGACCTTCTCCAGCTGGTCCTTCATGTGCGTGGCGTTGCCCTTGTACTTGCGCTGGAGGGCCTCGTACTCCCGGTGCGCCTCACCGTCCCACGTGTCGGTGACGACCTTGAGTGCCTGGTCCATCTCCTGAAGGTCCTGGATGATGTTCTTCGACACCGTCCGGATGCGGTTGGCCATCTCCTGGACGCTCTCGTACCGAACCCGGGTCCCCGGATCTGTGCCGGCCATGCTGTTCTCCTCGAAGCTCGAAGTGTGATCGGTCGGCCCTGGGGCCGCGAACGGGTCGGTCGTGTCAGATGTTGTTGAGGCCCGAGGTGTTCTGGTTGGCCTCGGACTTGGCGGCGGCGAACTGGGCGCGCACGTCGTCGTCCTGCTCGTTGCTCAGGTTCTTGGTCTGACCGACCGCGTTCTCCAGGACGGTGAGCAGGCGGAGGATCGAGTCGTGGTCCTCGTTGATCATCACCTGGGCCGAGACGAAGCCCGAGGCGCCGACACCCGTCCACCCGGCGCTGACCGTCGCGATGATGTCGGCCAGTTCCCGGGCCTGCTTGGAGACCTGCTCCTTGGTCTCCGTGATCTTGTTCTTCGCCTGGACGACCGGGTCGTCAGAAAGTCCGAACCCACCTGTGGGGCTGCTCATCCGGAGTCCTATCTATCGGTTCCCAGCCCGGCACACGCGGTCGCCGCCGGGCTTCTTCTCTTCGCGCGCGCCGCCGGAACCGGCCGTGGTGTGTTCCCAGGACGGCCCCGTACGTACGTCGCGCTTGCCCCCGTGTCTCAGAAGAGGGGGAAGCAATGGGTGGGGGTGGCTTTCCGGTGGGACGGGACGGTACGCGTCACTGTCCGGGCGGCGGGAATCCTCTCCGCCGTCCAGCATGTCCCCCGCCATGTCAGGTCCCCCATGACCCCCGTCGACCCCATGGACCTCATCGCACTCGTGAAGCCATGGTCACTCTAGCCATATCCCCTCCCGGCCCCAACACCGGTTTCGGGAGAGAGATCGAGTTCACTCACCGGAATTCATCGGAACTCGCAGCAAAGCGCGCGGCGGTCCCGACCACCCTCCGCGGTCTCTCCCGCTCGCTCCGGTGTCTCCCGCCCGCCGCCGTGTGCTCGTGGCCGCCGTGGTGTGTTCATGGCCGCCGGCGCGAGGCCCCGCGTCGTGTGTCCCGGCGCCGCAGGTCCCGCAGCACGGTGGCCGAGCCCGCGACGACCGCGACGAGCACGCCGCCGATCCCCAGGGCGTACGTGGCGTACCGCTCCGAGCGTTCCTGGGGTGTCTCGGAGAGCGCGAGATGCGCGGGTTCCGGCGCGGGCGGCTTGGGCGGGCCCGGGTCGGGGCGCGGGGACTCGGGCGCGCGGTCGTCCTCGGTGAGCGCGCGGACCGGGTCGACGACACCCCAACCGACGAAGTCGTCATGGCCGTTGACGCTGCGTTCGGCGGTCTGCTCGATCTGCGCGACGACCTGGTGGGCCTTCCACTTCGGGTGCTTGGCGCGCAGCAGCGCGGCGACCCCCGCGACGTACGGGGCGGAGAAGCTCGTCCCGTTGTCGACGCACTGGCCGTTGCCGGGGACGGTGGAGACGATGTCCACACCGGGCGCGGCCACCCCCACGAACGTCCCGGACTGGGAGAACGGCGCGCGCTCGTTGTTGCGGTCGGAGGCGGCGACGGCGAGAACGCCGTCGAAAGCGGCGGGGTAGGTGTTCTTGCGCTTTCCGTCGACACCGTCGTTGCCCGCCGAGGCGACGACGACTATGTCGTTGTCGAGGGCGCGGCGTACGGCGCGGCCCAGGGTGGAGTCCTCCGTCAGCGGCTTCGTGGTGTCCTGGGAGATGTTGATGACGTCGGCCTTCCGGGCGACGGCGTGGTCGATCGCCTTGGCCATGGTGGTGTCCTGGCCGCTGTTCTTCTCGTCGTTCTGGCGGATCGGGATGATGGTGGCCTCGGGGGCCAGTCCGACGAATCCGGTGCCCTTACGGGGGCGCGCGGCGATGATCCCGGCGACCTTGGTGCCGTGGCCGACCTTGTCGTCCGTACCGTCGCCGTCCTTGCCCTTCTCCATCTCCTTGGCCAGGAACTCGGTTCCCGCGGAGGTGTCGACAGCCTTCCTCAGCTGCCGGTTGGTGTTGTCGACCCCGGTGTCGATGACCGCGACGTTCACCCCCTTGCCCTTGGTGTCCGCCCACAGTTCGTCGAGTATCACGCGCTGGAGCGGCCACGGGGTGCCCGCGATCTGCTGCTTCATGGGGAAGGAGCATTCGCCGCTGCCGTTTATCCCGAAGTTCCAGGAGGCTTCCCCGCGCCCCGTACCGGGCCCTTCCGCGGCGGCGGCGACCCGGAACCCGGTCAGGGCCGTGAAAGCCGTCAGAGCCGCCCCGGCGGCCGCCAGGGCGGTTTTCGCGCGTACGTGAGGCATGGCAGCCATCAGGTCCCGGTCCCTCCTCACGAGCCCTGCGGCTGACGCGCGCTGTTGGTGTCGAGGCGCGGTCCCTTCGACAGGAACTCCGACCAGGCGATCGGGACCAGGGCCGGAGTGACCTTCTCGTAGCCGAGCCTTATCTGGGCCTCGCTGGGCTCGGGGCGGCCGTCCTGCTGCTCCTGCCGCTCCCCCGCGCCGATGTCCGACCGCGCCGCGTCGCTGTCGCCGTTCGCCTGGACCGCGTATCGCAGCCCCGTGTCCGTCACCAGGAAGAGCGAACCGTCGGGGTTGGTCTGCCGCCCCCGCACCTGCGTGTAGAGCAGCCCGCTGCCGGGGGTGACGTACGTGCTCGTGCCTCCGGCGGTGATGTCCGCGGGGTACGCCGCGCCGGCCCAGGTGGAGAGCGTCGCGCGGCCCTTGTCGTCGACGGAGCGCAGCACGCTGCACACCGTGTCGCGGGCGCCTTCGCCGCGCTCCGTGTTGACCTGGGTGGTGCGCCGTTCGGGCCAGCGGTTATCCGCGCCGAAGGTCTCCGTGTCCGGCGTGAGCGACTGCGCGTCCACGGTGTCGGCCTCGCCGCCCATCTCCAGGTCGCCGGTCTGCGGGGAGTTGATCAGCAGCCAGGCGGTGAACTCCGACACCGGCTGGACCTTGCCCTGGAGGACGACGTAATGCTGCGGTCCCGCGCCGGTCTGGGCGAGCAGCACCTTCCCCACCCGGTCCTGCTCCGCGGTGAGTCCGCCTCCGACCCCCGCGTCGGAGGCGACCTCTCCGGGGACCTCGGGGAAGTCGACGGGGCTGCCGGTGTGCAGGGTGTCCAGCCAGTCGTCGGTGACGGACTGCGGCTCCCGGTCGCCGACGAGCGCCCGGGTGAGGTTGTCGCTCTGCTTGTCGCGCACCAGGTACTTCGTGCCGTCGGCGTCGACGAGATAACGCTCGCCCTTCTGGCCCTTCACGTACAGCACCTGAGCGCCGGTCAGCCGCTGTCCGCCCTCCGTCCTCCCGAGATCGCGTTCGGCGAAGAGGAACGCGGCCTTCTGGACGCTGCCGCCCTTGCCGGCGCCCGGCTGCTCGCAGACGGCCCACCGCTTGGGCTCGCCCGCGTCCTTCTCGCCGGGCAGCCGGTCGGGCGCGTACGGAATGCCCAGTACGGGGCCGCGCGGGGGCTTGCCCGCGTCCAGGATCTTGTCGGGCACCTGGATGACCGCGAACTGCTTCGGAGTGAGCAGGAGCCGGGCCGACGCGAGGTTCAGCACGGGGTGGAGGAGCGTCTCCTTCTGCTTCCCCTCACCGGTGCTCAGCACCACGTAGCGTGTGGTGGAGTCCTTTCCGACGATCACCTTGGTGTTCGGCTCCGCCCAGTCCTTGGGCGCGGTGGGCTTGAACATCCCCCAGGCCCCGAACCCCGCCAGGATCAGCGCGCCGGCGATCAGTCCGGGCACGACGGCGCGCAACGGTCTGGGTGCGCCTTCCTCCGTGCTGGTGGCCGAGGGTTGGAGAAATGCGGCCACCGTGCGCTTCTTCGCGAAGGTGTACGCGTTGAGCTCATCCCGCCGTGATGCCATGAGTCCCCATCGATGAAAAAAGGCTCGGTCTCCTCCCGGGGACAGGGCACGTCGGCATGGCCCCCGGGCCCTGCCTGAGTGTCGGACCGGCCCCCTACTATGCCTGTAGGCCGGGCGTGCTGGTGGGGCGGGTAGGGTGATCCAGCTGCCAACACCCTGGTCGGCCAGGGTGATCGGGACGAATTGGGGGGTTTCTCCATCATGGCTTCAGCGACGCAGACGCGGCCTGTCGCGACCGCGCCGTCCGCCGCCGCCTCCCCAGGTCAGGCGACGCCCGGACTGAAAGCGCGGCCGGGGCATTTCGGACCGTTTCGAATGCAACAACTCGTCCTGATCGAGCTGGCCGCGGCCGTGCTGCTGGTGGCGTGGGTCATCAGCCCCCTGCTGCTGGTCCCGGCCGGTGTGCTCGCCACGCTGCTGGTGCTGCTGGCCCTGGTGCGCAGGCACCGGCGTGCGCTGCCCGACTGGCTCGCGACGGTTCTCGCGCTGCGCGCCCGCACGCGCAGGGCCGCCTCCCTGGTGATTCCCGCCGGTACGGAGCCGGGGCTGGCGCCCGCCGTGGAGTGCGATCCCGCGCTGCGCACGTACGCGTACAGCGACCGTGACCGGCGCCCGATCGGGCTGATCGGTGACGGCACGTTCCTGACGGTGGTGCTGCAGGTCGAGTCGGACGCCACGGCGCTGCGGCCCGACCGCGCGGCCAGGCCGCTCCCCGTCCGTCTCGTACGGGACGCGCTCGACGTGGACGACGTACGGCTGGAGTCCGCCCAGATCGTGCAGCACACGCAGCCCGCGCCCGCCCCGCATCTGCCGGAGCAGTCGGTGGCGGCCCGCAACTACGCGCCGTTGCAGGCCCTGACGGGCTCCCCCGCCGTACGGATCACGTGGATAGCGCTCAAGCTCGACCCCGAGCTCTGCCCGGAAGCGGTGGCGGCACGGGGCGGCGGTCTGCGGGGCGCCCAGAAGTGTGTGGTGCGCGCCGCGGACCAGCTCTCCAGCCGGCTGGCGGGCGCGGGATTCCGGGCCTCGGTGCTGACCGAGCAGGAGCTGACCGCGGCGATAGCCGTCTCGTCATGCGCCAACCCGCTGGCCATAGCGCAGGCGGGGCGTACGGAGACACCGGTGCGGCGGACCATGGAGACGTCGCGTACGTGGCGCTGCGACGACCGCAGACACACCTCGTACTGGGTGGCCCGCTGGCCGGAGCTCGGCGGCGGGGCGCCGATGCCGCAGCTCGTCGCGCTGCTGACCTCGATCCCGGCGCTCGCGACGACCTTCAGCCTCACGCTGGGGCGCGGTGAGCGGCAGGGGGTGACGGTCAGCGGGCACGTACGGATCACGGGGCGCAGCGACGAGGAGCTGGTGACCGCCCGTCATGAACTGGAGCGCGCGGCCCGCGGGGTGAAGACCGGGCTGGTGCGTCTGGACCGCGAGCAGGTGCCCGCGATGCTCGCCACTCTTCCGCTCGGGGGTACTCGCTGATGTCCGTACCGACCACCGGGCCCGCGTCCGTGCGGGGGCCCGCTCCGGTGACGGCGGCTCCGGGAGCGGCTCCCGGGCCGGCTTCGGCTCCGGCAGGGGGCCTCGCTCCCGCTTCGATGCCCGCGATGATGCGGGAGCCGGTGAGGGGCCGGGGCAGGCCGCGGATCGGTTTCGGGCTGATCGGGCCCCGCCGTGAGCGCCACGCGCTCTCCGTGGACCAGTTGGAGGCGCTGGCCCTGCCGGTCGGGGACGACGGCGTGGTCATCGGCGTGGACGCGGGGAACCGGCCCGCCGTTCTCGGCGTCAACCGGCCCACTCCGTACGACATCACGCTGATCGGTGGCCTGTGGACGGCGCAGGTGCTGGTGCTGCGGGCCGCCGCGACCGGTGCGCGTATCGCCGTGGAGACGGGCCGGGCACATGTCTGGACCGGGCTCGCGCAGGCGGCGGGCGGGGGCACTCCCTGCGTCACGCTGCACGACGTGGGACGGGTGCCGCCCCAGGGCGCCTCCGCCGGCAGCCCGGTGATAGTGGTGCGGGACTGCGGCATGCGGCCGCCGCGTGGGCGTGTGGTGTCGGCGCCGTGGCAGTCGGTGCTGACGCTCCTGCCCTACCTCAGCCCGGTGGCGCCGCGTCTGATGGAGAAGTCGGCGCTCGTCGGCCTTCAGCGGGTGTCGCCGGACGAGGCGGCGCAGATCGGCCGGATCATGAGCCTGCCGCGCGTCGAGACGGAGGCGCTGTCGACGCTCTCCGACGGGGTGACGCTCTGGTGCACCCCGCGGGACCGGCAGTTCGTGATGACGCAGGCGACGGACGCCGAGACCGGATTGTTGGGCAGCGCGCGCCGGATGGACTGAGGGCGCGCGGTACGCACCGGGTGCGGTACACGCCCGGTGCGGTGCGCCCGGTGCGGTTCCGCCCGCCATCACGCGGGCGGATGTAGGGATTTGGCCAAGCTTGCACCGTTCTCACGGACCCGTGTGCCGCCCCGTACGGTGCCGGAGGCGCACGCTCCACGCGGCCGAGACCACGTGGAGGTGGGACGGGGCGTACGGGACGGGCGTTGACGGGGCGGTCCACCCTGCCGTATCGGCGGCGTTGGCGATTAGGGTGGGTACAGGCGCGGGAGCAGAGAACCTGCGGGCAGCCCGGCCGCGTCGCCAGGGGAAGAGCCGGGCGGACCGGAGTGACGGATTCGGCCGCCCCCACCCACCACGGCACAAGGGTGCTCGACCACACCAGGAGGCAAAGTGAACGGCGATCGGGACGAGATCCGTGGCGGCTGGAACCGGCCTGCCGCGGACGATCAGTCCGACGCGGAGCCCGAGATGACGGGTGAGTTCACCATCGACTACACCCCGCCCGCCTGGTACACGCAGAACGCGCCGGGGGACACGACCGGTGGTGGCGCCACGAGCGCACCGGCCTTCACCAACTCTCCCCCGCCGCCCGGCGGCGCGCCCGTCGCGGTGCCGGGGCTGCCGGCGGGGAGCGGCTTCGAGCCCAACTGGGCACCGCAGCCCCCGTCCGCACCGCAGTCCGCGTCCCAGGCGGCTCCGGCTCAGCCCTCGCAGCGGTCGCAGGACGGTGCCGAGCCCGCTCGCGCCGCGGAACCGGCGGCATCGGCGGCCGCGCCCGGAGCGCCGGAGCCGTTCGGCGGCGGCGACGTGGAGAGCGGAGCGACGATGCGGTTCTCCCCGAAGGCGTTGAAGCGCGAGATGGAGAAGCACGAGGCGGCGAAGAACGGCGCGCCGGAGCCGGCCGAGGCCCGGACGGACCCGGCGGCCGACGCCGGCCCGACCGGGGCCGCGGGCAAGGACACGGTCGTCGGCCAGGACGCGGACACCGGCTCGGGCACAGGCGCGGTCTCCGAGGCCGGTGCTGCCCCGGAGGCTGGTGCGGGTGTCGCGGCGGCGGACCCGTCCGCCGCCGTGCGGTCGAGCGGCGCGGGCGACGTGCCCGGTACCGGGGCGGACGACGGGGCGGCGGAGAGCACAAGCGTTCCGCCCGTACCGCCGGCGTCCGAGGAGACGTCCGCCGCGCCGTACGGGGCGGACGCACCGTACGGCGCGGACGGGGCGGCCAAGAACGGGGCGCCTGACGGTGCGGCCGACGGAATCGTGACGACGGACGACGCGCCGGGCCGTGTGGAGTCCGGGGAGCCCGGTGAATCCGGTGCATCCGCCGCGCCGACCTCAACGACCGCACCGGATGTACCGGATGCACCAGCCGCGCCCGTGGCGCAGGACGGTGCCGCCGACGACGCGCCCGCTCCCGCCGCGGCGGCCGAGCCGGCCCCCGAGCCTGAGTCGCCGTCCGAGGCCGCGCCCGAAACCCCCGACGACGGTATTGCGGACGCGATCCTGGCGTCCCCGAGGGCCGAGGCCGCCGACGACGAGCCGTCCGACGAGGTTCCCGTGGCCGAACCGGCGGACGCGGTGCCACCCGTGGTCGTCGCCGACGCCGTCCCGCAGGACGCGGTGCCCGCCGACGAGCCCCAGGACGCTCCTCCGGTCCCCGCACCGGCGCAGCCCTGGGCGCCCCGGCCCGGCGCCGTTCCGGGCGCCGGACTGCCCCCGTTGCCGCCCGCGTTCCAGCCGGCCGCGCCGGGGCCCGCGCCGCAGTGGCCCGTATCGGCGCAGTCGGCCGAGCAGTCGGCCACACCGCAGAGCCAGGCGCCGGCGGTCCCCGCGCAGGCACAGCCCCAGGACCGGCCGCCGGCCGCGCCTCAGGGATCGCCCCAGGGTGCGAGCGCGTGGCCCGCGCTGCCCGCCGCCCCGCAGGCCCAGGGCGGCTACGGCTTCCCACAGCAGACGGGGCCGGCCGGACCCGGCCCGTCCGCCGCCGCCGTACCGGTGCCCCCCGCTCCCGTCCCGCCCGCCCCCGTGCCGCCCGCGGCTCAGCCGCCGGCCGCTCTGCCGCCCGCGGCCTCCGCTTCGGCTCCGGGCACCGGGCCGAATCCGCCGGCCCCGAACGCCCCCGTACCACCCACCGGTTACGGCTTCCCGCAACAGGGGCAGCCGGGCCTCCCGGTTCCCGCACCCGTGCCGCAGCAGGGCGGTTACGGCTTCCCCCAGCCGGGCGCTCCCGGGGCTCCGGGCGCCCCGAACGTTCCCGGCGTTCCGGGCGCTCCGGGCGCTCCCGGAGCACAGCAGCCCCCGCAGGCCGGCTACGGGTTCCCGCAGCAGCAGGGCCGGCCGGGCGCGGATGCCCCCGTCCCCGTACCGCCGGCTCCGTCGGCGCCCCATCTGCCGGTGCCCGCCGCGCCGCACCTGCCCGCCCAGCAGCCCCCGCAGCCGTACCCGGGGCAGACGCCACGACCCCGGGCCGACGAGCCGCCGCAGCTCCACCAGGCGCTGCCGCAGGCCGCGCCCGGTGCGCCGCCCGTCGACCCCCGTACCGGCGCGGCGTGGCCCTCCGCCGTCGCGCACGACCACCGCGAACGCTCCGTACCGGGCGCTCCGCTCGGTTACACGGCGGCTGTTGAACTGTCCTCGGACCGTCTGCTGCGCAACAACAAGCAGAAGCCCAAGAGCAGCCGCAATGCCTCCGGCGGTTCGCGCTTCAAGATCGGCGGGAAGGCCGCCGAGGCGGAGCGGCAGCGCAAGCTCGAACTGATCCGTACACCGGTGCTCTCGTGCTACCGGATCGCGGTCATCAGTCTCAAGGGCGGCGTCGGCAAGACCACGACGACGACCGCGCTGGGCTCGACCCTGGCCTCCGAGCGGCAGGACAAGATCCTGGCGATCGACGCCAACCCCGACGCCGGTACGCTCGGCCGCCGCGTACGGCGCGAGACCGGTGCGACCATCCGCGACCTGGTGCAGGCGATCCCGCACCTCCACAGCTACATGGACATCCGCCGGTTCACCTCGCAGGCGTCGTCCGGGCTGGAGATCATCGCCAACGACGTGGACCCGGCCGTCTCGACGACGTTCAACGACGAGGACTACCGGCGCGCGATCGATGTCCTCGGCAAGCAGTACCCGATCATCCTCACGGACTCGGGCACCGGTCTGCTCTACAGCGCGATGCGCGGCGTGCTGGACCTCGCCGATCAGCTCATCATCATCTCGACGCCCTCCGTGGACGGCGCGAGCAGCGCGTCGACGACGCTCGACTGGCTCTCCGCGCACGGCTACGCGGACCTGGTGCAGCGGTCCCTGACGGTCATCTCCGGGGTCCGCGAGACCGGCAAGATGATCAAGGTGGACGACATCGTGCAGCACTTCGAGACCCGCTGCCGCGGCGTCGTCGTGGTGCCCTTCGACGAGCACCTCTCGGCGGGCGCCGAGGTGGACCTCGACATGATGCGTCCCAAGACACGCGAGGCGTACTTCCATCTCTCGGCGCTGGTCGCGGAGGACTTCGTACGGGCCCAGCAGGCGCAGGGGCTGTGGACCGCGGACGGCCAGCCGCCGCCGCACCTCGCGCCGCCGATGCCGGGCTACCCGGGCATGCCGGTGCAGGGGCAGGCGCCGTATGGGGCGCCCGCCCAGGGGCTGCCGCCGCAGGGTCCGCCGTACGGGCAGCCGATGCACGGTCAGCCCCCGTACGGGGCGCCGCACCCCGCGCAGCACGGACAGCCAGGCCAGCACGGCCAGCAGCCGGGGCAACCGGGACAGCCGCACCAGGGGCAGCCCGTCCACGGACAGCCGTACCCGCCTCAGCAGTACCCGCAGCCGCCGGTGCCCCAGCAGCCACAGCCTCAGCAACCGCACCACGGCCGGCAGCAGCCTCCGGCCACCCCTTACCCGCAGCCGTACCCGCAGCAGCCGTACGGCGGACCGCAGCCGGGGCCCGGCGTCCAGCAGGGCTGGCAGCAGTCGCCGCCCTCCCAGGCGCAGTCCCCCGCGAGCCCGGCGGGGCCCCCGCAGCCCCAGCCCGGGCAGGCCGTCCCACCAGGACAGCAGCCCGCCTCGTACGGTCTGCAGCCGCCGCACGCCCCGGCACCGGACCCCGCGGAAAGGCCCGACGCGCAGCACCCCGTCCCGCCGGGCGGATGGCCTCAGCAGCCGCCGCCGGCAGCTCCGCCAGCGCCTCAGCAGTAGGGCGTCAGAGGTAGAGACCAATGAGGGGCCGCACCGTCTTCACGGTGCGGCCCCTCAGCGCATTCCCGCAGACCACACGCGGTTTGGGCGACCGTTGACGCGGCCGACGAGCGCTGATAAACCTTCGCTTCACCAGTTGGCGAACCAGCATCAACCCGGCTTCTCCGTGCGAGTGATAACGCGAGGTCACCGTCCCATGGTCGAAAGAGTTCCGCCGCGTACGCCGCGACGGGCCGCGCCCCGGCCCGTACACCGGCCCGTACGGCAGCGCCGCCGTTCCCGCCTCCGTCATCTGCCGGCCTCCGTCGCCGCCTCCGTCGCGTTGGTGGCCGGATCGGTGGTCCCGCTCGGTCCGCTGCTCCCGGCGCCGCAGGAGGCCCGGGCAGCCGACGGCAAGAACGTCCTCACCGTCGCGGTGAGTCAGAGCATCGACTCGCTCAGCCCGTTCCTGGCACAGCGGCTGACCAGTACCAGCATCCACCGGCTGGCGTACGAGTACCTCGTCAACTACGACCCGAAGGACGCCCATCCGGTCCCCGGCTTCGCCACCGCGTGGCAGCCGTCCGCCGACAAGTTGACGTGGACGTTCACCATCCGTGGGGACTCGAAGTGGTCCGACGGCCGGAAGGCGACGTCCGAGGACGCCGCCTGGACGTTCAACAAGATGATGACGGACCCGAACGCCGCCACCGCCAACGGCAGCTTCACCGCCAACTTCGCCAAGGTC
Organism: Streptomyces sp. NPDC059255; assembly: GCF_042752355.1. Lineage (NCBI taxonomy): Bacteria > Bacillati > Actinomycetota > Actinomycetes > Kitasatosporales > Streptomycetaceae > Streptomyces > Streptomyces sp. NPDC059255. Next base: position 32,545 of record NZ_JBHYZP010000027.1, read on the forward strand.
ACAGCGCCCGATCCGGCCACGCTGGTCATCGAGCTGAAAAAGCCTCAGGCCACCATGACCGCGCTCGACGTGCCGATCCTGCCGAAGCACATCTGGGAGAAGGTCGGCGACTTCTCCACGTTCAACAACGACAAGACGTTCCCGATCGTCGGCAATGGTCCGTTCGTCATCACGGACTACAAGGTCGACCAGTACGTCAAGCTCAAGCCCAACAAGGACTTCTGGCGCGGCGCGCCCAAGTTCGACGAGCTGGTATTCAAGTACTACAAGGACGGGGACGCGGCCGTCGCGGCGCTCCAGAAGGGTGAGGTGTCCTTCACCTCCAACCTGACCCCGGCCCAGGCCACGGCGCTGAAGAGCGCCAAGGACATCACGGTGAACAACGCCCCGGGGCGGCGCTTCTACGCGCTCGCCACCAACCCCGGCGCCCGGTCGAAGGACGGAAAGAAGTTCGGCAACGGAAACCCCGCGCTCCTCGACCCCGCCGTACGCAAGGCGCTCTTCCAGGCCGTGGACCGCGGGACGATCGTCGACAAGGTGTTCCAGGGGTACGCCGTCGAGGGCCAGGGCTACATCCCGCCCCGCTTCGCCCCGTACTTCTGGCAGCCCTCGGGCAGTCAGAAGATCGCGTACGACCCGGCCGCGGCGGCGAAGACGCTCGACACCGCCGGCTATCGGAAGGACGGCGACGGCAAACGTCTGGGCAAGGACGGCAAACCGCTCAACTTCCGGATCCTCTGCCATGCCACGGACCCGAACGACAAGTCGATCGGCAAGTACCTCCAGGAGTGGTGGGGCACGCTGGGCATCGGGCTGAAGGTCGAATGCCTCGACAACGTCTCCGACCCCTGGATGGCCGGTGACTACGACCTCGCCTTCGACGGCTGGTCCGTCAACCCCGATCCCGACTTCGTCCTCTCCATCCACACCTGCGGTGCGCTCCCCGCCACGCCGAAGGACACCGGGGCGACCGACAACTTCATCTGCGACAAGCGGCTTGACGAGCTGTACGCGCAGCAGTCGGCGGAGTACGACACCGCCAAGCGGGCGGAACTGGTCAAGCAGATGGAGTCACGGCTGTACGACACCGGGTACATGAACGTCATGGCGTATCCGAACGCGGTCGAGGCGTACCGCACCGACCAGATCAAGTCGATCACGACGATGCCGGAGGCCGCCGGGAACATCTGGGGCCAGGACGGCTACTGGAGCTGGTGGTCCGCGGTGCCCGCCGACGGCGGTGGGGAAGGCTCCGACGCCGGTGGGTCCTCGTCGACCGGTGTCCTGATCGGGGTCGGCGCCGTCGTCGTGGTCGCCGCGGCGCTCGGGGGCTTCCTCATGCTGCGGCGCCGCTCCACCGCGGAAGACCGTGAATAGGCCGTGAGCACCGCGAGCACGCCCCGTACGGTGCGGGACGCGGCGGACGGCCCGGTGGAGACCGGGCCGTCCGGCCCCGCCCCGCGCGCCGCCTCGGGAACCAGGACCGCGTACCCGCTCTATGTGGCGGGGAAGCTGGGCGGGGCGCTCGTGTCGCTCTTCGCCGTCCTCGTCACCAGCTTCTTCCTCTTCCGGATCATCCCCGGTGACCCGGTCAAGGCGATGACCCATGGGGTGCCGACGTCCGCCGAACAGTTGGCGACGCTGCGCCGGCAGTTCGGTCTGGATCTGCCGCTGTGGCAGCAGTTCACCGACTACTGCGTCAAGGCGCTCAGCGGCGATCTGGGCACCTCGTACCAGTTCCACGCGCCGGTGGGCGAGCTGATCGTCCAGAAGCTGCCCGCGACGCTGCTGCTCACGGGCGTCGCTGTGGTGATCTACTCGGCGCTCGGGCTCTGGCTCGGTACGCGCTCCGCGTGGCGCAACGGAAGCCTCGGCGACCGGCTCAACACCGGTGTGGCGCTGACGCTGTGGTCCGTGCCGGCCTTCTGGCTCGGGCTGCTGCTGATCATCTTCTTCTCGGTGGGCATCGGACCGGTGCCCGGGATGTTCCCGACCGGCGGGATGGAGTCGGGTGACACGACCGGCTTCGCGTACGTCGTGGACGTGGCGCACCACATGGTGCTGCCGGTGACCACACTGGTCGCGGTCGGCTACGCGCAGACGCTGCTCGTCATGCGGTCCTCGCTGCTGGACGAGATGGGCAGCGACTATCTGACGACGGCGCGCGCGAAGGGGCTGCGGGACGATCTGGTCCGCCGCCGCCACGCGGTGCCCAACGCGATGCTGCCCACTGTCACGATGGTGTTCATCAATCTGGGCCATGTGGCTGCCGGTTCGATCCTCGTCGAAACGGTGTTCTCCTGGCCGGGGCTCGGCGGGCTGTTCTACGCGGCGCTCAGCGTGCCGGACCTGCCGCTCGTCCAGGGGCTGTTCGTCGTCTTCGCCGGCGCGATGATCGTGATGAACCTCCTCGCCGACCTGTTGTATCCGCTGCTCGATCCCCGGGTGGGCCGATGACTCTGGAGAAGACACCGCCGTCGCCCGATCCGTCCGCCTCGGGGGAGGCGGCCACGACTGCTGAGGCGGCGGCTGAGGCTGCCGCCAAGGCGACTGTCGATGCGGCGGCTGAGGCGACTGCGCCTGCTGAAGCAGCCTCCGCAGCGGCGGAGCCGCCGGCCGCGGGGCCGTCGGCCGCCTCCCTCAGCTGGGCCCGGCGGCGCGGCTCGGTGGTCCGCTTCTGGGCGCAGTACCGCGCGCACCGTGCGGGGCTGTTCGGCCTCGCGGGGCTCGCCCTCATCGCGCTGCTCGCACTCCTCGCGCCGCTGCTCGTCGGCAGCGACGTGGCGAGTGTGACGGACGCCCCGGGCACGGCCCTGGAGAAGCCCAGCGGTGAGTTCCCGCTCGGTACCGACCAGTTCGGCCGGTCGCTGCTGGGGCTGTTGATCTGGGGCTCACGGGTCTCGCTCACCGTCGGTCTGCTGGCCGCCGCGCTCTCCGTGGCCATCGGCACGTTGGTCGGCGTCGTCGCGGGTCACTACGGGGGCTGGTTCGCCACCGTGGTCATGCGGATCACTGACTGGTTCCTGGTGATGCCGACCCTGGTGCTGGCCATCGTGCTGGCGACGGTCATGTCCCGGTCCATCTGGACGGTGATCCTGGCGATCGGCGTCACGAGCTGGCCGACGACGGCACGGCTGGTCCGGGCACAGACGATCGCCGTCGAGTCCCGCCCGTACATCGAGCGCGCCCGTGCGCTCGGCGGCGGGCACCGGCACATCATGACGCGCCACGTGCTGCCCAATGTGATGCCGCTGGTGCTCGCCCAGACGACGCTGGGCATCTCCAGCGCCATCCTGACCGAGGCCACGCTCGCCTTTCTCGGTCTCGGCGACCCGGTCATCATCTCGTGGGGCGGCATGCTCCAGGACGCGCGCGAGGCGGGCGCCGTCTCGTCCGGGCACTGGTGGTACCTGGCTCCGCCCGGTATCGCGATCGCGTTCGTCGCGCTCGCCTTCACGCTCTGCGGCCGTGCCGTCGAGGCCGTGCTCAACCCGAAGCTGGGGGTTTCCCGTTGACCACCACGACAGGCGTGCCAACCGAGGCGGGCGCGGGTGGCGCCGTCAGCCTGCTGGAGGTCAGGAACCTACAGGTGACGTACGGCACGGGGCCCACCGCCGTGCCCGCCGTACGGGGCGTCGACCTGACCGTCGGCTCCGGCAGCAAGCTGGGCATCGCGGGCGAGTCGGGGTGCGGCAAGTCCACCCTCGCCCTGGCGCTGCTCCGGCTGCTGCCACCCGCGGCGAAGCTCTCCGGGGAGATCCTGCTCGACGGAGAGGACGTCCTCACCATGAAGTGGGGCCGGCTGCGCGCCGTACGGTGGGCGGGCGCGTCGATCGTCTTCCAAGGCGCCATGCACTCGCTCAACGCGGTGCACCGGATCGGGGACCAGATCGCCGAACCGGTGCTGCTGCACCGGCGGACCACGCCCGGTGCCGCGCGGGCGCGCGCCGCGGAGCTGCTGGAGCAGGTCGGGCTCTCGGCCGCCCGCGCCGACGCGTATCCGCACGAGCTGTCCGGCGGCCAGCGCCAGCGCGTCATGATCGCGATGGCACTCGCCTGCGACCCGCGCCTGATCGTCGCGGACGAGCCGACCACGGCGCTCGACGTGATGATCCAGGCGCAGATCCTGCGGCTGATCGAACAGCTCGTCGCCGACCAGAACATCAGCCTGCTGATGATCAGTCACGACCTGGCCGTACTGGCGGACACCTGCGACCGGCTCGCCGTGATGTACGCGGGCCGGATCGTCGAGGAGGGCCCCGCACGGGGCATGTACGACGCGGCTGAGCACCCGTACGGCCGCGCCCTCTCCGCCGCGTTCCCGCGGATCGGGGACCTCGCGTCGCGCCGTGCGCCGCGCGGGCTGCCCGGCGACCCGCCCGACCCGGCGGCGCTGCCGTCCGGCTGTACCTTCCATCCGCGCTGTCCCGTCGCGCTGGACTCCTGCGCCCGCGACGACCAGACGCTGCGCGACGTGGGCCCCGGGCACCGCGCGGCGTGCGTACGGGCGGGCGCGCCGATCGCCGCGGGCGCCGTGGACTCCCCGCCATGACATCGGGCACCGTACGCCGCGGCGCTACGGCCATGGTTCACGTGGCCGCAGCCGCAGCTGTGCCCGCGCCGGTGACGCGTGATCGACCGGCCGCGCGCGTCGCGCCGTGCGCTGCTCTGTGGGCCGCCCCGTACGCCGCTCTATGGGGCGCCCCGTACGGCGCGCTGTCCGCTGCCCTGCTGCCCCCTACCCGCGCGCCGTACGACGCGGATACGGGGCGGCACGCGGCGCGCGACACAACGTGTCCGTACCGATCCGCGCACACGACCCGCCCGACGCCGTCCCCTTCGCACGCTCCGTACGGACCGTACGGGCGGGCAACGCACCACAGTGGCCCGTAACGCCGCCGGGCTGCCATCTCCGAGGAGCCAGCCATGACGACCATCCCCGCGCCGTCGGCACCCCTGCCGCGGACGCCGCTGCTCTCGGCCACCGGGCTGAGCGTGACCTTCCCCGGGCGGCGCGGCGCGGCGCCCGCCCGCGCCGTCGACGGGGTCGACCTCGACATTGCTCCCGCGGAGATCGTCGCCCTGGTCGGCGAGTCCGGCTGCGGCAAGACGACACTGGCCCGCTCGCTGCTCGGTCTGGTGTCCCCCACGACGGGCACGGTCGCCTTCGCCGGAGAGCCCCTGGGATACGGCTCGCGCGCCCTCAAGGCGTACCGCCGGCGTGTCCAGCTCGTGCTCCAGGACCCGAGCGGCTCACTCAACCCGCGCCACACCGTGTACGACGCGGTGGCCGAGGGCCTGCGGATCCACGGCCACCAGGGCGACGAGCGCGCGGCCGTGGCGGAGGCCCTGTCCCGCGCGGGACTGCGACCGCCCGAGCGCTTCTTCCTGCGTTACCCGCACGAGCTGTCCGGCGGACAGCGCCAGCGCGTCGTCATCGCGGGCGCCCTGGTCCTGAAGCCCGAACTGATCGTCGCGGATGAGCCGGTGGCGTCCCTGGATGCCTCCGTACGGGGCGAGATCCTGGCGCTGCTGCTCTCACTGCGCGACGAACTGGGGCTCTCCGCGCTGGTGGTGACGCACGACCTGGGACTCGCGTGGAACATCGCCGACCGGGTGGCCGTGATGTACCTCGGCCGGATCGTGGAGACCGGCCCCGTCGAGGACGTCCTGACGGCGCCTCAGCACCCGTACACGCAGGCGCTGCTCTCCGTGCTGCCCGAGTCGGACGGCGTCCCGGTCGTCCTCACGGGCGAGCCGCCGGATCCGTCCCGTATCCCGCAGGGCTGCCGCTTCCACGCACGGTGCCAGGTGCTCGCATCGGGCGCCGCGGAGCGGGCAGGTGTCGCGGACCGCTGCCGTACGGCGCCGCTGCCGGTACTGACGGGCGGCTCCGGGGCGCAGGTCGCCTGCCACGCCGCGCAGACGGCGCGCGCTACGGGGTGACATACGGGGTCTCCTTACGGGGTGGGGCATCGCGCCGCCGCGCTGAGCAGGGGCCGCGTCACCGCTCCGTACGGGGCCTCCGTACAGAGGCCCCGTACGGAGCCCTGCCTCACGCGGCGTACGGGGCGCACATGCGCCGTACGGCGCACGGAACAAGCCCCGCACGGCGCTACGACGCGTCGTACGACTCCGTCAGGGCCCGGGCCCGTTTCACATCGTCCGCCATGGCTTCGAGCAGCGCGTCGATGGACTCGAACTTGCGCATGCCGCGTACGTACGACAAGAAGTCCACCGTGACGTGGAGCCCGTACAGGTCCAGCCCCACCCGGTCGATCGCGTAGGCCTCGACCGTCCGGTCGACGCCTTCGAACTGGGGGTTCGTGCCCACGGAGATCGCGGCGGGCATCCGCTCGCCGTCGGCCGTGAGCCACCCCGCGTAGACGCCGTCGGCCGGGACCGCGGTGTGCGGCAGGGTCTCCACGTTGGCGGTCGGGAAGCCGAGTTCACGTCCGCGCTGCGCACCGCGCACCACCACGCCCTCGACACGGTGCGGCCGGCCAAGGATCTCCGCCGCCCCCTCGACGTCGCCCTCGGCGACGAGGCGGCGCGTCAGGGTGGAGGAGAAGGGCTCTCCGCCGCCCGCCGAACCGCTCACGTACAGGTCGACGACCTCGACCTCGTAGTCGTACGTCGCGCCCAGGTCGGAGAGGACGGCGACATTGCCCGCCGCCTTGTGGCCGAAGCGGAAGTTCGGGCCCTCGATGACGGCGCGGGCGTGCAACTTGTCGACCAGCACCTTCACGATGAAGTCCGCGGGCGACAGCTTCGAGAACTCCAGTGTGAAGGGCAGGATCAGCAGCGCGTCCACACCCAGTCCCGCCATCAGCTCCGCGCGCCGGTGGTGCGGGGCGAGGAGCGGCGGGTGGCTGCCGGGACGTACAACCTCGCTGGGGTGCGGGTCGAAGGTCACCACGACCGACGGTACGCCCAGCTCGCGCGCCCTCTCGACGGCACGTCCGATGATGAGCTGGTGCCCGCGGTGCACTCCGTCGTAGGAGCCGATGGTGACGACGCTGCGCCCCCAGTCCTGGGGGATGTCCGCCAAGCCACGCCAGCGCTGCACTGAGACCGCTCCTCGCCCGAACCCGTGTACGTCTTTTCCAGTCACGCAATGCTAAGACTGCCATGCCCCGCGCTTGCGCTCCCCAATGCCCCCGTAGTGCACTCCGCACGCCCCGCTGAAGGGGTGACCGGGAGGTCACGGGTGGACAGAGATCCTTCTCGGAGGGGGACCGTGGGACGGACAGGTGAGCCTGTCCGTCCCACGGTGGGAACCGGGCCCGGAATCCGGGCCGGGAACCCGGCCGCCGGGTCAGCCGAAGACCGCGAGGCTCTTCGCCTTGCCGTGCTGCTCCTCCACGAGCGCCAGGAAGCGGCCCTGCGGGTCGAAGACGGCAACCGGCCCCGTGCTGAACGCGGGTATGTCGAGCCGTACGCCGTTGAGCAGGAGCCCGGCGCGCTTCTCGTCCACGTCCCAGCGCGCGAACGCCGCGGCCGCGGCGTCGGCGACCGGCATGACTGTCAACTCCTCCTGGAGCTGGTCGAGGGTCCGCGCGCCGTCCAACGCGTACGGGCCCACCCTGGTCCTGCGCAGCGCGGTGAGATGGCCGCCCACCCCGAGCCCCGCGCCGAGGTCGCGGGCGAGGGCGCGGATGTACGTACCGGAGGAGCAGACGACGGAGACGACCAGGTCGAGGACCGGGGTACCGTCCTCCGCCACGGCCTCGCGGACGTCGTAGAGCCGGAAGGACGAGACGGTCACCGGCCGGGCCGGGATCTCGAACTCCTCACCGCCGCGCACCCGCGCGTACGACCGCTTGCCGTCGATCTTGATGGCGCTGACTTTGGAAGGCACCTGCATGATCGCGCCGGTGAGGGCGGCGATCCCGGCGTCGATGGCCTCGCGGCGCACCGCGGAGGCGTCGGTGGAGGAGGTGATCTCCCCCTCCGCGTCGTCCGTGACGGTGTCCTGGCCGAGCCGGATCGTGCCGAGGTACTCCTTCTCGGTCAGCGCGAGGTGGCCGAGGAGCTTCGTGGCGCGCTCCACGCCCAGGACGAGGACGCCGGTCGCCATCGGGTCGAGGGTGCCCGCGTGTCCGACGCGTCGCGTTCGGGCGATGCCGCGCATCTTGGCGACGACGTCGTGCGAGGTGAAGCCCGACGGCTTGTCCACGATGATCAGGCCGTCGGGCGTCTTGGTCTGCTGAGTCATTCCGCGGCAGCGCCGTCCGTGCTGCCGTCCGTGCTGCCGTCGGCCCCGTCGGCGTCGGCGTCGGCCTTGCGGTACGGGTCGGCCCCGGCCGCGTAGGTCTTGCCGGTCGACACGTTCCGCACCTCGGCGTCCTTGGCGCGTGCCTTGTCGAGGAGGTCCTCGATGGTGCGCGCGTTGTCCGGGAGGGCGTCGGGTACGAACGCCAGCGTCGGGGTGAAGCGGACGCCGGTCTGGCGTCCCACCTCGGAGCGGAGGATGCCCTTGGCGCTCTCCAGTGCCGCCGCGGAGGCCGCGCGCTCCTCGTCGTCGCCGTAGACCGTGTAGAAGACCGTGGCCTCCCGCAGGTCGCCTGTGACGCGGGCGTCCGTGATGGTCACGAAGCCGAGTCGCGGGTCCTTGATACGCCGGTCCAGGGTCTCCGCGACCACGACCTGGATGCGATCGGCCAGCTTGCGGGCCCGCGCGTTGTCGGTCACCGGTCCGTCACTCTTCCTTCTGGGGTTCTTGCTGGTTCTCCAGCTGCTTCTCCAGCTGGCTTGCCTTACTCGTTCTCCACCTGAGTCTCGTACCGAGCCTCTGTGTCGTACAGCCCGGGCCGTAGCGCCCTGGCACGCCCCGCGCCCCGCCCCGTACCGCCCCGTACGGCGCCGCACCGGGCGGTACGGGGATACGGGGCGTGCCGGGTGTACGAGGCACCACCGGGGGCCGGTCACTCCTCGTCGTCGCCGTGGAGCCGGCGCCGTACCGACAGCAGCTCCACCTCGGGCCGGCCGGCGACCATACGCTCGCACCGGTCCAGCACATCGGTGAGATGCCCCCAGTCCCCGGACACCACCGCGAGGCCGATCTCGGCCCTGCGATGCAGGTCCTGGTCGCCGGTCTCCGCCGCGCTCACCGCGAATTTCCGCTGCAGCTCGGCGACGATCGGCCGGACGACGGAGCGTTTCTCCTTCAACGACCGTACGTCGCCGAGAAGCAGATCGAAGGACAGTGTCCCCACATACATGTATGTCCGGATGTCCCGCCGGTACGGGTTCGAAGGCCCTGCCGACGCTTGGCAGGGGCACAAGAACCGTACACGGAACGGCCGGGGCCGATCGACGGAAATACGTCCCGTCGACCGGCCCCGGACCGGCTGCCACGCGTCAGCCGCGCGGCTTCTCCCGCATCTCGTACGTCGCGATGACGTCGTCGATCTTGATGTCGTTGAAGTTTCCGAGGTTGATACCGCCCTCGAAGCCTTCGCGGATCTCGGTGACATCGTCCTTGAAGCGGCGCAGACCCTGGATGTTGAGGTCCTCCGCGATGACCTTGCCGTCGCGGATGAGCCGGGCCTTGGTGTTGCGCTTGACCTCGCCGGAGCGGATGAGAACACCCGCGATGTTGCCCAGCTTGGACGAGCGGAAGATCTCGCGGATCTCCGCCGTGCCGAGCTCGACCTCTTCGTACTCCGGCTTGAGCATGCCCTTGAGGGCCGCTTCGATCTCCTCGATCGCCTGGTAGATGACCGAGTAGTAGCGGACGTCCACGCCTTCGCGGTCGGCCATCTGCGCGGCACGCCCGGCGGCGCGCACGTTGAAGCCGATCACGATGGCGTCGGAGCCCATGGCCAGGTCGATGTCCGACTCCGTGACCGCACCCACGCCGCGGTGCAGGACGCGGATGTCGACCTCTTCGCCGACGTCGAGCTGGAGCAGCGAGGACTCGAGGGCCTCCACCGAACCGGACGCGTCGCCCTTGATGATGAGGTTGAGTTCCTGCACCAGACCGGCCTTGAGGGCCTCGTCCAGGTTCTCCAGGGAGAACCTGACGCCCCTGCGGGCGAAGGCCGCGTTCCGCTCGCGAGCGGCGCGCTTCTCCGCGATCTGCCGGGCGGTACGGTCCTCGTCGACGACGAGGAAGTTGTCGCCGGCGCCGGGGACGTTGGTGAGACCGAGGACCAGGACGGGCGTCGAAGGCGTCGCCACGTCGACGTTGTTGCCGTTGTCGTCGAGCATCGCCCGGACACGGCCGTACGCGTCACCGGCGACCATCGTGTCACCGACGCGCAGCGTTCCGCGCTGGACGAGCACGGTGGCGACGGCGCCGCGACCGCGGTCGAGGTGGGCCTCGATGGCGATACCCTGCGCGTCCTGCTCCGGGTTGGCCCGCAGGTCGAGCGAGGCGTCCGCGGTGAGGACCACGGCCTCCAGCAGGCTGTCGATGTGCAGGCCCTGCTTGGCGGAGATGTCGACGAACATGGTGTCGCCGCCGTACTCCTCGGCCACCAGACCGAACTCGGTGAGCTGACCGCGCACCTTGGTCGGGTCGGCGCCCTCGACGTCGATCTTGTTGACCGCGACCACGATCGGCACGTCGGCCGCCTTGGCGTGGTTCAGCGCCTCGATCGTCTGAGGCATCACACCGTCGTTGGCCGCGACCACGAGGATCGCGATGTCGGTGGACTTCGCACCACGGGCACGCATGGCGGTGAACGCCTCGTGACCCGGGGTGTCGATGAAGGTGATCTTGCGCTCTTCACCGTTGACGTCCGTGGCGACCTGGTACGCACCGATGTGCTGCGTGATCCCGCCGGCCTCGCCCGCGACGACGTTCGTCTTGCGGATCGCGTCCAGCAGCCGGGTCTTACCGTGGTCGACGTGACCCATGACGGTGACGACCGGCGGACGGGACACGAGTGCTTCCTCGCCGCCCTCGTCCTCGCCGAACTCGATGTCGAAGGACTCGAGCAGCTCGCGGTCCTCCTCCTCGGGGCTGACGATCTCGACGACGTAGTTCATCTCACTGGCGAGGAGCTGAAGCGTCTCGTCGGATACGGACTGCGTGGCCGTAACCATCTCGCCGAGGTTCATCATCACGGCGACGAGCGACGCCGGGTTGGCGTTGATCTTCTCCGCGAAGTCGGTGAGCGACGCACCGCGCGACAGCCGGACCGTCTGGCCCTGGCCGCGCGGCAGCATCACGCCGCCGACCGACGGGGCCTGCATGGCCTCGTACTCCTGGCGCCTCTGCCGCTTCGACTTGCGGCCACGGCGGGCGGGCCCGCCCGGACGGCCGAACGCACCCTGTGTGCCACCACGGCCGCCGGGACCACCCGGACGTCCGCCGAAGCCGGGACGGCCACCGCCGCCACCGAAGCCGCCGCCACCGGGACGACCCGGGGCACCGCCGCCGCCACCCGGGCGACCGGCGAAGCCGCCACCGCCGCCGCCACCCGGACGACCGGCGAAGCCGCCGCCACCGGGACGACCGCCGCCACCGCCGCCGCCACCCGGGCGACCGGGGCCGCCGGGACCACGGCCACCGCCGGGGCCACCACCGGGACGCGGGCCGGCAGCGGGACGCTGCGGCATCATGCCCGGGTTCGGACGGTTACCACCGGGGCCACCGCCGGGACCCGCGGCGCGCGGGGCCTGCGGACGCGGCATTCCGCCCGGGGTCGGACGACCGCCGCCCTGACCGCCGGGGCCTGCCTGCGGACGGGGACCGCCCTGACCGGCACCCTGCGGGCGCGGGCCGGGGGCACCGGGGCCGCCGGGACGCGGGGCGCCGCCGGGACGGGGCGCCTGCGGGCGCGCCATGCCGGTGGAACCGCCGGACGTGAAGGGGTTGTTGCCCGGACGCGGGCCCGCGGGGCGGGCACCGGGACGCGGGGCCTGGCCGGGACGCGCGCCGCCGGGGCGGCCGCCCTGGCGCTGGTCGCCGCGCTGGTCACCCTGACGGTCGCCCTGGCGCTGGTCTCCCTGACCGCCCGCGGGGCGGTTGGAGGGACGCGGGCCGGGGGTGGCACCGGGCCGGGGACCGGCGGCCGGGGCCGACGGAGGCGCGGTGAACTCCGGGGCCGCCGGGGCGGCGGGGGCGGGCCTCGCGGCGGGCCGCGGGGCGGCCGGTGCCGGACGCGGGCCGGGGCTCGGCGCCGGAGAGGGGGTGCTGCTCCTGGGGGCCTCGGCGGCGGCCGGCTTGGGGGCCGGGACACCGGGCTTCGGCGCAGCGGGACGTGCCGCCTGGGCCGCGGAGGCCGGAGACGGGGGGGCGGGCCTTGCGGGGGTCGCCTTACGGGGCGCCCCGGGCTTGGCAGCGGGCCGGCCGGCGTTGCCGCCGGGCCCCTGCAAAGCGTCAGTCAATTTGCGCACGACCGGCGCCTCGATCGTCGAGGACGCCGAACGGACGAATTCACCGAGTTCCTGGAGCTTGGCCATGACGACCTTGCTCTCCACACCGAACTCCTTGGCGAGTTCGTATACCCGGACCTTAGCCACTTCGCTCCTTTTAGGTCCGGGTTACCGCCGGACCGTCGCTACTTCATGGGCGTACTCATCGCGTACTCATCGAGTGCTCATCGCAATCTCGACCTACTTCCAACTCGCGAGGTACCTGAACCGCACGGGGGCCCGTGCCGTACTTCTTCTTACAGTGCCGACTGCTCGACATACCGGCGCAGTTCCGTGCTGTCGAGCGGCCCCTGGACCTTGAAGGCCCTGGAGAACGCCCGGCGGCGGATCGCCAGGTCGAGACAGATCAAGGCGGGATGCGTGTACGCACCCCGGCCGGGCAGCGTACCGCGTTGATCGGGAACACAGTGTTCACCCATCGCCACGATGCGCAGCAGATCGTTCTTGGCCGCTCGCTTCCGGCAGCCCACGCACGTTCGCTCAGGGCAGCGTCGGTCGCTCGTCCGGCCAGACACCTTCAAGTCTACCTCCCCGCGCCGACCTCACCCCTTTGGGGCAACGTTCGAACACTCACGTACACAAAAGGGCGCGACGGTGTCCGGCGGGATTCCGCCGCCGGGCATGCGGAAGACCCGCGGAAGACCACTCCCGGATCGTTACCAGCCGGTATCAGCCGCGCTCGCCGTTCCCGCTCCGATTGCCGCCCCGAGGGCCCGTACGGGGCCGGTCGTCACCCCGGGGCCGGTCGTCACTCCTGGATCGGTCGGCTCCGCCACGGTCGCGGTCCCCGCCTCGGTCGCGGTCACCCCCGCGGTCACGGTCTCCGTCGTCGTCCGGCTGCTCCGTGTCGGGGCGGATGTCGATGCGCCAGCCGGTGAGCCGCGCGGCGAGCCGGGCGTTCTGCCCTTCCTTGCCGATGGCCAGGGAGAGCTGGTAATCCGGCACGGTCACCCGCGCGGACCTCGCGCCCAGATCGACGACCTCGACCTTGCTGACCCGGGCCGGCGACAGCGCGTTCGCCACCATCTCGGCCGGGTCGTCCGACCAGTCCACGATGTCGATCTTCTCGCCGAGCAGCTCGGCCATGACATTGCGCACACGCGCACCCATCGGGCCGATGCAGGCGCCCTTGGCATTGAGACCGGAACGTGTCGAGCGCACGGCGATCTTGGTGCGGTGACCGGCCTCGCGGGCGATCGCCGTGATCTCCACGGAGCCGTCCGCGATCTCCGGGACCTCCAGCGCGAAGAGCTTCTTGACCAGATTGGGGTGCGTACGAGAGAGCGTCACCGAGGGGCCCCGTACGCCGCGGGCCACGCGGACCACGTACGTACGCAGCCGCAGCCCGTGCGTGTACTCCTCGCCCGGCACCTGCTCCTGCACGGGGAGGATGGCTTCGAGCTTGTCGTCCAGTTTGACAAGGACGTTCTTGGGGTCCTTGCCCTGCTGCACCATGCCGGCGACGACATCGCCCTCACGGCGCGCGTACTCGCCGAAGGTGACGTCGTTCTCGGCGTCGCGCAGCCGCTGCTGGATGACCTGGCGGGCGGTGGTCGCGGCGATCCGGCCGAAGTCCGACGGCGTGTCGTCGAACTCCTTGGGCTCCTGGCCCTCTTCCAGATCGGCCGGGTCCTCCTTGGCCCAGACCGTGACATGGCCGTTCTCGCGGCTGAGGACGACACGGGCGCGCCGGTGGCTGCCGTCGGTGCGGTGGTAGGCGATGAGGAGGGCGGATTCGATCGCCTCGACCAGCAGATCGAAGGGGATCTCCTTCTCTTGTGCCAAGCCCTTCAGGAGCTTCACATCGATGTCCACGGCTACGCCTCCTCTTCCTTCTTGTCCTTGCGGCTGAACTCGATCTCGACGCGCGCCTTCGCGATCTGCGCGAACTCGACCCGGCGGGCGGTGGGCTTGCGCCCCTTCACGCCCGGCACTTCGAGGTCGAGCCCGCCGTCATCCACGGTGAGGATGCGCGCCACCACTTCGTCGCCCTCGCGGAGGTGGATCCGGGCCAGCCGGCCGACGGCGCGCAGATAGTGGCGCGGTTCGGTGAGCGGGCGTTCCGCCCCGGGGGAGGTGACTTCGAGCTGGTACTCGTCCTCGCCCATCGCGTCCGTCTCATCGAGCTTCTCCGAGATGGAGCGGCTCAGCTCGGCGCACTCGTCAAGGTCCACACCCTCGTCGGAGTCGACCACGATCCTCAGCACACGACGCCGGCCGGCCCGGGACACCTCGATCTCTTCCAGATCCAGGTCCTTGGCGCTGACGAGCGGTTCCAGCAGTCCGCGCAGCCTTTCGCTCTGGGTGGTGCTCATCCGGGTGACTCCTCGGCCGCGTGTGCTGTTGTGGGATCGTCGCGTGTCAGATCAGTCGTGTGTCGGATCAAAGGGTATCCGGTCTCCAGGGGTGTTGCCGTCCACGAACGGGTGACCCGCGGGTACGCTCGCACGCGATGATCATGGAGATCTTCACGAGCCCGAGGAGAGACGCGTGGGGCGCACGGGGACGACACGCAGACATGCCCTCTTGGCCGCCGGCGCCGCGACGGCCGGTCTGCTGACCGCGGCGTGCTCCTCCTCGGACTCGACGGACGGAGGGACCTCCACCGCGGCGGAGAAGGCGGCGGCGCGGGTCGCGCGCGTGGAGAAGGCGTTGCGACGGCGGTCCGCGGACACCAGCCGGGCGCTGCTCGCGCGGTACGACGCGGTACGGAAGCGCCATCCAGGACAGGACGCTCGGCTGGCGCCGTTGCGCGACGCAGTGGCGCGGCACATCGCGGTGTTGACGTCCGAGGGCCACAAGAAGGACGACGCCCATGGGGGCGAGGCTCGCAAGGAGGAAGGGACAAGAGCGTCCGACGCGGCGTACGGGGCGGAGCGCGAGGCTACGGACGGGGCGTCCGACGGGGCGCCGCGGGCGCCGCAAAAACCTTCCGCCTCCCCTGCCCCGCCGGGGCGGGCGGACACTCCGGGGACGGGCGGAACTCGGGGTGCACAGTCAGCCCAGGGAGCCCATGGAGCTCCGGGGTCAGCCGCCACGTCTGCCACGTCCGCCCCCGCTGACACACCTTCCGCCGCTGACGCGACCGCCGCCACCGTGGCCGCGGATCCCGCCGCGGCGCTCAAGGAACTGGCCGCAGCCGAGCGCCGTACCTGCGACACGCACACCGCCACACTCATGGAAGCGCCACCGGAACTCGCCCGGCTGCTCGCTTCCCTCGCCGCGGCGAGCGCCGCCCACGCCTACCTGCTGACGGAAGGACCCCGCTCGTGACCACCCGTGCGCTGGAGGCCGCGCAGGCCGCACTCGCCGCGGAGCACGCCGCCGTCTACGGGTACGGAGTCGTCGGCGGGCGCGTCGGCCTCGCGCGCCGTTCCGAGGCCACCGCCGCGTACACCGCGCACCGTGCGCGGCGCGACGCGCTGGCGCGCACCGTGCGCGACATGGGCGGCAGGCCCGCCGTCGCGGCCGCGGCCTACGCGCTGCCCTTCGATGTGCCGGACGGCGCCGCGGCCGTCCGGCTCGCCGCCGAGTTGGAGGACCGGGTCGCCGGGGTCTACTCGGATCTCGTACGCGCCTCGGAAGGGCCCCTGCGACGCGAGGCGGCGGGGGCGCTGCGCGAGGCGGCGGTACGGGCCGTGCGCTGGCGCGGGAGCGGCGTAGCCTTTCCTGGGCTCGCGGAGAGAGCGTGAGCCCCGACACGTCCCCATGGCTCCGAAAGGCATCTACGCGCGTATGGGTTTCGAACCGCCGCAGCGTCTGAGGCGCACGCTCGGCGAGCTGACCGGGGACGCCGCTGCCGCCGAATGGCTCGGCCGGCTGCCCGCGCTCGCCGCGGAGGCCGTCGCACGGCGCGGCCTTGAGGTCGAGCGCGTGATCGCACCGGGCGGCCGGAGCGGTCTGGTGCTGCTCGTACGGCGGCCCGACGGCGCGCCCGCCGCGCTCAAGATCGCGCCGCCGTTCGTGGCACCGGAGCTGGAACGGGCGGCGCTGGCGCACTGGCAGGGCTGGGGGGCGGTCAGGGTCCTCGACGCCACGGACGCGGGGGACGGCGCACTGCTCCTGGAGCGTCTGCACCCGGAGATGTCGCTCCGTTCGCTGCCGGAGGCCAAGGCCCTGCTCGAAGCGGCGGGCACGGTGCGCCGGCTGTGGGTCGAGCCGTCTGCCGACCACGGCTTCGGCACGGTGGCCGAACGGACCGCCTCCGAGGCGGTGCGACTGGACGCGTCGTCGGACGGGAGCCTCGCGCCGCTCGTCTCCGCCGCGCTGACGGCACGCGACGCACTGTGCGCCACGTCCTCCGAGGAGATGCTGCTGCACGGGGCGTTCCGTCAGGGCAAGGTGCTGGCGGGCGACCGTGTGCCCTGGCTGGCGGTGGGTCCCGAGCCCCTCGTCGGTGAGCGCGCCTACGATCTGGCGCGGCTGGTACGCGACCGGGTGGAGGATCTCGTGGCGGCCTCGTCCGGTGCCTCCTCGGCGCGTCGCCGCGTCAACCGGCTGGCCGACTCCTTGGACCTCGACCGGGAGCGGCTGCGCGGCTGGACGCTCTTCCGCGCGGTGGAGTCCGGCACGCGCGCTCTGGAGGCGGGCCACCGCCAGAGCGCCGAATCACTGCTGGAGTTCGCGGGCTGGCTCTGAGGCCCCGCGCGGCGTACGGTGCGCCGCGCCGTACGCCCCGCGAGGCGCCCCGTACGGTGCGGCGCCCTGCCCACGCGGCGCTGCTGCTCCGTAGGCGCTGCACTCGCGCCCCGTACGTACCGAATTGCGCGCCGTACGGGGCGAAGACGCGCCCCGTACGGCGCGCAGCGCTGCGGCCGGCGGGTCAGCAGTCGGCCACCGGCCGGTAGGGTCCTCAGGCCGTCAGGCGGGTGATCGCCTCCGCGACCGTCAGTTCCTCGCGCTCCCCCGTACGGCGGTCCTTCAGCTCCACGACACCCTCCGCGGAGCGGCGACCCGCCACCAGGATGTGCGGAACACCGATCAGCTCGGCGTCGGTGAACTTCACCCCCGGGGAGACCCCGGGGCGCTCGTCCACCAGCACGCGCAGCCCGGCCGCCGAAAGCTGCTCGGAGACGTCCAGTGCCAGCTCCGTCTGGAGCGCCTTGCCCGCCGCAACGACGTGGACATCGGCCGGGGCGATCTCCTTCGGCCAGCACAGGCCCTGCTCGTCGGCGCTCTGCTCGGCCACGGCGGCCACGGCGCGCGAGACACCGACGCCGTACGAGCCCATGGTCACGCGCACCGGCTTGCCCTGCTGCCCCAGCACGTCGAGCTGGAAGGTGTCGGCGTACTTGCGGCCGAGCTGGAAGATGTGGCCGATCTCGATCGCGCGGTCCAGCTTGAGGCCCGAACCACAGGCGGGGCAGGGGTCGCCCTCCTCGACGACGACCACGTCGAGGTACTGGTCGACCTCGAAGTCGCGGCCCGCGACCACGTTGCGCGCGTGGGTGTCGGGCTTGTTGGCGCCGGTGACCCACGCAGTGCCGGCCGCGACGCGCGGGTCGGCGATGTAGCGGATCTTGAGCCCCTGAGGGCCGACGTAGCCGCGTACCAGCTCCGGCCGGTCCGCGAAGTCCTCGGCCGTCACCAGCTCGACGACAGCGGGCGCGAGGTGCTCGCCGAGCTTGCCGAGATCCACCTCGCGGTCGCCGGGTACGCCGACCAGGGTGATCTCACCGTCGACCTTGACCAGCAGGTTCTTCAGGGTCGCGGAGGCCGGCACACCGAGGTGCGCGGCGAGTGTCTCGATGGTCGGGGTGTCGGGGGTGTCCAGTTCCTCGACGGGGCCGTGCTCGACGGGCTCCACCGCCGGGGCGCTGAAGGTGACGGCTTCCGTGTTGGCGGCGTAGTCGCAGGCGGGGCAGTCGACGAAGGTGTCCTCGCCCGCCGCGGCGGGGGCCAGGAACTCCTCGGACGCCGAGCCGCCCATCGCGCCGGAGACCGCCGAGACGATGCGGTAGTCAAGGCCGATCCTGGCGAAGATCTTCTGGTACGCGGCGCGGTGCAGCGCGTACGACTCGGCCAGGCCCTCGTCCGTGGTGTCGAAGGAGTACGAGTCCTTCATCTGGAACTCACGCCCGCGCAGCACGCCGGAGCGCGGACGCGCCTCGTCCCGGTACTTCGTCTGGATCTGGTAGAGCATCACCGGCAGGTCCTTGTAGGACGTGCACTGGTCCTTGACGACCTGGGTGAAGATCTCCTCGTGCGTGGGGCCCAGCAGGTAGTCCGCGCCCTTGCGGTCCTTGAGGCGGAACAGGAGGTCGCCGTACTCATCCCAGCGCCCGCTCGCCTCGTACGGCTCCTTGGGCAGCAGCGCGGGCAGCAGCACTTCCTGCGCGCCGATGGCGTCCATCTCCTCGCGGACGACGCGCGAGATGTTGTCGAGGACCTTCTTGCCGAGCGGCAGCCAGCTCCAGATACCGGCGGACGTACGGCGGACGTAACCGGCGCGGACGAGCAGCTTGTGGCTGAGGGTCTCGGCGTCCGCCGGGTCGTCGCGCAATGTCTTGACCATCAACCGGGACATGCGCTGGACCTGGGACATGGGGAGCACTCCTGCGTTCTGCTTCTCTCGGGTGTTGCCAGGAGGTTAGCCGGGGTCCGCCAGCAGGCGGAAATCAGTATCTGCGCCGCGCCGTACGGCGCAGTGGGAGCGGGGCGCCCATCACGGCGTACGGCCGGGGCGCGCTGGGGAAGTGCACCTGGCGGGCGAGGTCCTCGTACCCGAGGGTGCGGTACAGCTTGCGGGCGGGGCTCTCGATGTCGATGGCGGACAGGATCGAGCGCGGCTGGGCGGCGGCGTCCGTGATCGCGGTGATCAGGGTGCGGCCGATGCCGCGGGCCTGGAATTCGGGGTGCACATGGAGTTCGGTGATCACGAAGGAGTCGTCGAGCCAGCCCTCGGAGCCGTTGGCGCGCAGATACGGTTCGACGATTGTGGACCACCAGTGGGCGCGGTCGTTTGGCATGCCGTACACGAACCCTACGAGCCGCCCCGTGGCGGTGGTGGCGCCGAGTGCGCGGCAGCCGCGGTGCAGCACGTGGCGGAGCACGATGTGGCGCCGTACGCCGACCTCGTCGTCGCTGAGGCCGAAGGCCAGGGCCTGCACGGCGAGCGCCTCGTCTACGCGCGCGGCGAGATCGACCGGCCCTACCTGTACGTCGGGGGTACGGGGGGCGCCCCCGGGGATGCTCGGCATGGCCGAACCCTACTTTCAGAAGAGCACGCTCATGAAGGCACCCACTTCGTGGAATCCGACGCGCCGGTAGGCGGCTCTCGCGGGGGTGTTGTAGTCGTTCACGTAAAGGCTCACTATGGGCGCCACATCGGCGAGCGCAAACCGTACGACCGCCGCCATGCCGGACTCGGAGAGGCCGCGGCCCCGGAACTCGGGGTCGACCCAGACGCCCTGGATCTGGCAGGCCTGCGGGGTGGCCGCGCCGATCTCGGCCTTGAAGAGGACTCTGCCGTCCTCTATGCGGGCGAACGAGCGCCCCGAGCCGACGAGTTCGGCGACGCGTGCCTGGTAGAGCAGCCCGCCGTCGCCCGCGAGCGGGGAGACACCGACCTCCTCGGTGAACATGGCCACGCAGGCGGGCATGATCACGTCGAGTTCGTCCTTGCGGATGCGGCGTACGAAGGGGTCGGGCGCGACGGCGGGGAGCTCTTCGGTGGCCATCAGCGGCTGGTGGGCGCGGACCTCCCGGGCGGGGCCCCAGTTCGGCTCCAGAAGGCGCCACAGCGCCGCGGTGGGCCCGGCGGGGCCGACGATGGAGGAGCAGCGGCGGCCGGTCCTGCGGGCGCGGTCGGCGAAGGCGCGGACGGCCTCGGGGGTAGCGCAGATCGGGACGAGATTGGCTCCTGCGTAGCAGAGGGAACGGAGCCGGCCGTCCGCGTACCAGCCCCACATCTCGCCGCCGAGGCGCCAGGGGTCGAGTCCGGCGACCTGGACGCGGGCCGTGACGAAGGCGTTGGCGACGGGCTCGCTCTCCAGAATGGCGAGCGCGGCGCCGAGTTCACTGGGTTCGAGGACCCGGGTGGTGGTCTGCGTCAACACGAGGGGGCCTCACCATACGTATGCCGATCTCCGCACTGTACCCGGCGGCCCTGTGATACGCCGCCCGCGAGAGGATGCGGGGCCCGAGCGGCCCGCTACGGCGCCGCAGTGGTGGCGTCGTAGCGCCGTGGCGCGACGTGCGGGGCTGTTTGCCGGCCGGCGGCGCAAGCGCCCGTACGAGGCCGCGTGAGCCGGGCGGCGTACGGGGCGGGCGCTGTGTACGGGACCGGTTGGCGGCGTACGGGGCGGGGGCGTGACCGTGGCGTAAGGGGCGGAGTGGGCAAACGCGCACGGGCCGTACGGGGTGTGTGTTCCGCTGATGGTCGGCTCGTACCACTGTCGCCCGCAACAGCCGCGGCCCCGCGACCGGCGCCCGGACGGGCGGTGGCTGCGGGGCCGCGTACGAAGACCTCACGCGAGAGCGGGAGGCGGGAGAAGCGGGGTCCTGGAAGCGCAGGAGTCGTGAGGCCTCAGGAGGTCAGCTCACGGAGACCTGGGGCTCGCCCGAGGCGATGCCGTCCTTCTCCATCTGTTCGGCGATCTTCATGGCTTCGTCGATGAGGGTCTCCACGATCTTCGACTCGGGAACGGTCTTGATGACCTCGCCCTTCACGAAGATCTGCCCCTTGCCGTTGCCCGACGCCACCCCGAGATCAGCCTCACGCGCCTCACCCGGACCGTTCACCACACACCCCATCACCGCCACCCGCAGCGGAACCTCCATACCCTCCAGCCCCGCCGTCACCTCATCGGCCAGCTTGTACACATCCACCTGCGCCCGCCCGCACGAAGGACACGACACGATCTCCAGACGCCGCTGCCGCAGGTTCAGGGACTCCAGAATCTGGATACCGACCTTCACTTCCTCCGCCGGAGGCGCCGACAACGACACCCGGATCGTGTCCCCGATCCCCTCCGCCAACAGCGCACCGAACGCGACGGCCGACTTGATCGTCCCCTGGAACGCCGGACCCGCCTCCGTCACCCCCAGATGCAGCGGATAGTCACACCGCTCCGCGAGCAGCCGGTAGGCGTTCACCATGACCACCGGGTCGTTGTGCTTCACCGAGATCTTGATGTCCCGGAACCCGTGCTCCTCGAACAGCGACGCCTCCCACAACGCCGACTCCACGAGAGCCTCCGGCGTCGCCTTTCCGTACTTCGCCAGCAGCCGCGCATCCAGCGAACCCGCGTTCACCCCGATACGGATCGGCGTCCCCGCCTCACTCGCCGCCCGCGCGATCTCCCGCACCTTGTCGTCGAACTGCTTGATGTTCCCCGGATTCACCCGCACCGCGGCACACCCGGCGTCAATCGCCGCGAACACATACTTCGGCTGAAAATGAATATCCGCGATCACCGGAATCTGTGACTTCCGCGCAATCACCGCCAACGCGTCCGCATCGTCCTGCGTCGGACACGCCACCCGCACGATCTGACACCCCGACGCCGTCAATTCGGCAATCTGCTGCAGCGTCGCACCCACATCCGACGTACGCGTCGTCGTCATCGACTGCACCGACACCGGCGCATCCCCACCAACCGCCACCGATCCGACCTGGATCTGACGGCTGACCCTTCGATCGGCGAGCTTCGTCGGAACGGACGGCATTCCGAGAGAAATTGCGGTCATCTGCTAAGCAACCCCAAGGTGTGGATCAAGGTCCCGAGATCGGCGGGCTCCAGCACCCGAGATTACGCCACCGTGCACTGCGCGAGCACATCCTGACGAAAAGTCCACCCAAAGATAAGCGGCCGGACACAAACAGTGTCCGGCCACCGCGAAACGGATGATATCAACTGATTTTGACGGGGTTGAAGACGTCGGCGACAAGGACGAGCAGGGTGAAGCAGATGAAGATCCCGGCCACGACGTAGGCGACCGGCATCAGCTTCGCCACGTCGAAGGGGCCGGGGTCGGGACGCTTGAACAGCCGCGCCAGCCTGCGCCGCAGGGACTCCCAGAGCGCACCCGCGATATGGCCGCCGTCGAGGGGCAGCAGGGGCAGCATGTTGAACAGGAAGAGCGAGAGGTTGAACCCGGCGAGCAGGAAGAGCAGCATCGCGATCTGGTTCTGCGCCGGAATGTCGAGCGTCATCACCTCACCGCCGATGCGCGCCGCACCGACCACACCGACCGGCGAGTCGTCCTTGCGCGGGCCGTCCCCGAAGGCAGCGCTCCACAGATCGGGGATCTTGGAAGGCAGCGCGATGATCGAGTCGACGCCGTTCACGATCATGTCGCCCATCCGGTCCACCGACTGGGGGAAGGAGAGCGGGATGATCTCAGTGGAAGCGGCGAATCCGAGATAGCCCGCGGGCACGTATTTGTCGGGGATGGCCTCGCCCTTCGAATCCTTCGCCGCCACCATGTTCTTGGCGAGTGTGGCGTGCAGGACCTGCTCCGTACCGTCGCGCTGGACGGTGATGGTGGCGGGGCCGATGGTGCCGCGGATCAGGTTGGAGAGCGTGGACCAGTCGTCGACGCGCTTGTCGTTGAAGGCGACGATCTTGTCGCCCTCCTTGAGCCCGGCCGCCTGAGCAGGCGAGACGGGGTCGCCCTTCTCGCACGCGTCCCGCTTGTCGCTCTGCGAGATCACACACTTCTGTACACCGGCGACCGTCGTCGTCTGGGTCTGGAAACCGAAGCCCATCGCGACGCTGATGAAGATCACGGCGGCGAGTACGAGGTTCATGAAGGGGCCGGCGAACATCACGATGACGCGCTTCCACGGCTTGCGTGTGTAGAAGAGGCGCTTCTCGTCACCGGGCTGGAGTTCCTCGAAGGCGGCCGAGCGGGCGTCCTCTATCATCCCGCGCCAGGGCGACGTGGAGCGCGCCTCCAGGCGCCCGTCGGGTCCCGGCGGGAACATCCCGATCATGCGGATGTAACCACCCATGGGGATGGCCTTGAGCCCGTACTCCGTATCGCCCTTCACCCGTGACCAGATGGTCGGACCGAACCCGACCATGTACTGGGGCACCCGGATGCCGAAGATCTTGGCCGTGGAGAGATGGCCGAGTTCGTGCAGGGCGATGGAGAAGAGCAGCCCCGCGACAAACACAAGGATGCCGAGGACCGTCAACAGAATCGTCATGCGCGAGCCTCCGCTGGCTGTTCTTCGCTTGGCTGACGTACGTCACTGAACTTCGCTGCTGTCTCGCGCGCCCGGGCGCGCGCCCAGGTCTCGGCTTCGAGGACGTCGGCCACGGTGAGCGAGGTTCCCTCCGCGCCGCCCGAGGCTCCGTCCTCGCGGGTACGGGGCCGGTCGTGCCCCGCCTCCTCGACAACGGCGGTGACCGTCTCCATGATGCCGTTGAACGGCAGCCGTCCCGCCAGGAAGGCGTCCACACACTCCTCGTTCGCGGCATTGAACACCGCGGGGGCCGTGCCGCCCAGGGCTCCCACGTGCCGGGCGAGTCCCACGGACGGGAACGCCTCACCGTCGAGCGGGAAGAACTCCCAGGTCGAAGCCTTGGTCCAGTCGAACGCGGGCGCGGCGTCGGGCACCCGCTCCGGCCAGCCGAGACCGAGGGCGATCGGCCCGCGCATGTCGGGCGGGGTCGCCTGGGCCAGGGTCGAACCGTCCTTGAATTCCACCATCGAGTGAACATACGACTGAGGGTGGACAACCACCTCAATGTGTTCGAAGGGAATGTCGTAGAGGAGATGCGCCTCGATCACTTCGAGACCCTTGTTCACGAGGGTCGCGGAGTTGACCGTGATCACCGGGCCCATGGCCCAGGTGGGGTGCGCGAGAGCGTCCTTGGGGGTGACACGGGCCAGATCGGCCTTCGTACGGCCCCTGAACGGCCCGCCGGAGGCCGTCACGACGAGCTTGCGCACATCGGCACGGGTCCCGGCCGCCAGCGCCTGGAAGAGCGCGGCGTGCTCGGAGTCGACGGGGATGATCTGACCAGGCTTGGCCACAGCCTTCACCAGGGGGCCGCCGACGATCAGCGACTCCTTGTTGGCGAGCGCGAGGGTACGGCCCGCCGTCAGTGCGGCAAGCGTGGGGGCGAGCCCGATGGATCCGGTGATGCCGTTCAGTACGGTGTGGCACTCCGAGGCTGCCAGCTCGGTCGCGGCGTCGGGGCCGGCGAGGATCTCGGGGAGCGGTTCGCCCGCCCCGTACCGCGCGCCGAGGGCCTCCCGAAGGGCGGGGACGGCGCTCTCGCGCGCGACGGCGACGGTACGGACCCGCAGCCGCCGCGCCTGCTCGGCGAGGAGCTCCACGTGGCCGCCCGCGGCGGAGAGGGCGGTGACACGGAAGCGGTCGGGGTTGCGCAGGACCAGGTCGATGGCCTGCGTGCCGATGGAGCCGGTGGAGCCGAGGACGACGATGTCACGGCGGCCTTCGATCGGATCGAAGACAATATGCGGATCGGCGAGAGGGGCTGGGCTGTCGCTCATGCCCCCCATTCTTGCCTCATCCGAGAGCGGGGAGGACAGCGCGCCCCCACAGGTGTCTCCGTGCGCCGGTCCCGCGCACGCCGCGCCCCTTCCGCAGAGGGCCCGGGGACGCCCGGTGGTGTCCCCGTATCCGCCCCGTAGTCGCTGCACCCCCGCCCCGTCGTCGCTGCGCATCCGTGCCGTACGGCGTGGCCGCGCCGTACGGGGGCGTACGGCGCGCTCTCTTTCTCTGTCCGGTCGGACAAGGGCCACAGCGGCCTCGTGGGGCGCCGCACGGCGCCCCGTACGGGGCGGCCAGTGCGTCCCGACCGAAGCCGAGCGCCGGCGCCGAGCGGGGGAAGCGCCGCAGAACGTCAACCCCGTGTCCAACCCTGGCCCATTGAGCCACTTTCATTGACACGCCTGCCGCGCGGCCCGATCCTGAGAGCGCTCTCAGACTCCCCGTTCCACCCCACTGGAATCCACCTCCTAAGGAGGAAGAGCGTGCCTGCCCTACGGAAGGTACTGACCTGCCTGGCCGCGACCGTGGTCTTCGCGACGGGGTTCACGGCCGCCGGCCCCGCGCCCGCCGCTACCGCCGCCCCAGCTGAAAGGCAGGCACCGTCGGCCGAAGCCGCGGTTCCCGCGACCATCCCGCTCACCATCAAGAACAGTTCCGCGCGCGGCGATCAGGTCTACATCTACAACATCGGTACGCAGCTCTCGACGGGCCGGCAGGGCTGGGCCGACGCGAACGGTACGTTCCACCCCTGGCCCGCCGGGGGCAATCCGCCCACCCCGGCTCCGGACGCGTCGATCGCCGGGCCGGCCAACGGGCAGTCGTTGACGATCCGGATGCCGCAGTTCTCCGGCCGCGTCTACTTCTCGTACGGCCAGAAGCTCGTCTTCAAGCTGACCACGGGCGGCCTCGTGCAGCCCGCCGTACAGAACCCGTCCGACCCGAACCGGAACATCCTCTTCAACTGGACCGAGTACACGCTCAACGGCAGCGGCCTCTGGATCAACAGCACCCAGGTGGACATGTTCTCGGCGCCGTACGCCGTGGGCGTCAAGCTCCCGAACGGTACGACGAAGAACACCGGCCACCTGAAGGCGGGCGGCTACAACGGCTTCTTCAGCTCTCTTAGGGAACAGTCGGGCGGCTGGGCCAACCTCATCCAGACGCGCTCCGACGGCACCGTTCTGCGCGCTCTCGCACCCGGTCACGGCATCGGCGCGGGCACGCTGCCGGCTTCCGTCATGGACAACTACATCAATCGCGTGTGGAGCAAGTACGCATCCTCCACCCTGACGGTGACTCCGTTCACGGACCAGCCGAACACCAAGTACTTCGGCCGGGTCTCGGGGAACGTCATGAACTTCACCAATGCTTCGGGCGCGGTCGTCACCTCTTTCCAGAAGCCGGACGCCGACAGCGTCTTCGGCTGCTACAAGCTCCTGGACGCGCCGAACGACGCCGTACGCGGCCCGATCTCACGCACACTGTGCGCGGGATACAACCGCTCCACCCTTCTGACCAACCCCAACCAGCCCGACACCAATGCGGCCGGTTTCTACCAGGACTCGGTGACCAACCACTACGCCCGGAAGATCCACGCACAGATGGCGGACGGCAAGGCGTACGCATTCGCCTTCGACGATGTCGGCAATCACGAGTCGCTGGTGACCGACAGCAACCCGCAGGAAGCGTTCATCACCCTCGATCCGTTCAACTAGGCGGCGTCCCCACGGGTCAGCCTCCCGCTGTCCCCCGGTCCGGCGGCCGGGGGACAAGCGGCAGGTCGTTCCGCGGAACGAGCACGACAGATGCGTTCGGCCCGGCCGTCACGCGTGCTGGAACGCGCCGAACACCGCCATGCGTGGTGATCTCCACGGGGCGCGGCGTACCGGGGTCGTTCTCGGTCCAGTCCCGGGCCCGTCTCCACCGTGACGCCCGGTCGGCGCAGATTGCGGGCGTAGACCTCCAGGCGGTCGCACGCCTTCACGCGGGTGCTGGCGACGTCCTCGATCCGGACGGGACCCGACGCGCAGGGGGCGATGGCCTCGAGGGTGGGCCTCGTGTCGGAGATGTCGTGCATGCTGACGGTGAGTCCCGAGAGCGCCGGGGCCGTACAGGGCGAGTACCTCCATGAGCCGCAGGTAGCCCTGGAGTGCTCCGTGGCCGAGCCCCGGCACCGTGACGGCGCGGCCCGCGTCGTACGCCGCGGGCCGGGCGCCTGCCGTACGGAGCGCTCACGGCCCACGGCGGAGGTCGCGAATGTCCTGGGCCGCGCCGGTGACACGGCCCCGTGGCGCCCCGTACGGCGCGCACGGGCGTGGTTCAGCGGATCACCGGATCGGGCGGTGCACATTCTCCCGTGGTGATGGGCCCGGTGCCGCGTCCGCGATCCAGGGCCCTTCGCCGCTCGGGTCGACGATGCCCTCCTCCAGCCAGGCGTACGTACCCGACAGAACGCCGTCCACGACCCTGTGGTCCAGGTCGTCCGTGTTGGACCACAATCGCGTGAAAAGCTCCTCGACGCGGATCCGGGCCTGTTTGCAGAACGCGTCGGCCAGTTGGTACGCCTCGCGGCCGTGGTCACCGTTCATGCGCAGCATCTCGGCCCGTACACACGCGGCGCTCATCGCGAACAGCTCCGCACCGATGTCCACGATCCGGCCGAGGAAGCCCTGCTTGGTCTCCATGCGACCCTGCCAGCGCGACATGGCGTAGAAGGTGGAACGGGCGAGTTTGCGGGCGGTGCGCTCGACGTAGCGCAGGTGCGACGACAGATCCGGGTGCCCGGACGGGTGGAACGCGGCGTACGAACCGGGCAGTTGCCCCGGTCCAGCCACCAGTTTCGGCAGCCAGCGAGCGTAGAACTTCCCCGCCTGCGCCCCCGCCCTGGCCTTGTCCTGGAGGGATTTGTCGGGATCGATGATGTCGCCTGCCACCGCGAGGTGGGCATCGACGGCCTCACGCGCGATCAGCAGATGCATGATCTCCGTGGAACCCTCGAAGATCCGGTTGATGCGCAGATCGCGGAGCATCTGCTCGGCCGGCACGGCGCGTTCGCCGCGGGCTGCCAGCGAGTCCGCCGTCTCGAAGCCCCGGCCGCCGCGGATCTGAACCAGTTCGTCCGCCATCAGCCAGGCCATCTCTGAGCCGTACAGCTTGGCGAGGGCGGCCTCGATCCTGATGTCGTTGCGGTCCTCGTCGGCCATCTGGGAGGAGAGGTCGACGACCGCCTCCAGCGCGAACGTGGTGGCGGCGATGAACGAGATCTTCGATGTCACGGCCTCGTGGCGGGCGACCGGTTTTCCCCACTGCTCGCGCGCGGAGGACCACTCGCGGGCGATTTTCAGACACCACTTGCCGGCGCCCACGCACATCGCGGGCAAGGAGAGGCGCCCGGTGTTGAGCGTGGTGAGCGCGATCTTGAGGCCGGATCCCTCGGGACCGATACGGTTCGCGGCGGGGACGCGGACCTGGTGGAAGCGGGTGACGCCGTTCTCCAGCCCGCGCAGCCCCATGAAGGCGTTGCGGTGCTCGACCGTGATGCCCGGGGAGTCGGCCTCGACGACGAACGCGGTGATGCCGCCCTTACGGCCCTCCTCCTTGGGAACGCGGGCCATCACGACGAGCAGATCGGCCACGACACCGTTGGTCGTCCACAGCTTCACACCGTCGAGGACATACGTGTCGCCGTCGGGAACGGCGGTCGTCGCCAGCCGGGCGGGGTCGGAGCCCACGTCGGGTTCGGTGAGCAGGAACGCCGAGATGTCGGTACGGGCCAGGCGCGGCAGGAAGAGGTCCTTCTGCTCCTGGGTACCGAAAATCTTGAGGGGCTGCGGTACGCCGATCGACTGATGGGCGGAGAGCAGTGCGCCGACGGCGGGGCTGGCGGAGCCGACGAGCACCAGGGCCTTGTTGTAGTACACCTGGGTGAGGCCGAGGCCTCCGTACTTGACGTCGATCTTCATGCCGAGCGCGCCCAGTTCCTTGAGGCCGTTGATGACCTCGTCGGGGATCCTGGCATCGCGCTCGATCAGCGCGCCGTCGATGCCCGTCTCGCAGAACGTGCGCAGCCTCGCGAGGAACTCCTCGCCGCGCCTGACGTCCTCGGGGGCCGGGACCGGGTGCGGATGGATGAGGTCGAGGCGGAAGCGGCCGAGGAACATCTCCTTCGCGAAGCTGGGCTTGCGCCAGCCCTGCTCGCGGGCGGCTTCGGCGACCTGCCGCGCCTCACGCTCGGAGACCTTGGGCTTTCCGTGCGGTTCCTGCGATGCCTGAGTTTTCTGTGACTTCTGGGGTTCCTGTGGCGTAGAAGCTGCTGAGGGTGCGGATGGGGCGGACATGAGGAACTCACCTCGCCGCGGAGTCGGGGCCAATGGCGATGCCGGGCAGTGCGGGCCGGTACGGGGCGATGTGGGGCGGTGCCGACGTACCGGCGACAGTGTCGATAGAGCGACTGCTGCCCATATCGATACTTGCTACTCGTCCGTATCTACCCGATTCCCGCCACCCGCACCAGTCGTGGAGCAAGCGGTGCGGCCCCGGACACAGTGCGCCGCCCTCATCGCCGCTCCATCGCCGCCCCGTCCTGGCTCGTCCCGTCCTGGCTCGTCCCGTCCGCGAAGTCTTGCCCGGACGTGAACGCACGGCGGCGGCCGAAGCCCCGTGTACCCGCCCGGGCTCCGGCCTCCGCCGTAGAAGGGTGTACGCGCCTCGCGGAGCCCCGTGCGCGCAGTACGGGGCCCGTGAGACCGCGTACTGCGCGCACGGGGCGTCCAGGCGGGCCTACAGGTCCAGGCCCGTGAGGACGAGGACGCGCTCGTACGTGTAGTCGTCCATCGCGTACCGCACACCCTCGCGGCCGACACCGGACTGCTTGGCACCGCCGTACGGCATCTGGTCGGCGCGGTACGACGGGACGTCACCGACGACCACGCCGCCGACCTCCAGGGCACGGTGGGCGCGGAACGCAGCCTTCAGGTCGTTGGTGAACACGCCGGCCTGAAGGCCGTACTTCGAGTCGTTCACGCGCTCGAACGCCTCCGTTTCGCTCTCGACGCGACGGAGGGTGAGAACGGGGCCGAAGACCTCCTCGCAGGCGAGGGTGGTGCCCTCGGGGACCTCGGCCAGGACGGTGGGCGCGTAGCTCGCACCGTCGCGCTTGCCGCCGGTGAGGAGGTGCGCGCCCGCCCGTACCGCCTCGTCGACCCATGACTCGACACGCTTGGCGGCGTCCTCGCTGACGAGGGGGCCCACGTCGGTCGCGTCGTCCTCGGGGTTGCCGGTGACCTGGGCCTCGACGGCGGCGACGATGCGGGGGACGAGGCGCTCGTACACCGTGGCGTCCGCGATCACACGCTGGACGGAGATGCAGGACTGGCCGCCCTGGTAGTTCGAGAACGTGGCGATCCGCGCCGCGGCCCAGTCGAGGTCCTGGTCGCTCGCGTAGTCGGCGAGAACGACGGCCGCGCCGTTGCCGCCGAGTTCGAGGGTGCAGTGTTTGCGCGGCACGGAGTCCATGATCGCGTAGCCGACCTTGTCGGAACCGGTGAAGGAGATCACCGGCAGCCGCTCGTCCCGCACAAGGGCGGGCATCCGGTCGTTGGGCACGGGCAGGACGGACCAGGCACCGGCCGGGAGCTCGGTCTCCGCGAGCAGTTCGCCGAGGAGGAGGCCGGAGAGCGGCGTCGCGGGGGCGGGCTTGAGGACGATCGGGGCGCCGGCGGCGACGGCCGGGGCGATTTTGTGCGCGCAGAGGTTGAGCGGAAAATTGAACGGCGCGATACCGAGGACGGCACCACGGGGGAAGCGGCGGGTCAGGGCGAGGCGGCCGGTACCGCCCGCGTCGGTGTCGAGCCGCTGGGCGTCCCCGGCGTTGAAGCGGCGTGCCTCCTCAGCGGCGAACCGGAAAACGGACACGGCGCGGCCGACCTCGCCCCGGGCCCACTTCAGGGGCTTGCCGTTCTCGGCGGAGATCAGCCGGGCGATCTCCTCCGTGCGCTCGACAAGACGGCGTGACACATGGTCGAGGGCGGCGGCCCGGACATGCGCGGGCGTCGCGGCGAACTCGTCGACCACAGCGTGTGCGGCGGCGACGGCCTCCTCGACCTGCGCGTCGGTCGGTACGGAGACGGTTCCCACGAGGCGGCCGTCCCAAGGGGAGGTGACGTCGAGGGTGTCCTCACCGGTGGCCTGGCGGCCGGCGAGCCAGAAAGCGTGGGTGGAAGTCATTGCGAGTCCGGGCCCTTCCGAAGAGACGGCGTGTACGTCCCACGGTAGGGGTGCGGAGGCATGCGGCGGATTGTCCGTGGTGGAGTGGTGCGCACCAGGCTGTGCTACGCAATGTCATACGTCGGTCGAGGAGAGACAGAAGGCGGCGTAACGGAGCGCCGTTCCTCTGTCAGCGAGATGAGTGCGGCAACGGTCGACGGGAGTGGGGCAACGGTTGAGGGGAGTACGGCGGTGGTGCCGAAGGTTGCCGCTCGTCCCTGGCATCGGACCGGGACCGTACTCCGCCCCCTCGCGCCGTCACGCCCCCGCAGGCCTACTCGCTTCCTCGCCGGTTGCCCACTCGCCCCGCCATCACCCCCTTGCCTCCTCGCCCGCGCTCGCGATCCCCGCTACTCCCGCTGATCCCGGGGCTCCGGAGCCCCGGTGGCCGGCGGCGTCGGCGGCCCCGGAGCGGCTGTCGTTTTCAGCGCCAGCCAGAGCTCCATCCGTACGTCCGGGTCGTCCAGGGAGCGGCCCAGGATCTCCTCCACCCGGCGCATGCGGTAGCGGAGCGTATGGCGGTGCACACCCAGATCTGCCGCCGCCGCGTCCCACTGACCGTGGCGGGACAGCCAGGCGCGCAGCGACGCCACCAGATCGCCGCGCCCCTTCGCGTCGTGGTCGCGCAGCGCCCGCAGCATCCCCTCGGCGAAGGCGCGTACCGCGTCGTCGGCCAGCAGGGGCAGGATCGAGCCCGCCGCCAGTTCCTCGTGCTCGACGAGTGCTCTGCCGCGCCGCCGGGCCACCGACAGCGCCTGCTCGGCCTGTTTGTACGCCCCGGCCGTCGCGATCGGCCCCGTCGGCGCGGAGAGGCCGATGACGACGCCGGCCTCCTCCGCCTCCAGCAGCGCGTACCGCGCCATGGAGGCGACCACCGCCCCGGCGTCGGGGGACACCACCGCGAGGCGGTCCTCGCCGTCCGGGACCAGGAGCACTGCCTCGCCCCCTCGCGAGGCCACCGCCTCGATGGCGTCCGTCAGTGCCTGGATCGGATGATCGGTCTCGGTGGCCCCGTGCGGGGCGGCGGCGACGCCCCCCGCGCCCGCCGCGGATTCAGCGATCAACAGCCGGAAGGGCGCGTCGAGCAGTCCCCCGTACAGCTCGCCCGCCACCGTTCGCGCGTGGTCCGGTTGCCCGGAGAGCAGCATGCGGAGCACCGCGGCGCCGAGCCGCTGTTCGGCCGCTTGGAGGGCGCGCGAACGCTCCGTTGTCAGGGTCAGCAGCGCGACCGCCGAGTGCACCGCGTACCGCTCCGCGGTGCCCAGCGCCGCCCCCGTACCGACCGCAAGGGCGCCGCGGACGCGCCTGCCCGTGCCGAGCGACTGGAGTTCGACGCGGTCTTCCGCGTCGCCGGCGGCGTCGCCCGCGTCCGCCCCGCCGACCACCGCGCTCGCGGGTGCGGGGCGCTCGCGCAGCCGCTCGACCTCGGCCGTCAGCCGGGCGGCCCGCCGCGCCGCCCATTCGGGCGCGGCGGCGACGACGGCTCCGGACGCGTCGTACAGCGCCGCCCAGCCGTCCACATGCGCCGCGAGCCGCTCCAGCAGCGCGGCTGGGCCCTCGGAGAGCGCCGCGCGGGTCAGTTCACGCTGGACCTCGAAGCCTGCGGTGACGGCGCGGTACTGGTCGGCCGCGAGCGCCGCCGAGACCGCCTTGCTGATGGCGAGGAACGGGGTACGCCGCGGCACGGCCAGCAGCGGCAGCCCCACCTCGCGCGCCGCCCCGACGAGAGCCTCGGGGACGTCCTCGTAGTTCACGCCGACGGCGAAGCCGAGCCCGGCCACCCCGGCGTCCGCGAGCCGCCGTACGTACTGCAGCATCGCACCGGGGTCCGCGGCATCCAGCGTCGTCGCCGTGATGAGGAGCAGTTCGCCGCCCTCCATGTACGGCACGGGGTCGGCCAGCTCGCTGGCGTGCACCCAGCGGACCGGCGTACTCAGCCTGTCCTCCCCCGCGCGCACGGTGAGATGGAGCGCCGAGTGCTGGACAAGTGAGGCGAGGGTGGGCGGCATGGTGGAACCGTAGGGCCTTCGTCAGCGGACGGGCAGGGCGACGGACACGAGCCCATCAGGAGTGTGACGTGAGCGTCGGCCCCAAGGACGTGAGCATCGAGCCCAAGGAGGGGCTCCTTGTCATTTTGCCGTCTTGTACCAACGGCTGACTTCAATTCTGCCAGCCTGTACGAAGTGCAGGCATCCTGATGGCAATAGTTAGCCTCGCCCCGCCCGCCCCCTGTGCTCAGCTCCGGAGGTCGACCAGGAGGGGCGGCGCATGCTCGCCACTCACTGTCCGCAGGGAGAGGACAGCGTGGCCCGCCGGCACCGAGTGCGCCAGTTCGGAAGCCGACCATCGCTCACGCTCGACCTTCCTTACGGTCACAGCGTCCGTGGTCACCGCCTTGCCGGTGACCAGCTTGCGGAAGGCATGGATGGCCCGGGTCAGCGGCTGGTCCGCGAAGACGGTGCGCTGGGTGACGTCGCGGGTCTCCACCCACTCGGTACCCCATGCCTCCGCGAAGCGCTTACCGTCCCAGGTGGTGATGCCGGAAAAGGCCATCCGGCAGCCGACGGCACCGAGCAGTGCGGTGTGCAGAGCCTCGGGCACGTCGTCGAGAGTGCGCAGCGTGAGCAACGCGCCCGCGTTGACCGAACGGAGGCGCTGCACGCCGCGGAGGGTCTCGGGAGTGAGAGTGCGGGTGGCGTCGTCCAGGACGAGACAGGCGAAGAGCGACCGGTCGGCGCGGGTCGCGGCGTTCGCCGTGAACTGGGCGAGGACGATCCTGGCCAGCATCCGCGACGCCTCGGCGTGCCCCCGCTCCGGCAGGTCGATGCGGACACGCAGGGGGTGCTCCAGAGTGCGCAGGGAGTACGGCCGAGTCTTCCCACTGGTGTCGAAGAACCCGGCGAAAGCGGGGCGGTCGAGCAGGGCGACCCGGTCGGCGAGCGCCCGACCCGGGTCTCCGGACGCTCCGGACTGCCGCTCGCGGGTGTCGAGCTCGCGGCGCATGGCGGTATGCCCTCCGGCGTCGAGGGCTTCCCGCAGCGCGGCGAGCGCGGCAGGCTCGCCGTCGAGCAGCTCGCGCAGCTCCGGTACGGCGGGAAGCCGGCCGTGCGCGGAGCGGAAGGGCCCCAGGAGCTGCGCGAGGGCCGTGGAGGCCCGGCGGCTGTCCGTGTCCGCCAGATCGCCCACGAGGCCCTCGGCGAGGACGACAGCAGCCTCGTCCGGGTCGCTGGTGCCGCCGTAGAGGTCAAGGTCGTACACCGAATCGGGGTCGCCGAGCCGGACGACGACGTCGTAGGCGCTGTCCGGCCCGAGCTGTGTGCCGGTGGCGCAGACGGCGATCACGGCGGCCTGCCCGGCGAGCGCCTGAAGGGACAGCGATTCGATGACGGGGCGCACCAGGGCGTGGGTCTTTCCGGCGCCGGGCGGGCCCACGGCGAGCAGTGAGGTGCCCAGCAGAGCCGGATCCAGCGCGAGTCCCGTTCCCCTGCGCGGGTACGGGTTGCGCTCGCCGTCGTGGACGGTACCGAGTCTGACCTGCCGTACGAGCAGATCGTGCCGGGCCGCGCGAACGGGCAGGTCGCGCTCGCCCGAGGGATGGACGCAGGCGCCCGCACCGTCGCCCCGTACGGCCTCGGCGAACGCCGTCAGCCGCGACGGGTCGGCCCGTACGGAGTGCCACGCGCGGCGGATCCGGGCGTAGTCGACGTCGTTCATCCGCCCGCCCCGTACCTCGGACGCGAGGCGAACGGCTATGTCCCCCTGCCCCGCGGTGCGCAGCTCGGGCCACTCGGCGAGATCGTCCTCGGGCTCCGGGGACGGCAGGGCGTCCTCCCGGGGAGCCGCGCCGGGGACCCGGCCGAACACGCGCCGCGCCAGTTCGGGCCAGCGGCCGAGGCGGCCGAAAACGAAGGCCATCGCACCGCCGATCACCACCACGATGTAGGTCTGTGCGGCGGTCTCACCGGTCTGCGTTCCGGGCCAGGAGTCAGGTGTGACCAAGAGGAGAGGCCAGAGCCAGAAGCCTCCGAGATAGCCGTTCGACACCAAGGACCAGAGCAGCAGACCCGCCAGAAACGAGATCAGCGCCCCGCTCACGAGTTGCCGCAGCGGCGTCATTTCCGGTTCCTCCGCGGGCCGGGCCCGGTGGCCGTATGCCCAGGTTCCCGGTGCGTCGGCGACGCGCGGGACGCGCAGCCACTCCGCCAGGGTCGGACCGGAGCGCGGCGCGTGCCCCGGCGCGGGGGGCGGGGCGGATTCGAGCGGCGCTGAGGACGGCATGGGCGGCGGCCCCGCCGGCCGCGGTAGGGGGGTGGCATGTGTGCCCCGTGCGTCGTGCGTGCCGTCGCTGTCCATGTGAACTCCTGCCCCCTGCGCGGTCCGCCCTGTTGTACCCGCTCAATGTATTGCCACCGCAGGACATCGGGTGGGTGGCCCACCGCCACCGACCCGTCCACGGGGCGCCGTTGTCCGTGCTCTCCGCCCTGGGCAGCGCCCCGTGCGGTGCGGAACTTCCGCCCTGGGGCGGCGCCCCGTACGGCGCGGAACCAGGCCACTATGTCCGCCACGGACAACGACACACCCCCCACCACTCCCGATCGGAGCATGCCCGCTTCCCTCTCCCGCCCCTAGCCTGCGGAGAAAGACCCGGAATACCCCCAGGAGCCCCGCATGACCGCCATTCCGCAGGAGCGCCTCGTCGTCACCGACATCCCCGGACCCAAGTCGCGGGAACTGCAGACCCGCCGCAGCGCCGCGGTCGCCGCGGGTGTCGGGTCCGTACTGCCCGTCTTCGCCGCGCGCGCCGGTGGCGGCATCGTCGAGGATGTGGACGGCAACCGGCTGATCGACTTCGGTTCCGGTATCGCCGTGACCTCGGTCGGCGCCAGCGCCGAGGCCGTCGTACGCCGCGCCACCGCGCAGCTCGCGGACTTCACCCACACCTGTTTCATGGTCACGCCGTACGAGGGGTACGTGGCGGTCTGCGAGCAGCTCGCCGAGCTGACGCCGGGCGACCACGCCAAGAAGTCGGCCCTCTTCAACTCGGGCGCCGAGGCGGTGGAGAACGCGGTCAAGATCGCACGCGCGTACACCAAGCGCCAGGCGGTCGTCGTGTTCGACCACGGCTATCACGGCCGTACCAACCTCACCATGGCTCTGACCGCCAAGAACATGCCGTACAAGAACGGCTTCGGCCCCTTCGCACCGGAGATCTACCGGGTACCGGTCGCTTACGGCTACCGCTGGCCGACCGGCCCCGAGCACTGCGGCGAGGAGGCGTCCGCCCAGGCCATCGACCAGATCAGTAAGCAGATCGGCGCCGAGAACGTCGCGGCAATCATCATCGAGCCCGTCCTCGGCGAGGGCGGCTTCATCGAGCCGGCGGAGGGCTTCCTGCCCGCCCTGGAGCGATTCGCCCGCGAGAACGGCATCGTGTTCGTGGCGGACGAGATCCAGTCGGGCTTCTGCCGCACCGGCCAGTGGTTCGCGTGCGAGGACGAGGGCGTCGTCCCCGATCTGATCACCACCGCGAAGGGGATCGCGGGCGGCCTGCCGCTCGCCGCCGTCACCGGCCGCGCCGAGATCATGGACGCCGCGCACGCGGGCGGCCTCGGTGGGACGTACGGGGGGAACCCGGTGGCCTGCGCCGCCGCGCTCGGATCCATCGAGACGATGAAGGAGCTGGACCTCAACGCGAAGGCACGCCGCATCGAGGCGGTCATGAAGGGCCGCCTCGCCACGCTGCGGGAGAAGTACGACCTCATCGGCGACGTCCGCGGGCGTGGCGCAATGATCGCGATCGAGTTGGTGAAGGACCTCGACACCAAGGAGCCGGACCCGCAGTCGACAGCGGCGCTCGCCAAGGCGTGCCACGCGGAAGGGCTGCTGGTCCTCACCTGTGGCACGTACGGCAACGTTCTGCGCTTCCTGCCTCCCCTGGTGATCGGCGAGGAACTACTGAACGAGGGTCTGGACATCATCGAGCGGGCGCTCGCCGCTCTCTGAGCCCTCAGGCGCCCGAAAGCGCCGGGCCCTTCCTGACACGCCTCCGGGCGCGTCTTCGGGCGGGACTTCAGGGTCTCCCTGCTGCGTCACATCGCCCACCATCTGACCACTACGTGGCCTCATGTCCCGCCATGTCGCATCACGGAGCACCGGCGACGTCGCGTTCTGTTGCCATCACTCACGCGGCGCGACCGGGTCCACCACACCGGTCGGGGCCTGTGAAGAAGGTGTGCGGGGCCCATGGCGGGATGGGGTTCCGGCTGTCGGAGCCCTGGACCCTGACGTACGGTTTTGCCAGATGAGAGAAACACCCCGCTCACAGGGGACTGCACAGCGAACTGTGGGCGACACCAATGCGGGGCATCCCCAGCGTCGCTTTGGTCGTGCCTTCGCGCACACCACTGGAGCTTCTGGCTCTGGATCTCCTCACCGATCGGATGGCCGCCCGCCCCAAACCCCCCGGGGCGTGCGGTACACCGGTCCTGACGGCCGCCCCGGAACAACCCCCCCTGTTCCCGGGCGGCCGCCTCTTTTCTCCGGCCGCGCACTCGTGACGTTCGTTCTCTGCGCCGTCCTCTTCGCGCTCTTCACATGGCAGACAGCCGCCGACGGGCCGTTGCGCACCGCCGACGAGCGGCTCGGTCTCGCGCTCGCGGGCGAAGGGCCGGAGCCTCTGACGCAGTTCCTCTCCGACCTCGGCGGCATGCCGGTCGCTCTGCCCGTTCTGGCCCTCGCGCTCGGTGAGGCGTTCCGGCGGGGGCAGCGGGCAAGGCCACTGGCGGCAGTCGTCGCGATGGCGGCCGTCCCTGCCCTGGTCGTACCGCTCAAGATGTGGATCGACCGGCCAGGCCCACTCACGGACGCAACCGGCTACTACCCGTCCGGGCACACGGCGACGGCGATGGTCGCGTACGGCGGCGCCGCGCTGCTCCTCGCGCCGTACGCCGGGCGGCGCAGGATGTTGCCCGTCGCCGCGCTGCTCACCCTCGCGACGGGCGTGGGCCTCGTACTGCGCGGCTATCACTGGCCCGTGGACGTCCTCGGGAGCCTGGCGCTGTGCGGCATGCTGCTTCTCCTCGTGGAGGCGGTCGTCCGCAGGTTCCGCCTGCACGAGTACGCATACGCACATCGCGAGTACACATCCACAGCTGCACGCGAACGTGACGGCGAAGGCGATCCCGGATGCGACACCGACGAAGGCCCTGTCGCGCCCCGCTCCGAACGTCGCGCGGCGCCGGAGCCTCGGGGCGATCGTGATGGCGCCGTC
The DNA here is from genome assembly GCF_042752355.1 of Streptomyces sp. NPDC059255. Lineage (NCBI taxonomy): Bacteria > Bacillati > Actinomycetota > Actinomycetes > Kitasatosporales > Streptomycetaceae > Streptomyces > Streptomyces sp. NPDC059255. Next base: position 70,941 of record NZ_JBHYZP010000027.1, read on the forward strand.
GAGCGCGAAGGTCCTGGTTGAGTGTGAAGGTCCCGGCTGAGGCGGTGAGGGCCGCTCGGGCCGGGCACACACCCTTCAGCAGTCGGCGCCGCCCTCACACCCGAGGCCGTCCTCGTACCCGTCGCCCTCCTCCCATCCGCCCCGTCCGCGCACCATCGCTGCCGCCGCCTCGTGCATGGCCAGTTCCAGCAGCGCCGCGTCCGTGAGGGTCCCCGCACCGTCCGGCGGGATCAGCCAACGCACCCCGCCACTCGCCCGGCCCGGGTACGGGACGACGATCCAGGTGCCCCGTCCCGCGCCCCGTACCCCTGTGCCGATCCAGCGCGCGACCGTCCCGGGCGGTACGAAGAAGCCCATCCGGCCGTCACCGAAGTCGGCGAGCACCGGGCCAGGGCGGTCGACGAGCCTGGTCAGCACGTCGAGCGTCGGGTAGCCGAGGTCGCCCGGCAGGATCAGTACGTCCCAGCGCCTGCCGGCCGGAAGGAGAGCCACCCCGTGCGGGCTGCGCTCCCATTCCCACCGACAGGCGTCGGGATCCGGTGCCACTGATGCCAGCCAGTCCGCCGCGCTCTTTGCAGCCGAGCCAGTCATCCGCCTGGCCTCCCATCCGTGTTGTTGGACAGTCTGTCCACAAGAGGGACGGCGGTGGGCCCGATGGATTACGCGGGTTCGGTTCACCAGCTTCCGGTGATCCGACTCACAGGTTCCGGCACGGGGAGGAGGCACGCGTGTCCCTGCCCTGACCTGCCGCACCGTACGGCGCCCCGTGTCCGTACGCCCCGAACCGCCTGCCGGGCCGGGGCCCCGGTCCACCCCGCCCCGAACCCGGCCCGCCCCCACCCACCCCGCCCCGCGTCTCCGGATCAGCTGTCGAAGCCCAGCCCGAAGCGGTCCATCGTCCGCAGCCAGATGTTGCGCCGGCCGTCGTGAGCGTCCGCGCGCGCCAGTGACCACCGGGTCAGGCCGATTCCGGCCCAGGCGACCGGCTCGGGCGGGAACGGCAGGGGTTTGTCGCGGACCATGGCCAGTTCGGTGCGCTCCGTCCGCTCCCCCGCGAGGAGGTCGAGCATCACGTCACCGCCGAATCGGCTCGCGCCGACCCCCAGGCCGGTGTAGCCCGCGGCGTACGCCACCCGGCCGCTGTACGCCGTACCGAAGAATGCCGAGAACCGCGAGCATGTGTCGATCGCCCCACCCCACGCGTGGCTGAAACGTACGCCCTCCAACTGCGGAAAACAGCGGAAGAAGTGGGCGGCCAGTTTGAGGTAGGTCTCCGGACGGTGCTCGTTCTCCGCCCCGAGTCTGCCGCCGTACGGGTAGATCGCGTCGTAACCGCCCCACAGGACACGGTGGTCGGCGGTGATCCTGAAGTAGTGGAACTGATTCGCGCTGTCCGCCAGCCCCTGCCGGTTCCGCCAGCCGACCGAGCCCCGTTGCCGCGCCGTCAGCGGCTCCGTCATCAACGCGTAGTCGTAGACCGGAACGGTGTACGGGCGTGCCCGTCTGACCAATGACGGGAAGACGTTGGTGCCGAGCGCGACGCGCCGGGCGAAGACCCGTCCGTACGGAGTTCGCACGGCCATTCCCGCACCGTACCGGGCCAGTGCGAGGCCGCGGGTGTTCTCGTAGATGCGTACGCCCAGCGCGGTGCAGGCGCGTTTGAGCCCCCAGGCGAGCCGTGCCGGGTCCAGCATGGCGGCGCCGTGCCGGTCCCACAGGCCGCCCAGGAAGGTGGGCGAGTCGACCTCGGCGCGCACCGCGTCCCGGTCGAGGAGTTCGAGCCCTCCGCCGCCGAGCCGCGTCCGCTCTTCGTACAGCTCACGGAGTGCGGCGAGCTGGTACGGCTCCGTGGCGACGTCGATCTCGCCGGTTCGCTCGAAGGCACAGTCGATGGCGTAGCGCGCGACGGCCGCCTCGATGGCGTCGAGGTTGTCCCCGCCCAATTCCTCCAGCTTCCGCAGTTCACCGGGCCAGCGGCTGAGCCCGTTGGCGAAACCGTGTGTGAGGGAGGCTGAACAGAAGCCGCCGTTGCGGCCCGAGGCGGCCCAGCCCACCTCGTGGCCCTCGATCAGGACGACGTCACGGTCCGGGGCCCGCTCCTTGGCCAGGAGGGCGGTCCACAGGCCGCTGTAGCCGCCGCCGACGACCAGGAGGTCGCACAGCTCGTCGCCGGCGAGGGCGGGGCGCGCGGCGGGCCGGTCCGGGGCGTCCAGCCAGTACGGTACGGGGCGCGCCCCGGCGAGGGACGCCGCGGCGGCAGAGCGCACGGCTCCGGAACTGACGGCCATGTGTGCCAACTCCTTCGAATCGATCGAACTGCTCGAACTAACTCGAACGGCGCCGGGCGCGGACTGCCCCGCAGTCGGCCCGGCTCCGGAGCGGCTCAGGCCGTCGAGGCGGTCTTCTTCCGTCGGTTGCCGACCACCTGGCCGATGACCACCACCAGTACGGCAATGATGAACATCGCCGTGCCGATGACATTGATCTGCACCGGTGTGCCGCGTTGCGCGGAGCCCCAGACGAACATCGGGAAGGTCACCGTCGAACCGGCGTTGAAGTTGGTGATGATGAAGTCGTCGAAGGAAAGCGCGAAGGCGAGCAGTGCTCCCGCCGCGATACCCGGCGCGGCGATCGGCAGGGTCACCCGTACGAAGGTCTGCACGGGCCCGGCGTAGAGATCGCGCGCTGCTTCTTCGAGGCGCGGGTCCATCGACATGACGCGTGCCTTGACGGCCGTCACGACAAAGCTGAGGCAGAACATGATGTGAGCGATCAAGATCGTCCAGAATCCGAGTTGCGCACCCAGGTTGAGGAAGAGCGTCAGCAGGGAGGCCGCCATCACCACTTCGGGCATCGCCATCGGCAGAAAGATCAGGGAGTTGATCGCCCCCCGCGCCCGGAAGCGGTAGCGGACGAGAGCGAAGGCGATCATGGTGCCGAGGACAGTGGCACCGAGCGTCGCCCAGGCGGCGATCCGCAGTGACAGCGACAGCGAGCCGCACAGGTCGGCGACGCCGCACGGATCCTTCCACGCGTCCAAAGAGAATCGCTGCCACGCGTAGTTGAAGCGGCCGTTCGGCTTGTTGAAGGAGAAGACCATCACGACGACATTGGGGACGACCATGTAGCCGAGCGTCAGCACACCCGCGATGACGACAAGATTGCGCCGTACCCAGCGCGTCATAGCCGTGACGACATCCCTCGGGGCACCACCCATCGGCGCCACGGGCTCCGGCGGCGCCGAAGGCCCCGTACGCCGCATACGCCCCGTACACCGCGCAGGGTCCGTCGCCCCCGCGGGCCCAGTTGCCCCCGTCGAACCCGTCGAGCCGGTCGCCTCCGGGGCCCTCACACCCTTCGAACTCTTCGGACTCATCAGACCAGGTCCTCCGTCCCGGCTCGGCGGATGTAGAAAGTGACCATCAGCAGGACGACCGCCATGAGGATGAACGAGAGCGCGGCGGCCGTCGGGTAGTCGAGGACGCGCAGGAACTGCGTCTGGATGACGCTGCCGACCATCTTGGTGTCGGTCGAACCGAGCAGCTCCGCGTTGACGTAGTCCCCACTGGCGGGGATGAAGGTGAGCAGCGTGCCGGAGACGACACCAGGCATGGAGAGCGGGAACGTGACCGTCCGGAAGGTCGTCAGCGGCCTGGCGTACAGATCCCCGGCGGCCTCGTGCAGCCGGCCGTCGATGCGTTCCAGCGACGTGTACAGCGGCAGGATCATGAAGGGAAGGAAGTTGTACGTCAGACCACAGACCACTGCCATGGGCGTTGCCAGGACGCGGTTGCCCTCGGTCCAGCCCAGCCAACTGGTCACGTCGAGGACGTGCAAGGTGTCCAGTACGCCGACAACAGCGCCGCCGTCGGCCAGGATCGTCTTCCAGGCGAGCGTACGGATCAGGAAGCTGGTGAAGAACGGCGCGACGACCAGGACCAGCAGCAGATTGCGCCAGCGGCCCGCTCTGAAGGCGATGAGGTACGCAAGGGGGTACCCGAGCAGCAGACACAGGAGCGTGGCGGTGCCTGCGTACAACAGTGAGCGGACGAACTGCGGGGAGTACTCGCGAAGCGCGTCCCAGTACGTCGGAAAGTGCCACGTGACCTGGAATCCCTCCTCCAAGGATCCGGTCTGCACAGAAGTCGACGCCTGGTAGACCATCGGCAGCGCGAAGAAGACCAGCAGCCAGAGAATGCCGGGCAGGAGCAGCCAGTACGGAACGAGGCGCCGACGTATGGAGGACTTGCCCACAATGGGTCCCGCCTCCCCGGCGGACGGCGGGACGGGCGCGCCGGGCGGGACAGCCGTGGCGGTCATGCGCTTGCCCCTCCGGGAGCGCGCGTCTCGGCACCTGGGCGCGCGGCGCCCCCGTCGAGGGCCGTGCTGGCGCCGTCGAGGGCTCCGCTGACGCCGTCGATAGCCATGCTGACGCCGTCCAGGGCCGTGCTGACGCCGTCGTCGCCCGTTGCTCCGGCCAGGGGCGACTGCGCGGCGTCCAGGCCGAAGGTGTGCGCCGGGTTCCAGTGCAGAACGACGTCGGCGCCGGGGGCGAGCCGGCTGTCGCGTTCGATGTTCTGCGCGTACACCTCCAGCTCGGGGCAGGCGGCGCTGTCGACCACGTACTGCGTGGAGACGCCGATGAAGCTCGAGTCGGCGATCCGGCCGGATACGCGGTTGCGTCCTTCGGGGATCGAGTCGGCGTCGTCCGCGTGGGTCAGGGAGATCTTCTCGGGGCGTACGCCGACCAGCAGCCTGCCGCCCCGCGTGGCCGGCGCGGAGCACCGGCTGCGCGGGAGCACGAGCGTGGCGCCGCCCGCCGTAACCGCCATCTCGTCGCCCCGTACGGCGCAGATCTCGGCCTCTATGAGGTTGGACGTTCCGAGGAAATTGGCAACGAAGGTGGTCTGCGGGTTCTCGTAGAGGTCGGCGGGGCTGCCTAGTTGTTCGACCCTCCCCGCGTTCATCACCGCGACGGTGTCGGCCATCGTCATGGCCTCCTCCTGGTCGTGGGTGACATGGATGAAAGTGATGCCGACCTCGGTCTGGATGCGTTTGAGCTCCCACTGCATCTGGCGGCGCAGCTTGAGGTCGAGCGCGCCGAGCGGCTCGTCGAGAAGGAGGACCCGCGGATGATTGATCAGCGCGCGGGCCACCGCGACGCGCTGTTGCTGTCCGCCGGAGAGCTGGTGCGGTTTGCGTTTGGCGTGATCGCCGAGCTGGACGAGGTCGAGCATGTCGCCGACCTGCTTGCGTACGGACCTGATGCCGCGGCGGCGCAGCCCGAAGGCGACGTTCTCGTAGATGTCGAGGTGCGGGAAGAGCGCGTAACTCTGGAACACGGTGTTGACGGGGCGCTTGTACGGAGGGAGCCCCGTAACGTCCGTGTCGCCCAGGAAGACCGTCCCGGAGGTGGGTTCCTCCAGGCCGGCAATCATCCGCAGGGTGGTGGTCTTGCCGCAGCCCGACGCGCCGAGAAGGGCGAAGAAGGAGCCCTGCGGCACGGTGAGGTCGAGCGGCCGTACGGCCCGGAAGGAGCCGTACGTCTTGCTGATCCCGGTCAGGCGGACGTCGCCGCCGCCCCGGCTGGTGGATGCGGTCTCTGTCATGGGTCACGGTCCCGGGGATGAGAGAGGTGGACGGACGGGGCGTACTGCGCGGAGCTCAACGGGGCGTAAGGAGCCACGCGGGCAAGGATGTACGAGGCGGGGCGTAGGGCCTGCCGTTCGGATCAGGCCCTGCCCCAGCACCCCACTCCCCCAGCACTCCAATGCACTTCACTCCGCGGCGTACGGTGCGGCCTGTACAGCCCTAGGCGCCGATGAGTTTGGCGAACTTCTGCTCGTACGCCGTCTCTTCCTTCGCGCTGAGAGAACGGAAGGCGTGCGAGGCGGCGGCCATCGCCGGGTCCGGGAGGATCAGGGTGTTGTCCGCCATCGATTTGTCGATTCTGGAAAGCTCGGCGCGCACTCCGTCGACCGGGCAGACGTAATTGATGTACGCGGCGAGCCGGGCTGCGATCGGAGGCCGGTAGTAGTGGTCGATGAGTTGCTCGGCGTTGGCCTTGTGCCGCGCTTCGGCCGGGACGAGCAGGTTGTCGCTGGACAGCATGTAGCCAGCCCGCGGGATGGCGAATTTGATGTCCGGGTTGTCGTTCTGGAGCTGGACGATGTCCCCCGCCCAGGCGACGCACGCCGCGATGTCGCCCTTGTCGAGGTCCGCGGTGTAGTCGTTGCCGGTGAAGCGGCGTATCTGCCTCCGGTCGACGGCCTTCTGAATCCGGGCGAGGGCGGCGTCGAAGTCGTCGTCGGTGAAGGCCGCGGGGTCCTTGCCGAGGTCCAGAAGGGTCATCCCGACGGTGTCGCGCATCTCGGAGAGGAAGGCCACACGCCCCTTGAGCTTCGGGTCGTCCAGGAGCTGGGAGACCGAGTCGACGGTGCGCCCGCCGGTCGCCCTGGCGTTGTAGGCGATGACGGTCGGGATCCCGGTCCAGGGGTACGTATAGGCACGGCCCGGGTCCCAGTCGGGCGAACGGAACGGTTCCGAGAGGTTCGCGAACGCGTGCGGCAGGTGGGACGGGTCGAGTTTCTGCGCCCAGCCGAGCCTGATGATGCGGGCGGCCAGCCAGTCGGTGACGCAGATGAGGTCGCGCCCGGTGTCCTGGCCGGCCGCGAGCTGCGGCTGGATCTTGCCGAAGAACTCGACGTTGTCGTTGATGTCAGCGGTGTACTTGACCGTGATACCGGTGCGCTTCGTGAACGCCTCAAGCGTCGGATAGTGCTTCTCGTCGTCGCTGACATCCATGTACTCGGTCCAGTTGGAGAAGACGACGCGCTTCTCCTCTGCCGAGCGGTCGGTGGAGGCGGGCCCCGCGCCTTCCCGCTTCGCGGGAGGGATACCGCAACCACCCAGTCCGGCGAGCCCGCCGAGCGCGAGGCCACCGGCCCCGGTGGCCCGCAGCATCGAGCGGCGGGTGAGGACGCCCCTCCCGCTGGTCATGGTGCGACGTATCGCGGCCCACTGTGCCGCGGACGGGCGGCCGGGCTCGTACGGCTCCGTCTGCTCCACCTGATCCATGCACTGTGCCCTTCGGCTGATGGTTCGACGGCTTCTGCTGCGTATAAGGGGGGCCACACGGCCCAGCGCTCACCGCCCCGTACGGGGCGCCAGGAAAGCGGCGCTACCGGTCGCCGAAGACGGTGCGGTGCCAGTCCTTCCTGACCACCGCAGTGTTGTCGTACATCACATGCTTGAGCTGCGTGTACTCGTCGAAGGAGTACGCGGACATGTCCTTGCCGAACCCGCTGGCCTTGTAGCCGCCGTGGGGCATCTCGCTGATGATCGGGATGTGGTCGTTGACCCACACACAGCCGGCCCTGATCTCACGCACCGCGCGGCCGGTGCGGTAGACGTCTCGGCTCCACGCGGAGGCCGCAAGACCGTACGGCGTGTCGTTGGCGAGCCGGATGCCTTCGCCGTCGGAGTCGAAGGGAAGCACGACGAGGACGGGTCCGAAGACCTCGGACTGCACGATCTCGCTGTTCTGCGCGGCGTCGGTGACAAGTGTGGGGCGGTAGTAGGCGCCGTTCTTCCAGTCGCCTCCCGGCGACTCCCCGCCGGTGACGACGCGGGCGTAGCCGCGGGCCCGGTCGACGAAGCCCGCGACGCGGTCGCGGTGGGCGTGGGAGATGAGCGGTCCAAGGTCGGTCGCCTCGTCGAACGGGTCACCGAGCCGGACGCTCGCCATGAGGTCGGCGACTCCGCTGACGAAGGCGTCGTACAGCGGGCGTTGGACGTACGCACGGGTGGCGGCCGTACAGTCCTGCCCGGCGTTGATGAGCGACGCGGCGACGGCGCCGTGGACGGCGGCCTCCAGGTCCGCGTCGTCGAAGACGAGAAAGGGCGCCTTGCCGCCGAGTTCCAGGTGGAGGCGCTTGACGGGTACGGCGGCGGTGGCGATCCCTGCGACGCGCCGCCCGACGGCGGTGGAGCCGGTGAACGACGTCATGGCGACATCCGGGTGGCCGACAAGGCGTTCGCCCGCGTCGGGGCCGGCACCGGTGACGATGTTGATCACGCCGTCGGGCAGTCCGGCCTCCTGGGCGGCGCGCGCGAACATCAGTGAGGTGAAGGGGGTGAGTTCGGCGGGCTTCAGGACGACCGTATTCCCCGCCGCGACGGCGGGGAGAATCTTCCAGGCGGCCATCTGGAGCGGGTAGTTCCATGGTGCGACGGAGCCGACGACACCGATCGGCTCGCGGCGTACGGAGGAGGTGTGGCCGCCGCTGTATTCACCGGCCGAGGCGCCGTCGAGGCGGCGTGCGGCGCCCGCGAAGAAGGCGGTGTTGTCGACGGTCCCGGGGACGTCGAACTCGGTGGAGAGCTTGATCGGCTTGCCGCACTGGAGTGATTCGGCGTACGCGAGGTCGTCGGCCTGGGCGGCGAGGACGTCCGCCAGGCGGTGGAGGGCGTCGGAGCGCTCACCGGGTGTGGTGCCGGCCCAGTCTGGGAAGGCGTCCCGCGCGGCGGCTACGGCGGCATCCACGTCCGCCGGGCCGGCCAGTTCGTACGTGTACACGTCCTCGCCGGTCGCCGGGTCCACGACGGCGTGCGTACGTCCCGAGGTACCCGGCCACGACCGCCCGCCGATGAACTGCGCGCCGTCCGCGAAACGGTCCCGCACCTGGAAGCGGTTGCCCATGACGCTCTCCGATGTCCCGGCCGACGGGGCGCCGACCCTTGTACGAACTGTTGTCCCGGCTTGATGTGAGTGCAGATCCTGACAGAGCGAATCCATCTCAACAAGGGATTCCGTTGTTTCCTTTTGGTTACGCGACGGAATCGGTCGGCTGTGCACCGTATCCGAACCTGCGCCGTATGAATTCCGGTTCCGTGCGGCGCACACTGCCGGTTGCTGTGCGAGCCGGCCGACGGGCCTTGTCAGTGGCGGCTGGCAGACTCACGGGCATGGGGATGAAATCGGGGAGTTCCGTACGCACCGCAGCCGAGTTGGCCGAGTGGATCCAGGGCGGCGAGACTGTCAAGTATCTGCACTTCTGGGGGCACACCCCACGGCGTGACGGCGCGCTCGGTCCGAGCTGTCTGAGCCAGTGGTGGCCCTCTCCGTTCACGGTCGACGGGGTCGAGTACGCGACGGCCGAGCACTGGATGATGGCGAACAAGGCCCGGCTCTTCGGGGACGAGGAGGCCGAGCGCGCGGCTCTGTGCGCCACGAATCCGGCACTCGCCAAGAAGGCGGGGCGGCTGGTGCGCGAGTTCGACCAGACCGTCTGGGAGCGCGAGCGGTACGGAATCGTGGTGGCGGGCAGTGTCCACAAATTCGGGCGTGACGCGGCGCTGCGCACCTATCTGCTGACCACGGGCGAGCGGGTTCTCGTCGAGGCCAGCCCGATGGACCGGATCTGGGGCATCGGGCTCGCCTCGGACGACGAACGGGCGGCGCACCCGGCGCGCTGGCGCGGGCTCAATCTGCTGGGGTTCGCACTCATGGAGGCGCGCGACCGGCTCCGCGCGGACCGGCGGTAACGGCCGGAGCGCGCGCCGTACGGGGCGCTTCCCGCCTTGAGTAAACCTCAGGCCCCGGCCCAGGTCCGAGGTCCGGGCCGGAACTCGGGGCGGTGGGAGGAACCCCCAGATCCATCAGAACCCGCAGGCCATCGGGACGGGCAGCAGGTCTGACAGAACCGGTACTTCGGCCCCGTAGCCCCGTCGCTAGTCCCATAGCCCCATAGCCCTGTAGACCCGTGGGCCTGTCGGGACCGACAGGTCTAACGGTGGGACGCGGCGCCGACGACGAGTGAGGTGGCGAACGGATCCTCCGTGTTGTCGGAAAGCTCCTCGCCCTTCACAAGCGCCCAGATCAGGAAGCCGAGGAACGCGGCGCTGATCAAGGTGCCGATCGCACCGAGGATGATGCCCGCCAAGGCCATCCCCGCGTTGTTCGCCTCGCCCCGCTGGGCCCGTCCACGGCCCACGAAGCCGAAGATCAGGGCCAGCACGCCGAGGACGATGCCGAGACCCCAGAAGCAGAAGGTCACAACGGCGAGGATCCCGAGCACGAGCGCCGTGATCCCCATGCCGTTCGACGATCCCTGCTGCCAGCCGGTCTGGCCGTAACCGGGATACGCGCCGCTGGGGTAGCCGGGATAGCCGTACCCGGCACCCGCTCCCGCCCCCGCGCCGGCCCCGTACGAGGCGCCCGGCTCCTGGGCCCCGGGGTAGCCGTACGGCCCCGGGGTGGGCCTGGCAGGTCCTCCGGGAGCGGTCGGCGGCGGCGGTACGGCGCCCTCACCGGCACCCGGTCCTACGCCCGCGCCGGGTCCGGCGTTCCCGCCGGAGGCCGGGCCGGCGGCCGGCATCCCGGTGACCGTCGGCTGATCGTGCACGGATCTGGCGGACGGTGGCGCCTGCGAGCCCTGTGGGGTGTGCGACTGCCCGGACGACGCCTTGTCCAGCGGTCCCCCGCGCTCCGGCGGCGCCCAGGGATCGCTCGGCTCGTAGCCACCCGACGGCTGCTCGCTCTTGTCTGACATGGGCCTCCCCCACTCGTAATTCCGTCATGCTACGGCCTCCGTACCGCGCGGAACCGGCCCGGCCTACGATGACCCCTGCCCCGGAAACCGTCCGGCAGGCGGCTCGCAGGGCGGCCCCGGCCAAGCCGCGCTTCCCGTATCCGTACCGCCGGTACCCGCCCCGTACCGCCCCATCCCTGGAGGATCACGATGACCGATCCGAGCGCCTTCATCGCCGGTCTGCCCAAGGCCGAGCTCCACGTCCACCATGTCGGCTCCGCGTCGCCGCGCATCGTCGCCGAACTCTCGTCCCGGCACCCGGATTCCACCGTACCCACCGACCCGGGTGCGCTCGTCGACTTCTTCACGTTCACCGACTTCGGCCACTTCATCGACGTCTATCTCTCCGTCGTCGATCTGATCCGGACGCCGGAGGATGTGCGGCTGCTGACCTTCGAGGTCGCCCGCGACATGGCCCGGCAGAACATCCGCTACGCCGAGCTGACGATCACACCGTTCAGTTCGACCAGCCGCGGCATCCCCGACCACGCCTTCATGGAAGCCATCGAGGACGCGCGGAAGGCCGCCGAGGCCGAGCTGGGCGTCGTACTGCGCTGGATCTTCGACATCCCCGGGGAGGCAGGGCTGAAGGCGGCCGAGGAGACCACCCGGCTCGCGGTGGACCTGCGCCCCGAGGGGCTGGTCGGCTTCGGCCTGGGCGGCCCGGAGATCGGTGTGCCCAGGCCGCAGTTCAAGCCGTACTTCGACCGGGCTATCGCGGCGGGGCTGCGCTCCGTACCACACGCCGGCGAGACGACGGGACCCGAGACCGTCTGGGACGCGCTGCGCGAACTGCGCGCCGAGCGCATCGGCCACGGCACCAGCTCCGTCCAGGATCCGGAGCTGCTCGCGCATCTCGCCGAGCACCGGATCCCGCTGGAGGTGTGCCCCACCTCCAACATCGCCACCCGCGCCGTCGCGGATCTCGAAGAGCATCCCATCAGGGCGATGGTGTCGGCGGGCGTGCTGGTGACGGTCAACAGCGACGACCCGCCCATGTTCGGCACCGACCTGAACAAGGAGTACGGAGTCGCGGCGCGGCTGCTCGGCCTGGACGAGCGCGGTATCGCGGATCTCGCGAAGAACGGGGTCGAGGCGTCGTTCCTCGATGCGGCGGGCAAGAAGCGGCTCGCCGAGGAGATCGACACGTACACCGCCCAGTGGCTCGCGCGCTGACCATGAGTGACGGCGCCATGAGTGACGGCGGCGACCGTGGCCACGATGCGGGTACGGGCCGGGGGGTCGTCGCCGTGGGTCATCGGGGCGACCCGTACCGCGAACGGGAGAACACGCTTCCCTCGGTCCGTTCCGCGCGTCAACGGGGCGCGGACGCGGTCGAGATCGACGTGCGGCTCACCCGCGACGGCGTACCCGTACTGCTGCACGATGCCACGTTGGCTCGGCTCTGGGGCCATGACCGGCGGCTGGCCGAGGTGACGTACGACGAGTTGCGCGAGCTGACGCGCGGGCAGGTACCGCCCCTGCGCGACGCGCTCCTCCCGCCCCCGGACGGTGCGGCGGAAGGCCGGCTCATGATCGATCTGCCGGGGGCCACCGCGGCATCCGTACACACGGTCGTCGGCACCGTACGAGAGTGCGGCGCCGCGGACCGTGTGTACTACTGCGCCGGTCCGGACACCATGCTCGCCGTACGCGCCGCCGACCCGCACGCCGAGATCGCGATGACATGGACGACCCTCGCACCGCCACGCCCCGCACTGCTCGCGGCGGTTCGGCCACGCTGGCTCAACTACCGCTTCGCACTGGTCAGCCGTGAGCTGGCGGACCGGAACCACCGGGACGGGCTGCTGGTCTCCGCCTGGACCGTGGACACGCGGCGCAGCATGCGCAGACTGATCGAACGCGGGGCGGATTCGATCACCACGAACCGCATCGACGTACTGTCCGGCCTGCTCCACGGAACGCCCGGCGCGCCGGAAGCCGTCCGCCGCTGAACAGGAGCGGTTCGAAGGTGTACGTACGCGCCGTGACGGCGCACGCGACGCCGTCGGCTGACGCGGCGTACGGGGCCCTCGCCGCAACGGCACCTACGCGGCGTACGGGGCCCACGCCGGGGGGCCGGCACCCCTGCGCCCCGCATCCATGGTGGAGAGGGCCAGCCGTCAGCCGTCCAGCGACGTCATCACGTGCTTGATGCGTGTGTAGTCGTCGAAGCCGTATGCCGAGAGGTCCTTGCCGTAACCCGACTTCTTGAAGCCTCCGTGCGGCATCTCCGCGACCAGCGGAATGTGCGTGTTGATCCACACGCAGCCGAAATCCAGAGCCTTCGACATCCGCATCGCCCGCGCGTGGTCCTTCGTCCACACGGACGAGGCCAGGGCGAACTCCACACCGTTGGCGTACTGCAGAGCCTGCGCCTCGTCCGTGAAGGACTGGACGGTGATGACCGGGCCGAACACCTCGTTCTGGATGATCTCGTCGTCCTGCTTGAGGCCGGAGACGACGGTCGGGGCGTAGAAGTAGCCCTTCTCACCGACCCGGTGGCCCCCCGCCTCGACCCGCGCGTGCGCCGGCAGCCGCTCGATGAAGCCGGAGACCTGCTGAAGCTGCTGGGCGTTGTTGAGCGGCCCGTAGAGCACGTCCTCGTCGTCCGGCGCGCCCGTCTTCGTGTCGGCCGCCGCTTTCGCCAGCGCCGTCACGAACTCGTCGTGGATCGACTCGTGGACGAGAACGCGCGTAGCCGCCGTACAGTCCTGCCCCGCATTGAAGTACCCCGCCACCGCGATGTCCTCGACGGCCTTCGCCAGGTCGACGTCCTCGAAGACGACGACCGGCGCCTTGCCGCCCAGTTCCAGATGGACCCGCTTGACGTCCTTGGCCGCCGACTCGGCGACCTGCATCCCGGCCCGTACGGAGCCGGTGATGGAGGCCATCGCGGGCGTCGGGTGCTCGACCATGGCGCGGCCGCTGTCGCGGTCGCCACAGATGACGTTGAAGACACCCTTGGGGACGATCGCACCGATGATCTCGGCCATCAGCACCGTCGACGCGGGGGTGGTGTCCGACGGCTTGAGCACGACGGTGTTGCCCGCGGCGAGCGCCGGCGCGAACTTCCACACGGCCATCATCATCGGGTAGTTCCACGGCGCGACCTGCGCGCAGACACCGACCGGCTCACGTCGCACGATGGAGGTGAAACCATCCATGTACTCCCCGGCCGACCGGCCTTCGAGCATGCGGGCGGCGCCCGCGAAGAAGCGGATCTGGTCCACCATCGGCGGGATCTCTTCGGTGCGGGTGAGCTCGATCGGCTTGCCCGTGTTCTCGGACTCGGCGGCGATCAGGTCCTCCGCGCGCTCCTCGAAGGCGTCCGCGATCTTCAGCAGGACCTTCTGACGCTCGGCCGGTGTGGTGTCCCGCCAGGCCGGGAAGGCGGCGGCCGCGGCCTCCATAGCCGCGTCGACGTCGGCCTTCCCCGAGAGCGGGGACGTGGCGTACGCGTCGCCCGTCGTCGGGTCGGTCACCTCGATGGTCCGCCCGTCAGCGGCGTCCCGGAACTCCCCGTTGATGTAGTTACGCAGCCGGCGCAGCTCGGTGGTCACTGCCACCCCTCCCTGTCAGATGTCCGATGGGTGAGACACCCACCCTAATCGCTCGATCGACGCTTTCAACAGACCCGACCTCCCGCAACTTCGGATTCGGTGAGATTGAACCTCTTGAACAACGAATTTCATCGATCCAGGGTTGCGATACGGACGACTCGCGGTGCACAGTGAAGCGCGTGGCCAGCCGTAGCACAGACTCCAGAAAAAACTCGAAGACGGACTCCCGGACACCCCCACAGGCACACTCCGGGCCGGAGCCCAGGACCGGGAACGGCTCCTCGCCGTCGATCGACTCCGTGTCGCTCGCGATCATCGAACAGCTTCAGCAGGACGGACGCCGCCCGTACGCCGCGATCGGCAAGGCGGTCGGCCTCTCCGAGGCGGCCGTACGCCAGCGCGTCCAGAAGCTGCTCGATCAGGGAGTGATGCAGATCGTCGCGGTCACCGACCCGCTCACCGTCGGTTTCCGGCGCCAGGCAATGGTCGGCATCAATGTCGAGGGCGACCTGGACACCGTCGCGGACGCGCTCTCGGAGATGCCGGAATGCGAGTACGTGGTGATGACCGCGGGCTCCTTCGACCTGATGGTGGAGATCGTCTGCGAGGACGACGACCACCTGCTGGAAGTGATCAACAAGCGGATCCGCGCACTCCCCGGCGTGCGCTCCACCGAGAGCTTCGTCTACCTGAAGCTGAAGAAGCAGACCTACATGTGGGGAACCCGATAGCCGTGAGCAAGGACCTCTCCAAGACCGCGTACGACCATCTGTGGATGCACTTCACCCGCATGTCGTCGTACGAGAACGCACCCGTGCCCACCATCGTGCGGGGCGAGGGCACCTACATCTACGACGACCAGGGCAAGCGCTACCTGGACGGCCTCTCGGGGCTCTTCGTGGTCAACGCCGGCCACGGCCGGCACGAACTGGCCGAGGCCGCCTACAAGCAGGGCCAGGACCTCGGCTTCTTCCCGGTGTGGTCGTACGCCCACCCGAAGGCCGTCGAACTCGCCGAGCGGCTCGCACACCACGCCCCCGGCGACCTCAACAAGGTCTTCTTCACCACCGGCGGCGGCGAGGCCGTCGAGACCGCCTGGAAGCTGGCCAAGCAGTACTTCAGGCTGACGGGCAAGCCGTCCAAGTACAAGGTCATCTCGCGCGCCGTCGCCTACCACGGCACGCCGCAGGGGGCACTGTCCATCACCGGACTGCCCGCCCTGAAGGCACCGTTCGAGCCGCTCGTCCCGGGCGCGCACAAGGTCGCGAACACCAACATCTACCGCGCCCCGCTGTACGGGGACGATCCGGCGGCGTTCGGACGCTGGGCGGCCGACCAGATCGAGCAGGAGATCCTCTTCGAGGGGCCCGAGACGGTCGCGGCGGTCTTCCTGGAGCCGGTGCAGAACGCGGGTGGCTGCTTCCCCCCGCCGCCCGGCTACTTCCAGCGGGTCCGCGAGATCTGTGACCGGTACGACGTCCTGCTCGTCTCCGACGAGGTCATCTGTGCCTTCGGCCGGCTCGGCACGATGTTCGCCTGCGACAAGTTCGACTACATACCCGACATGATCACCTGCGCCAAGGGGATGACGTCGGGCTACTCCCCGATCGGCGCCTGCATCGTCTCCGACCGGCTCGCCGAGCCGTTCTACCAGGGCGACAACACGTTCCTGCACGGCTACACGTTCGGCGGTCACCCGGTCTCGGCGGCGGTCGGCCTCGCCAACCTCGACATCTTCGAGCGGGAGGGCCTCAACCAGCATGTGCTCGACAACGAGGGCGCGTTCTTCGACACATTGAAGAAGCTCCACGACCTGCCCATTGTGGGCGACGTCCGCGGCAACGGCTTCTTCTACGGCATCGAACTGGTGAAGGACAAGGCCACGAAGGAGACGTTCACGGACGAGGAGACGGAGCGTGTCCTGTACGGCTTCCTCTCCAAGAAGCTGTACGACAGCGGGCTGTACTGCCGCGCCGACGACCGGGGCGACCCCGTGGTGCAGCTCGCGCCGCCACTGATCTCCGACCAGTCCACGTTCGACGAGATCGAGGGCATCCTCCGGTCCGTGCTGACGGAGGCGTGGACGAAGCTCTGAGCGGACGGTACGGGGCCTGCCCGGAGCATGAGGAATCCGGAGGCCCTGTCCGCCGTGCTCGCCCTGTCCGCCGTGCTCGCTCCGTACGGCGCCGCACAACCCGTACGGCGCCGAACAAGCAGCCGGGTGTGCCCCCTTTCGGGTGAGATAGGGCGGCACCTGGGCCTGTGCTGTCCGCACTCCCCGCTCCGAAAACCTAGCGTGCCCCATGACCGATCGTCGCCGTCCTCGTTCCGCCGGACGACGGATGGCAGGGAAGCGCCGAGGCGCACCCACATCCGATCAGAACACGAGGTGTACGCCATGGTGGCCCCGCCGGACAACGACGTGCTCTGGGCGCGTTCCCTGAACTACTCCCACAACGGATCACCCGCCCTCGACGGGGTCTCGCTCGGCGTGCGCGAGGGTGAGATCCTCGCCGTGAACGGTCCGCGCGGCAGCGGCAAGACGACGCTGCTCCAGTGCCTGTCGGGGCAGCTGGTCCCGCAGGAGGGCGAGGTCTGGTTCAACAGCTCGCCGGTGCACACCATGAGCCCGGTGCTGCGGGAACGGCTGCGCCGCGACCGCTTCGGCTGGATCGGCCCCGAGCCGGCGCTCGTTCCCGAACTGACCTCGTGGGAGAACGCGGCCCTGCCCCTGCTGATGCGCGGTACGCCGCACCGTGCCGCCAAGACCGCCGCGCTGGAGTGGCTGGAGCGCCTCGACGTCGGCGCCTGCGCCCGCAAGCGTCCGTACGCCCTCTTCCGGGCGCAGCAGCAGCGCGTCGCCGTCGCGCGTGCCCTGGTCACCGAGCCCTCGGTGGTCTTCGCCGACGAACCGACCGCGCCGCTGCACCGTACGGACCGGGCACAGGTGCTCCGCACGCTGACCACTGCGGCGCGTTCGCACCAGATCACCGTTGTCCTCGCCACTCTGGACGCGGAGATCGCGACGGTCGCCGACCGCACGGTCACCCTGATCGACGGACGGCGCGACAACTCGCCGCGGTCGTCCGAGGCGGAAGGCCGGGCGGCGTGCTCGCTCTCCGTCTAGGCCGCGGCACGCACCCCGTCGTCCTGTTCCGGCGGCTGCTGGTCGTCGCGGCCTCGGCGGGTGTCGGCTTCCTGTTGCTGTGCACACTCGGCTGGGCGATGGGCCACCCGGCGGGGTCGCCGATCCGGCTGGTCTGGTGTCTGATCCCGCTCGCGGCGGCGGTGCAGTTGGCCGTGGCGGTGGCGCGCGCCGAGCCACGCACCCGCGCGCGGTCGGGACTGTCGGCGGTGGGCCTCGGCCCGGCGCGGCTCACGGTACTGGCGGCGACGTCCACAGCGATCTCCTGCACGCTGGGCAGTTCGGTGGCGCTGCTGTTCTTCCTGCATCTGCGCGGCGATCTGACGGGCATGCCCTTCGACGGCGAAGCGGCGGAACTGCTGGCAGCGGGGCGGCCGCTGCCGCTCGGCGCGGTGTTCACCCTGCTGGGGGCCACTCCGGTCGTGGCGGTCGTGGCGACAGCTCTCGCGCTACGGCGCCGCGGATACGTCGAGGCGAAGGCCGCGGGGGCCGTACGGGCCGCTCCGAGAGTCCGGGTGGGGGCAAGCGTCGGCGTCGGCGTCGGTGCCTCCCCCGTGGCCGTCTCCGTCTCGGACACACCGGACGTGGATGGTGTCTCAGCCGCCGCGGACGGCTCCGTAGCGGTGCTCACGTCCCCGTCCACCTCCACGACCTCCCCTGCGCCTGCGCCTGCTTCCACGTCGGCGCCAGTGTCCGTACCGGCGCCCATGGCGGTGCCCCCGCTCGTCATCGCGCCATATCCCGTGACCGCGCCGAGCGGACTGCCCTGGGGCGTCGCGCTCACGGCGGTCGGCCTCGCGGTCGAGACATACGCGAGCCAGGCCGGAGGCGGCTCCGCGCTGCCACTGCCCGGCCAGTTCGACGGCAGCCCCGCCGCGGTCCTGGCAGGCTGGTCGCTGACCGCCGTCGGCCTGGCGCTGGCAGGTCCAGGCGTGATGTACCTCTGCGGCTGGCTGCTCCAGGCCATGCGCCCCGGCGCGCTCCGGCTGCTCGCGGGTCGGACCCTGATGGCGGAGTCCCGAAGTATCGGCCGCCCACTGGGCGTGCTGTGCGCCGTGCTGTCGGGTACGTTCGCCGCGGCGTCCCTGTACGGCCCTGCCGACGCGCGCCCCTTCGGCCCGCTCACCGCTCTCGGCGCGACCCTTGTCATCGGCTGTACGGCGGCCACTGTGCTGATCGCGGCCTTGGAAGCCCGGCAGGCGCGGACATCTGTTACCGAAAACCTCCGCCTCGTAGGTACGCCGGCCTCACTGCTGCGCACCGCGGTGGTGGTGAGGACGGCCGCAGTGGTCGCGGTCTTCACGCCCTTGACCTGGGCCGTGGCGGCGCTCGCCGCGATTCCGCTGTCCAGATAGTCCAGTAGGCGCAAGGCCGACGGGCAGGCCGGGCCACGGGGCACGGGCTGGCAGGGGGAAGTGGGCGGCGCGAGAGAAGTGGGCGGGGCAGGCATCTCACGCGTGCCCCGGCGGCAAGGGAGGCGCCCTTGCCGCCGGGCCCGGTCCGCGGGCGCGCGGCCGCCCACCGCGGCGTACGGTGCGGCCGAGCACCCCGCGACGCCGCCCCGTACGGCGCGCACGGACCCCACGTTGCGTCCGCGATCCCGCCCCGTCGCACCGCACCGTCTCGCTGGGCTCGCCTCGGCAGCCGTCTCACCGACATCCCGGACCGGGCTCGGAGGGATCCCCTATCGTGAGCCCATGTCGAACGACGAGCAGCGCACCGCGTACCGCCAGGACCGCGAGATTGAGTCCCTCGACGAGTTCGACCGCACCGTGCAGTCCGCGGGGACGCTCCGCGGATACCGTGTGCAGTCCGTCGATCTGACGGCTCGTACGCCGGAGCTTCTCCGTACCGATACCACCGATGCCGTTTTCCTCGGCTGCCCGATGGAGCCCGACGCCGCGGAGAAGGTGCGCGCCGACGGTGCCATGGTCTTCCCGCCCGTGCCCAACCTGCCGTTCGATCCCTATCGGGGGTTCCTGTACTCGCCCGACCAGCTCTTCGAGGGCCTGACGGAGGGCGGGTACGAGGCTACGCCCGACGCCCGTGCCTACGCCTGGTTCCAGCGGACGAAGGCCGACGGCGACATATTCGCGTCCATGCTGCGCTCGCTGCACGACGACGCGATCTCGGACGCCCTGGACGAACTGGTCGCCGGCGCGCGCGTCGTCGGCGTCATGGGAGGCCACGCCATGGCACGGGGCACCGCCGCGTACGCCGGCGCGGCGCGCTTGGGCCGCGCCCTCACCCGTACGGGACTGACCGTGGCCACCGGTGGCGGCCCCGGCGCCATGGAGGCCGCGAACCTCGGCGCGTACGCCGCCTCGCACCCGGACGAGATGCTGGACAAGGCTCTCGAAGTGCTCTCCGAGGTGCCGTCGTTCGCTCCCTCCGTCTCGGCGTGGGCACGGGCCGCCTTCGACGTCAGGGCGCGCTGGCCTGAGGGCGAGGACTCTATCGGTATCCCCACCTGGTTCTACGGACACGAGCCGCCCAACGCCTTCGCGGGCCACATCGCGAAGTACTTCGCCAACGCGACCCGTGAGGACGGCCTGCTGGCCCGTTCCAACGCGGGTGTCGTGTTTCTGCCCGGCGCGGCGGGCACCGTCCAGGAGATCTTCGACAACGCGACGCCGAACTACTACGAGTCGCGCGGCGAACCGACCCCGATGGTCCTGGTCGACCGCGCCCACTGGACCGAGCGGTTCCCGACGTGGCCGCTGCTCCAAGCACTGGCGAAGGAACGCCCGATGGAGGCTCGGATCGCGCTCGTCGACTCGGTGGACGAGGCCCCCGCAGCGCTCGCCAGGCTCTCCGCGAGCTGAGGGCAGGGCGCCGCCGGATCACTCCAGGAAGGCGGCAAGCCGCTCGTACGAACGATCCCAGTCCCACTCCGTACGAACCCAGTCGCGACCCTGCCGTCCCATCTCACGGGCGGTTTCGCGGTCACGGAGCAGTCGTACGAGCCGGTCGGCCACTTCGCCGACACGACGGCCGTCCACGACGTGTCCCGTCTCGCCGTCGCGCACCGCGTCAGGCGCGCCGCCCGAGTCGCCGGCCAGCACCGGCAGTCCCGCCGCCGCGGCCTCCAGGTAGACGATGCCCAGGCCCTCGACTTCCAGGCCGCCCTTTCGTGTGCGGCAGGGCATGGCGAAGACATCGGCCGCGGCGTAGAAGCGCGGCATCGCACCGTGGGGGTGCCCACCGGCGAAAACGACATGGTCCTGCACTCGCTCCGCCGCCGCGGTACGGCGCAGCGCGCGCTCGTAGGGGCCCGACCCGACCAGCAGCAGTTGGGTCCCCGGCACTGCTGCGCGCACGCGGGGCAGTGCCTGAATCAGTGCGTCCTGGCCCTTGCGTGCGACGAGCCGCGCGGCGCACAGCACCACGGGCCGGCCGCCCAGCCCGTACCTCTCCCGGAGAGCGTCGCGCTCCCCCGCAGCGGCGCCGGGGTGGAAGGCGGTGGCGTCCACGCCCGGTACGAGGCGCTCCAGCCGGGCCGTTCGCTCGGTTGCCGGGATCTTCTGGGCTCCAGGGCGAGGCATCCCTCGAAAGCGGCTGTGACCGAGCGCCGCGGCAATCGGCTCGCGAGTGCTCGGGCCCAGATACGTCAGGGTGTCGACGCTCACGCCGATGCGCCGCAACAACCCTCGCGCGCCCGGTGTGCGTGCCCACCACACCTCGTGGCCGTGAGTTGTGGCAACCAATCGCCGTATCCCCGCCTCGCGCCGCAGCCGCTGCGCCATCAGCCCCAAGGGCGCGGCGGCACCGAACCACACGCGATCGCAGTCGTACCGCCGAGCGAGCCGTACGGCGCGGGACGTGGCGCGCGGCGTCGGGAGCAGCATTCCTGCACGGTCACGGACGACGGGATAGGGCAGTGCGGCGTCGAACGCGGTCCCTCCAGGCTCGGACGAGGTGAACACCACCACTTCGTCCGTGGGACAGCGGTCCGTCATCGCTTGGACGAAGGTTTCGATGCCGCCCTGCCGGGGCGGAAAGTCGTTGGTGATGACGAGCGTACGGGGCATGAGAACCCATTCCTTTGTGGAGCGCGGCGTGCAGAACGGGGCCCGGGAAACAGGCCAGCAGCACCAGTGGATGGACGAGATAGCCGAACCGGGTCGCCGGCATGAACGCGATGGCGAGAGTGAGCCCCAGCGCGAGGCGTCCGGCCGCCGCGTCGACGGTGCGCGGTGGGCGCGTCACCAGCGACACGGCGAGCAGAGCGGCACTGATCGCGAGCAGCACCGTGGCGACGACGGCGCCGCCCGGCGCGTGATCGGCCAGCAGCCGGCCTGGAAACGGTGTGGCGGCGGGCGACGCGGTGGCGGTGAGACCCAGAGGGAAGGAGACGACGTTCCGGAGGAGCCCGTCGCCGTCGACGAGCGCGACGGGAGCGACAAGGGCCCCGCAGACCGCGAGTGCCAGGCCCCCGCAGGTCAGTGCGCGGCGTCGGCCGTCCTGTACGGTGAGCAGGGCGACGGCCACGGGCAGCGCGGGCCAGGCGGTCCACTTGAGCGCGGCAGCCGCCCCGAGGACCAACCCTGCGCGGCCCGCCCGGCCTGACCGGCGAGTGCCAGGCCCAGGCACATCAGTCCGGTGACCGGCAGATCGGCGCTGCCGACGGCCAGAGGCAGCGCCACCAGGGGGCAGGCGGCGATGGCAACCACCATCGGCCCGCGGCGTACGGCGCGGCTCAGAGCCGCGAGAAAGGCGGCCCCGAGCCACCAGCGGACATCCCCCGGGAGGGCACCCAACAGGGCCATGCCGGGCAGATACGGGTTGTAGTCGGCGAGTTCGCGGGGCTCCGGCACGTACGGGTTACCAGTGGCCGTCAGCAGTTCCCCGGAGCGCCGCACGACGTCGGCTTCCAACTGGGCTCGGTCCGTGGCGACAAGGAGGAGAAGCGGCAGTGCCACCGCCCCGGTCGCCGCTACGACGGCGGGTGATATCCGCGCGGCCGGCCGCCCGGCGACCAGCGCGGCTGCCCCGTATCCGAGCGCAGCGGTGATGCCCCACGTCCGGTGCGGCGCGGGACCGGAAACCATGCCGAAGATCAGCGCCACCACGCCGCACGCCGCCAGGACCCGCACGCCGGGACGCACGCCCCGTACGCCGCGACGTACACGCGCCGCGAGATCCGATCGCGTCGCCGTCGGCCCGGCCGTCGTCTCCTCGCCGGTCATACTCTCTGCCCCCTCTCCCACTGTGATCAGGAGGCTAGGAGGGACCGGGCCGAGGTACGTCAACCGTGGCTCCGGTCCTGGAGGTCAATCCGTGGCACGAGGCGCGTGCGGCGTATCAACCCGTGCTCCGACGCGCCGTACCGCCCCGTGCCGAAGAATCGGCGGCATGAGCGACCATCTCCGGATCCCGAATGTCACGGGAGAACCGCCGGCCGCAGGGTCCCGGCGGGCGGGTCTGCGCCGTACGGTGGACTCCGCCGCCTATCCCTGGGTCACCGGCGCCGCGTTGACGGGATGCGCGGCGGTGGAGCTGTGGGTGCTGCCCAACGGTCCGACGGTCTCGACAGGGACGACGATCTCCGCAGGGGTGCTGGTCTCCACTGCGACCCTCATGTGGCGCCGGGCACTGCCCGCGGTGGCGATCGTGACCGTGGCGTCGACTCTGATCAGCTTTGCCGCGAGCGCCCATTCCAATGTCCCTTACACGACGTTGGCGGCTTTCCTGATTGGCTGCTACACCCTCGGCCGGCAACGGGTCCAGCACCCCGCGCTGATCGTCGGGGGCGGAGCGCTGGCGGGCCTCGCGGTCAATCTGGTCCATATCCGCGCCTGGCAGAGCACCGCCCCCGATGTCATCCCGGCGGTGCGGTCCGACGGCCCGCTCTCCGCCGCGCTCGCCTCCGGTCTCTCTCCCGGTCTGTTCGCCGAGACCTTTGTGGTGACGGCGATGATCCTGGGGGCCGTCAGCGCCGGGGACGCGGTACGCGCCAGGGAGGAGACCCGGCGCGAACGGACCTTCGCGCACGAGCGGCTGATCGCGATGGAACGCCGCCGCGCCGCGGAGGCCGAGCGCGCGGCGATCGCCCGTGAACTGCACGACGTGGTCTCCCACTCGGTCTCGATGATCGCGGTGCAGGCGGAGAGCGCCTCATACACCACACCGGGGCTCTCTCCCCAAGCCCGTACCGCTTTCCAGGACATCGCCGGGACGGCACGCACCTCGATGGCGGAACTGCGCCGGCTGCTCGGTGTGCTGCGTACCCGTCCCGAGGAACAGGCGGCGACCGCCCCGCAGCCGACACTCGACCGGCTGGACGAACTGCTGGAGCAGCACCGTGCGGTGGGCGGCGAGGCAGACCTGCGTGTCACCGGCGAGCGGGGACACGCCGCTGAACGGGGCGGCCTGCCGGCCTCCTGGGAGTTGTCGGCGTACCGCATCGTGCAGGAGGCACTGACCAACGCGCGGCGGCACGCGCCCGGCGCCCGTACCCTGGTCGAAATCGGGTATCTCGCCGACCGGCTGTCGATCCGGGTCAGCGATGACGGCCCTGGTCCCGCGGCGGGCGGTTCCCGGGGGCACGGCCTGGTGGGGATGGAGGAGCGCGCCGCGCTGCTGGGCGGGCGGCTCACGGCCGGGCCAGGGCCTGACGGCGGCTTTCTCGTGGAGGCGGAACTCCCTTGGTGATCAGAGCGATCGTGGCGGATGACCAGGCGGTCGTACGGACCGGATTCGTCAATCTGTTGGCCACGCAGGGCGACATCTCCGTCGTGGGCGAGGCCGCGGACGGCGTGGAAGCGGTGCGTGTCGCCGCCGAGCGCCGGCCCGACCTGGCACTGCTCGACATCCGGATGCCACGCAAGAACGGCATCGAAGCGGCCCGGGAGATCCTCTCCGCCTCCGGCGGCGCGACGAAGGTCCTCATGCTGACCACGTTCGACCTCGACGAGTACGTGTACGACGCGCTGGCCGCCGGGGCAGGAGGTTTCCTCCTCAAGGACGCAACGTTTCCCGAACTGCTGCATGCCGTACGGATCGTGGCGCGGGGGGACGCGCTGCTCGCTCCGGAGGTCACCAAACGGCTGATAGCGGAGTTCGCACGCCAGCGGCCCCCTGTTCTGCCGGTACGCACGCTGGACGGGCTGACGGCGCGTGAGGCCGAGGTCCTCGTGCTGATCGCCCGCGGTCTGTCCAACGCCGAGATCGCCGGACGGCTCACCATCTCGGATCACACGGTCAAAACACATATCAACCGGCTGTTCGCGAAGATGCGGCTGCGAGACCGGGCTCAGGCGGTGATCCTGGCGTACGAACTCGGCCTGGTGCGGGCGGGCACGTCCGCCGCTCCACCCACGGTGCGTCGGCCTGGGCTGTGAAGTGGTCGACACCGCGGACACGCGGCAGAGGCCGACAGGCTCCAAGGGCTCCATTCGCCGCTCGCCAAAGGGCTGGCCGCGGAGGGCTCTTGAACACCTGGTACGGCTTGATCATCTGGTACGGCGTTCACGGGAACAGCCTCGCCGTCGCCGACCGCCCGCACTCCGTGGCCAAAGCCTCAAGGCGCGGCTTTCACGCCCCGCGCGCCCCGTACGGGGCGCGCCTGCTCTACGCGTGGATCCCCGGTACGGGGCGCTCCCCCGGTACGGGGTGTCCCTCCCGCCCTTCCAGGACCACCACGTCCTCGCGGGTGAAGACGACCCCCACCGTGGCGCCCTCCGCGGGAGCGGTGTGCAGCCCGCACTCGGCCTCCAGGACGGGTCCGTCCCCGGGCCGTTCGGGGCGCAGCAGTACGGCGACGCGGCTGCCCCGGAAGGTACGGGCCTCGACGGTGCAGCGCAGGCCCTGCGCCGCGTCAACCAGCCGTACCCCGGCCGGGCGCACCAGGAGCAGGTGTTCTCCCTGTGCGGATCCGTCCGGCACAAGGATCCTGCCCCACGCCGTGTCCGCGGCCCCGTCGCCCACGGTCGCGCTCACGATGTTGTCGAAGCCGAGGAACCGCGCCACGAACGCGGAGGCGGGCCGCTGCCAGACCTCCAGAGGTGTGCCACTCTGCGCGATACGGCCGTCGCGCATCACCACGACGCGGTCGGCGAGGGCGAACGCCTCTCCCTGGTCATGAGTGACGGCGAGTACGGTCGTTCCCAGCCGTCCGAAGAGGCCACGCAGTTCGACGACGAGACGCTCGCGCAGGCTCCGGTCCAACTGGCCGAGCGGCTCGTCCAGCATCAGCAGCCGCGGCCGCGGCGCGAGCGCCCGGGCCAGGGCGACCCGTTGCTGTTCGCCGCCGGAGAGTGCCGCGACGGCCCGCCGTCCGGCCCCTGGCAGACCCACGAGTTCGAGGAGTTCCTCGACCCGCCGGGCCTGCTCGTCGCGTGACGCGCCGCGCATCCGCAGGCCGAAGGCGATATTGCCCGCCACGTCGCGCTGCGGGAAAAGCTGGTGGTCCTGGAACATCAGGCCGACGCCACGCCGGTGCACCGGCACGCCGGTCTGGTCGGCACCGTCGAGGGACACTCGCCCGCCGTCCGGTGCCTGGAGACCCGCCACAACGCGCAGCAGGGTCGACTTGCCACTGCCACTCGGCCCGAGAACGCAGACGATCTCGTGTTCGGCGATCTCCAGATCGACCGCGTCGAGCGCGGCGTGCGCCGCGGCGCCGAACCGTACGGTGACGTCCGACAGGGTCAGCAAGGACATCAGAACTCTCCCGCGCGGTCGGTACGGATACGTTCCAGCGCCAGCAGGGACACGGCGCACACCACCATCAGAACCGTGGACAGCGCCATCGCCTGCCCGTAGTTGAGCTCGCCGGGCCGGCCCAGCAGCCGCGCCACGGCCACCGGGAGTGTCGGCCGGTCGGGGCGCGCGATGAAGACCGTCGCGCCGAACTCACCGAGCGAGACGGCGAAGGCGAACCCTGCCGCCACGAGCGTGGCCCGCCGTACCAGCGGGAGATCGACCTCCCGCCAGACCCGTAGCGGGGACGCTCCGAGGACGGCCGCCGCCTCGCGCAGCCGCCCGTCCACCGCACGGAGCACCGGCAGCATGGTCCGTACGACGAAGGGAACGCCCACCAGCGCCTGGGCGAGCGGCACGAGGATCCAGGAGGCCCTCAGATCGAGCGGCGGCTTGTCGAGCGTGATCAGGAAGCCGAAGCCGACGGTCACGGCGGAGACGCCGAGCGGCAGCATCAGCAGCGCGTCGAAGCCCCGTACGAGGCGTCCGGCGCGGCGGGTCAGCGCGGCTGCGGCCGTGCCGCCGACCACCACCGCGATGGCCGTGGCGACCAGCGCGTACCGCAGCGAGTTCCAGATGGCCTCCAGCGGCGGCACGAGGAAGGTGCCGCCACTCGCGTCCACCGAGGCGAGCGCCCGGTAGTAGGCGAAGCCGTAGCCGCCGGGGCTGTCGAGGGAGCGCTCGACGAGCACCGCCAGCGGCAGCAGGATCAGCAGCGCAACGGTCACGAGTACGCCGCCCAGCAGCGCCCACTGCCCGGCGCCGCGTGGCCGACGCGCGGTCTGCTCGGGGTCGACGAGCCTGAGGGCGGCCTCCCGCCTCCGTACGGTTCCGGCGTGTACGGCGAGGATGGCGCCGACCGCCGCGAACTGCACCAGCGTCAGCACGGCGGCGGTGGGCAGGTCGAGGAGTTGCGCGGTCTGCCGGTAGATCTCGACCTCAAGGGTGGCGAAGCCGGGGCCACCGAGAATCTGCACGACGCCGAAAGACGTGAACGTGAAGAGGAAGACCATCAGCGCGGCGGCCGCGACGGCGGGAGCGAGCGCGGGCAGCGTCACGCGCCACCACGCCGCGAGACGCCCGGCGCCCAGTACGCGCGCGGCCTCCTCCTGGCGAGGGTCGAGCTGTGACCACAGGCCGCCCACGGTGCGTACGACCACCGCGTAGTTGAAGAAGACATGAGCAAGCAGGATCGCCCAGACAGTGGTGTCGAGCCGCACGCCCCACAGTTCGTCGAGGAGTCCACCGCGTCCGAGCAGCGCCAGGAAGGCGGTGCCGACGACGACTGTGGGCAGCACGAACGGCACGGTGACCACGGCGCGCAGAAGCTGCTTGCCCGGGAAGGCGAACCGCGCGAAGACATAGGCGCCCGGCAGGGCGATCAGCAAGGTGAGGGCGGTGGAGGCGAGCGCCTGCCAGGTGGTGAACCGCAGGACGCCGAGAATGTCCGGGCGGCTCAGTACGTCGCCGACGCGGCCGAGCTGCCACGCACCGTCCGTCGTGAGGCCGCGCCCGACGATCGCGGCCACGGGGTAGGCGAAGAAGACGGCGAAGAAGGCGAAAGGCCCGGCCATGAGGGCGAGGCGTACGGCGCCTCCGTGCCCGCGCCGCCGCCGGCACCGCGAAGGGCTCAACAGGCTGCCCAACAGACCGCCCCGTACGTCGCCCTGTGTGCCGCCCCGTCGTCGCAGAACGCCCCGCCGGGTCCGGCCGTCCTCCACGGCCCGGCCCTCGTCCTCGGCGGTTACTTCACTACGAGTGAGGACCACGACTGGATCCACTGCTCACGGTTGGCGGCTATCCGGTCGGGCGCCACGGTCTCGGGCCGGTCGACCGTCGCGCCGAACTTCGTGAAGAGCTCGGGCAGCGCGACGCCCTCGACCACCGGATTGACAAACATGTTCAGCGGCATGTCCGTCTGGAACTTCTCGCTGATCAGGAAGTCCAGCAGCGCCTTGCCACCGGCCTGGTTCTTCGCGCCGTCGAGCAGCCCGGCGAACTCGGTCTGCCGGAAGCAGGTCCCGGTGGCGACCCCCGTCGGGGCCTGCTGAGGCTGCGGCTTCGCGTACAGCACCTCGACCGGCGGGCTGGAGGCGTACGAGACGACCAGCGGCCGGTCGCCCTTGGCCTTCTGGCCGCCCGCAGAGCCGGAGAAGCTCTCGTTGTACGCCTGCTCCCAGCCGTCGACGACCTGGACTCCGTTGGCCTTGAGCTTCTTCCAGTAGTCCTGCCAGCCGCCATCCCCGTAGCGCGCGACGGTGCCCAGGAGGAAGCCGAGGCCGGGCGAGGACGTCGCGGCGTTCTCGGTGACGAGGAGGTTCTTGTACTGGGGCTTGATCAGGTCGTCGAAGGACTGCGGCGGAGCGAGCTTCTTGTCCGCGAAGTACTTCTTGTCATAGTTCACGCAGATGTCACCGGTGTCGATCGGTGTCACCCGGTGCTTCTCCTGGTCGAGCCGCGCGCTCACGTCGACGCGGTTCAAGCCCTTCGCCTCGTACGGCGTGAACAGGCCATTGTCGAGTGCGCGGGAGAGCAGGGTGTTGTCGACGCCGAAGAAGACGTCGCCCTGGGGCGACCCCTTGGTGAGGATCTCCTTGTTGAGCGCTTCGCCGGCGTCACCGCTCTTCAGGACCTTGACGGTGTAGCCGGTCTCCTTGGTGAACTCTTTCAGCACCGCGGGGGAGGCGTTGAACGAGTCGTGGCTGACAAGGGTGACGGTCTTGGACTTCGTGCCGCCGCTCCCCCCGTCATCGGACGACGCGGAGCCGCCGCACGCGGCAAGGGTGGCGACGCCGATCGCTGCGGCGATCGCGGCGGACGCCGCGCTTCTGACGCCGGTACGGGTACGGATGGTGCCCACTGGTTTTCCTCCTGGGATGTCCAGGAGAAGACGCGGCCCCACCCGGGGCGGGCCGCTGGCACGGACCGGTCCCCGGGCAGGGCGCAACAGCTTGAGTGATGTCCGAACTTCCTACCCAGAATGACCTGGGCAAGGTTCAGAGGGTCTGCGGCCGTTGCCCGTTCTCACGGACATGTGCCGCACTCTCAGCGCTGTGGCGCTCCCCTGTCGGAAAAATGCAATGTGTTTCGGGCCAAGGTTACCCCCAGCCCGCACTAGCGCTCCGTGGCAGCCAACTGTCCGCACGCACCGTCGATCTCCTGGCCCCGTGTGTCGCGTACGGTCACCGGTACGCCGTGTGCCGCGATCGCCTCGACAAACTTCTTCTCGTCCTCCGGGCGCGACGCCGTCCACTTCGAGCCGGGAGTGGGGTTGAGCGGGATCAGGTTGACGTGCACCCTCTTGCCCTTGAGGAGCCTGCCGAGCCGGTCGCCCCGCCACGCCTGGTCGTTGATGTCGCGGATCAGGGCGTACTCGATGGAGATCCGGCGGCCGGACTTCTCCGCGTACTCCCACGCGGCGTCCAGCACCTCCCGCACCTTCCAGCGTGTGTTGACCGGCACGAGGGTGTCGCGCAGTTCGTCGTCGGGAGCGTGCAGGGAGACCGCGAGCCGGCACTTGAAGCCCTCGTCGGCGAAGCGCAGCATCGCGGGCACCAACCCGACCGTCGAGACGGTGATCCCGCGCTGCGAGATACCCAGACCGTCCGGCTCGGGATCGGTGAGCCGGCGGATCGCCCCGACGACGCGCTTGTAGTTGGCGAGCGGCTCGCCCATGCCCATGAAGACGATGTTGGAGAGTCTCGCGGGGCCGCCGGCGACCTCACCGTCGCGCAGGGCACGCATCCCGTCGACGATCTGGTGGACGATCTCCGCGGTGGACAGGTTCCGGTCCAGACCGGCCTGGCCGGTCGCGCAGAAGGGGCAGTTCATCCCGCAGCCCGCCTGCGACGAGATACACATGGTGACCCGGTCGGGATAGCGCATCAGCACGGACTCGACGAGGGTGCCGTCGTGCAGCCGCCAGAGCGTCTTACGGGTCGTGTCGTCGTCGCACGAGATGTGCCGCACCACCGACATCAGATCGGGCAGCAGTTCCGTCGCGAGTTTCTGCCGCGCGGCGGCCGGGATGTCGGTCCACTGCTCGGGGTCGTGCGTGTACCGCGCGAAGTAGTGCTGCGACAGTTGCTTGGCGCGGAACGCCTTCTCCCCGATGGCGGCGACGGCCTCGCGGCGCTCGGCGGGGGTGAGGTCGGCGAGATGCCGCGGGGGCTTCTTGGCTCCGCGGGGCGCGACGAAAGTGAGTTCTCCGGGTGCAGGCATGGTCCGTCCAGTGTCGCAGACGGCGCACCGTGGCCCGTTCCCCGTATTCGGTGGCATGGGAAAGGGGGTACGCCGCCCCGTGGGCGACCTACCCCCTCCTCTACTGCGCGCTCCGCGACCGCACGAGCCCCGAGCCGTCCGGCCCCGTACGGGGCGCCCGGCTCCGGTGCCACGCCCGGCGCCGCACCTGGCAAGCCCGTGTGCCTTGCCAGGATGCCCCCTGTGCTCTGCCTGGACCGCTGTCTGTCAGGACCCCACGAAGAGCACCAGGAGCAGCCAGACCACCGGCGCCGTGGGCAGCAGCGAGTCCAGCCGGTCCATGATCCCGCCGTGCCCCGGCAGCAGCGTGCCCATGTCCTTGATCCCCAGGTCGCGCTTGATCATGGACTCGCCGAGGTCGCCGAGCGTGGCGCTGGCCGCGACGGCCAGGCCGATCAGCAGCCCCTGCCACCAGGCGCCGCCGTCGATCAGGAACTCCATCAGGAGCGCGCCGGCCACCATCGCGAAGGTGACGGCGCCGCCGAGCCCCTCCCAGGTCTTGCCGGGGCTGATGCGCGGCGCGAGCTTGTGCGTACCGAAGCGCCAGCCGACGGCGTACGCGCCTGTGTCGCTGACGACGGTCAGCACGAGGAACATCAGCACGCGCTGCGAGCCGTCCCCCGCCGTGAGCATCATCGCGACGAAGGTCGCCAGGAATGGTACGTAGAACGCGGCGAAGACCCCCGCGGTGACGTCCTTGAGGTAACCCTCGGGCGGCTCCGTCATCCGCCAGATCAGCACGGCGAGCGCGGTAAGGGCCATCGCGACCCAGGCCCCCTCCGCGCCGCGCGCGTATCCGGCGACGACCATCGCGGCGCCACCCACCGCCAGCGGCACGAGCGGTGCCTTGATGCCCTTCTTCTCGTCGAGCCGTGAGGTGAGCTCCCACAACCCCACGACCACGGCGATCGCAATGACACCGACGAACACGGCCTTGACGATGAAGAGCGACGCGGCGACCACCGCGCCGAGCCCGACACCGACCCCTATGGCCGCACGCAGATCACGACCGGCCCGCTTCTTCGGCGGGGACGGCGGGGGGGCGGCCATGGGCTCCTGCGGAGTCTCGTCACGGAACAGGGGGCCGCCCGGCCGAGCAGCCCCCCGGTCGTCATTCTGGTCCCCGCCGTTCGCGGGTTCGTCGGGCACGATGGGCATGGGCCGAGTCTGCTGTGCGGGATGCTCATCGTATGCGGGACCCGCCGGGGCAGCCCCCTGGTCGGTCGGTCCCCAGTAACCGGCTGTCGGCGAGGCCCCCCGGGAAGAGTCGTTCATCAGACCTCGAGCAGCTCGGCTTCCTTGTGCTTGAGCAGCTCGTCCACCTGCGCGACGTACTTCGCGGTGGTGTCGTCGAGCTCCTTCTCGGCGCGGCGTCCCTCGTCCTCGCCGACCTCGCCGTCCTTGATCAGCTTGTCGATCGTCTCCTTGGCCTTGCGGCGCACGGCGCGGATCGAGATCCTCGAGTCCTCCGCCTTGGTCTTGGCGACCTTGATGAACTCCTTGCGGCGGTCCTGGGTCAGCTCGGGGAACACCACCCGGATGATGTTGCCGTCGTTGCTCGGGTTGACGCCGAGGTCGGAGTCCCGGATGGCCTGCTCGATGTTGCGCAGCGCGCTCTTGTCGAACGGGGTCACCACGGCCATCCGCGCCTCGGGTACGGCGAACGAGGCGAGCTGGTTGATCGGGGTGAGGGCACCGTAGTAGTCCGCCACGATCTTGTTGAACATCGCCGGATGCGCACGCCCGGTGCGGATCGCGGCGAAGTCGTCTTTGGCGACCAGGACGGCCTTCTCCATCTTCTCCTCGGCCTCGAGGAGGGTCTCTTCGATCACCACTTGCTCCTGCGTGTCTTGAGTGGGCCCGGCATGCTTGCCGGCCGGCGGAACCTGCGTCGCGTCTTGTCCTGCACGGTGTCCGACCGGCAGGGCTTTGTCCATCCTCCCCGTGCTGGGCAGCCCGGGATCAGCTCCGGGTGCCCTGGTCGCTCACGAGTGTGCCGATCTTCTCACCCTTGACCGCGCGCGCGATATTGCCTTCCTTCAGCAATTCGAAAACCAGGATCGGCAGCCGGTTGTCCTGGCACAGCGTGATCGCGGTCATGTCGGCGACACGCAGGTCCCCGGCGATGACCTCGCTGTATTCGAGCGCGTCGAACTTGACCGCGTCGGGGTTGGTCTTGGGGTCGGAGTCGTACACCCCGTCCACGCCGTTCTTGCCCATCAGCAGCGCCTGCGCGTCGATCTCCAGGGCGCGCTGGGCGGCTGTGGTGTCGGTGGAGAAGTACGGCATGCCCATACCCGCGCCGAAGATGACCACGCGGCCCTTCTCCAGGTGGCGTACGGCGCGCAGCGGGATGTACGGCTCCGCGACCTGGCCCATGGTGATGGCCGTCTGGACGCGGGAGTCGATGCCTTCCTTCTCCAGGAAGTCCTGGAGAGCCAGACAGTTCATGACGGTACCGAGCATGCCCATGTAGTCGGAGCGGGCCCGGTCCATGCCGCGCTGCTGGAGTTCGGCGCCGCGGAAGAAGTTTCCGCCGCCCAGGACGACCGCGATCTGGGCGCCGTCACGGACGACGGCGGCGATCTCGCGGGCGATGGCGTGGACGACGTCGGGGTCGACTCCGAGCGCCCCTCCGCCGGCGAACGCCTCACCGGACAGTTTCAGCATGAAGCGTCGCTTCTTGCCGTCGTCGCTCTTCTCGACGCTCTTGTCGGCCTGTTCCATGGAGATCTCCTCGTGCACATACGAAGAAGGCCATTGCCGGGGTCCTTACGGTTCCCTGTGCGGCAATGGCCTCCTCGTCAGATCTGCGGTCGCCCGGCCGCCTGCGAAGTAATGCCGTCAGGCACACGCGAGCGACTGCCTCCGACCCTATCGGGGTCTTTGGTTGATCGCGTACGGACTCAGACGCCGACCTTGATGCGCGAGAAGCGCTTCAGGGTGACGCCGGCCTCGTCCAGGATCTTCTGGACGGACTTCTTGTTGTCCTTCGCGAAAGCCTGCTCCAGAACGACGTTCTCCTTGAAGAAGCCGTTGACGCGACCCTCGATGATTTTCGGAAGGGCGGCCTCGGGCTTGCCCTCCTCGCGCGAGGTGGCCTCGGCGACGCGGCGCTCCTTCTCGACCGTCTCGGCCGGGACCTCGTCGCGGTTGAGGTACTTCGGCGCGAAGGCGGCGATGTGCTGCGCGACGTCCTTGGCGACCTGGGCGTCTTCCTTGTCCAGCTCGACCAGAACGCCGACCTGCGGCGGGAGGTCGGGCATGGTGCGGTGCATGTACGCGGCCACGTAGCCGCCGGTGAACTGCGCGAAGCGGTCCAGGACGATCTTCTCGCCCAGGTTCGCGTTCGCCTCGTCCACGTATGCCTGGACGGTCTTGCCGGCCTCGATCTCGGAGGCGAGCAGCGCGGCGAGGTCGGCCGGGGACGTCGCGGCGACGTGGGCGGCGAGCGTGTTGGCCACGGCCTGGAACTTGTCGCCCTTGGCCACGAAGTCCGTCTCGCACTTCAGCTCAAGCAGGACGCCGGAGGTCTTGTCGTCGGAGATGAGAGAGATGACGGCGCCGTTCTCGGCCGAACGGCCCTCGCGCTTGGCGACGCCCTTCTGGCCCTTGACGCGGAGCGTCTCGACGGCCTTGTCGACACTGCCGTCGGCCTCTTCCAGGGCCTTCTTGCAGTCCATCATGCCGGCGCCGGTGAGCTCGCGGAGCTTCTTGACGTCAGCGGCGGTGAAGTTCGCCATGATCTGTAATTCTCTTTCGAAGGTCTGAAAGATCTACGGGTGAACGGCGGGGGCCGATGGGCCCCCGCCGTCAACTGCCGAACCTGGTGAGGGTCAGGCCTGCTCGGTGTCCGCGGCCGGGGCGTCGGCGGCGGGCGTCTCGGCCGGCTTCTCGGCGGGCGTCTCGGCCGGCTTCTCGGCCTCGGCGGCCGGAGCGGCAGCAGCCTCGGCCGGCTTCTCGGCGTCGTCCTTCTTCTCGCCCTCAAGCAGGTCGCGCTCCCACTCGGCGAGGGGCTCGCCAGCGGCCTTCTCCCCCGGCTTCGAGTCACCGGTGGCGACGCCCGAGCGGGCGATGAGGCCCTCGGCGACGGCGTCGGCGATCACGCGGGTGAGCAGGGTGACGGAGCGGATCGCGTCGTCGTTGCCCGGGATCTTGTAGTCGACCTCGTCGGGGTCGCAGTTGGTGTCGAGGATCGCGACGACCGGGATGTGGAGCTTGCGCGCCTCACCGACGGCGATGTGCTCCTTCTTGGTGTCGACGATCCAGACGGCGCTGGGCACCTTCTGCATCTCGCGGATACCACCGAGGGTCTTCTCCAGCTTGGCCTTCTCGCGCGAGAGAACCAGCAGCTCCTTCTTGGTAAGGCCGGAGGCGGCCACGTCCTCGAAGTCGATCTGCTCAAGCTCCTTCAGACGCTGCAGGCGCTTGTAGACGGTGGAGAAGTTGGTGAGCATGCCGCCCAGCCAGCGCTGGTTGACGTAGGGCATGCCCACGCGCGTCGCCTGCTCGGCAATGGCTTCCTGCGCCTGCTTCTTCGTACCGACGAACATGATGGAACCGCCGTGGGCGACGGTCTCCTTGACGAACTCGTAGGCGCGGTCGATGTACGACAGCGACTGGAGCAGGTCGATGATGTAGATGCCGTTGCGCTCCGTGAAGATGAAACGCTTCATCTTCGGGTTCCAGCGACGGGTCTGGTGACCGAAGTGGACGCCGCTTTCCAGCAGCTCCCGCATCGTGACGACGGCCATGGCCGTACTCCTTGAGGTACTCGGTTGTCGCGTCCGCCGGACGGCAGTCGCGCCTGACGCCCCGATTGCGCTGTGCCACGGGACAGTCCGAGACCGAGAAGCGCTGGCACCGGCACGAAGAGGCCGATGACGGGGCGTGCGAAGTCGACCCGGTGACCCGGATCGCCACAAGAAGTGTACGGGACCTTCGCACCCTCGGGTGACGGCGTTATCCACAACCGGTCAGTTGTCCACAGATCCGGTTCATGATCAGCGCGGTCGGGCTGGCCGGGTCCACCGTGTATGCATGATCAATCGTCGCGTCACACGCCGTCCGCTGTTCCCGCGCCTGCTCGCCCGCGCCGGCGCGCATGTCCTCAAGCCGTCCTTCACCCCTGCCCTCACGCTGGCGCTCTCCCTCGTCGTGGGGCTGGTCTGGGCCACTCCCGCCTCGCCCGCCTCGGCACCCGCTCCGGCCGGGACACCTTCCCCGGCCGAGCCGCCCGCCGATGTACGGCCCGGTGTTCCGGTCGGCGTTTCCTCCGCCGTTCCCGACGGCCGCCGGTCCTGGCCGGTGGGGACGCGCCCCACCGTGCTGCGCGGCTGGCAGCCTCCGGCCACGGGGTACGGGCCCGGTCACCGCGGCGTGGACCTCGCGGCGTCCGCGGGTGCCCCGGTACGGGCGGCGGCGTCGGGGCAGGTCTCCTTCGCGGGCCCGGTGGCGGGGCGTGGGGTGGTCTCGATCACCCTGCCGGGCACGGGCGACCCACCGCTGCGTACCACCTACGAACCGGTGGAGCCGCTGGTCAAGAAGGGCGACCAGGTCGTGGCCGGCCAAGTGGTCGGAGTGCTGGCGGCCGGTCCTTCCCACTGCCCGACGACGTGCCTCCACTGGGGACTGCTTCGGGGTGAGACCTATCTGGACCCGCTGTCGCTGCTGCCCCCGAGCCTGCTCCGCCGGGGCCCTGCCCGGCTGCTGCCGGTGCTGGGAGTGCCGGAACCGCTCGCGACGACGGTCCGGACCGCGGCCGGGACACCGCGGCCGACGCGGCCCGCACGGTCGGCTGGGCAGTCGGTCCCGGTCGGTGCGTACGGCGCCTCCTACGGGCCATACCCGGCGTACGGGCTGTTCGCGCTGGCCCTGCTGGCGGCGGTGGTGGCACGTCGCCGGGGGCACCACCGGTCGCCCGGCGATCGAGGTGAGCTCGCGCCCCGCCATGTACGGCTCGCGCGTACGGGGGCAAGCATCCGCCGCGCCGTACGGGGGCACCAGGCGCTCGCCGGGTTCAGCCCCGTACGCCTCGCAGTGCCATGGAGACCGCGGCCTCGGCGATCTCCGGGGGCGCTTCGGCAGCACCGAGTTCGATACGGCGGACCGCCGCGTCCACCACGCCCTGGAGCAGCATCGCGGCCAGCCGGGGCTGCTCGTGGCCCAGTTCGGCCAGGGCTTCGACGATCATGGCGATCAGGCCGCCGTGCGCGGCGCGGATCTTCTCCCGGGCGCCGGCGTCCAGCTCGCTCGCGGAGATGGCGACGACCGCACGGTGGCGCCGGTCACCGACCAGGGCGAGTTGCTGCCGTACGTACGCCTCGATCTTGGCCTCGGGGGTGTCCGCACCGGCCATGGCCGCCTCGACCTCCGCCGCCCAGACGGGGAAGTCGACGGCGCACAGTTCCTCGACGACGGCGGCGCGCGAGCGGAAGTACTCGTAGACCGAGGACCTGGCGAGGCCCGTGCGCTCGGCGAGGGCGGGGAAGGTCAGCGCTTCCGTACCGCCTTCGGACAGGAGGGAGCGCGCGGCGTCCAGCA
Source organism: Streptomyces sp. NPDC059255 (assembly GCF_042752355.1). Taxonomy (NCBI): domain Bacteria; kingdom Bacillati; phylum Actinomycetota; class Actinomycetes; order Kitasatosporales; family Streptomycetaceae; genus Streptomyces; species Streptomyces sp. NPDC059255. The sequence goes on from NZ_JBHYZP010000027.1 coordinate 107,747, forward strand.
GGGCGCCGCGTTGCATGGTCCGGTGCTCGGCCACGGAGGCCGCTCGAATCCTGGGCACGCCTCCACTTTACGGATGAGGCTGCGGCGGCACAGCCTCAGCGTCCGAGGTCGGCCAGCTTGGCCCGCAGCTGGAGGACGGATTTTGTGTGGATCTGGCTGACCCTGCTCTCGGTCACGCCGAGCACGTTGCCGATCTCGGCAAGGGTCAGTCCCTCGTAGTAGTAGAGCGTGACCACGGTTTTCTCCCGGTCGGGGAGGGTGTTGATCGCGCGCGCCAGCAACCGTCTCAGCTCACGGTCCTCGGCGACCTCCACCGGATTGTCGGCGGCGGTGTCCTCCAGGGTGTCCATGAGGCTGAGCCGCTCGCCGCCCTCACCGCCGACGTGGAGCAGCTCCTCCAGTGCCACGACATTCGCCAGGGACAACTGGCTGAAAACCGCGTGTAGTTCCTCCAGGGCGATCCCCATCTCGGCGGCCACCTCCCCCTCGGAAGGGGTGCGCCTGAGCTGGGCTTCCAGGGTGGCATAGGCACGCTCGACGGCTCGCGCCTTCTGCCGCACGGAGCGCGGGATCCAGTCCAGCGCCCGGAGTTCGTCGATCATGGCCCCGCGGATCCGGGTGATCGCGTAGGTCTCGAACTTGATCGACCGCTCGATGTCGAACTTCTCGATCGCGTCGATGAGCCCGAAGACCCCGGAGGAGACGAAGTCCGCCTGCTCGACGTTGGCGGGCAGCCCGACACTGACCCGGCCCGCGACATATTTCACCAGCGGCGAGTAGTGCAGGATGAGCTGCTCGCGCAGCCGGCCGTCGCCCGTGGTCTTGTACGACCGCCACAACTCGTCGAGCGACGAGGGTGCGGGGGAACGCACGGCGCTCCGGGCAGCCGGGGGCGCTGCCGCGCGGTCAGACCCGGAGGTGTGCTGGGGCATGCGTCGCCTTGAGCCGTTCTGCCGTGAAGTGCGGGGGGACATCTCGCTGGACCTGGACCTGATTCCAGGTGAGCGTAGCGTGACTGAAGCGTCGCGCTGCGCGAGGAGCGGACGGCCGGGCCCTCGCCGGTGGATGCCGTCGGCCACGCATTCGATCGAGTGCCGACCCTGCCAGGACCTGTCCGGGTGCCGACCTGACGGGGGCCACCGAGAGCGGTACGAGGATCATCCCTCTCACCTTTTCACCCGAATGCCCCCGGTCAAGCACCGCCTCGCCGCGCGGCGGTCCCCGGTGTGGTCCGGGAGGCCAACTGCCACCGGTCGCCGTGCCGTTCGACGAACCCCAACGAGTGGAGTTCGTACAGCCTGCCGAGTGCCTCGTCCGTCGTCGTGCCCGCGTCCCGAGCGATCTCCCGCCCGTCGGCGGCGCTCCGAGCCGGCAACGCCTCCAGGACCCGCGCGCTGACCGGATCGAGCAGATCCCTGGGGAGTACCGGACCCCGGCGGGCCGGAGCCAGCTCCCCGATGTCCCCGACGAGTTCGGCCACTTCGGCGGCGTCCGTGACCAGCACGCCTTCACCGCGCAGCAGTTCATGCACGCCCGCCGAGAGCCCGCTGGTGACGGGTCCCGGAACCCCCATCGTGAACCGCCCCAGCCGCTGGGCGCAGCGCGCCGTGACCAGCGAGCCGCTGCGGTACTCCGCCTCCACCACGACGGTGCCTCTGGTGAGCGCGGCGATGACGCGGTTGCGCAGCACGAATCTGCTGCGGGTCGGATGGTCGCCCGGCGGCAATTCGCCGATGACCAGGCCCTGTTCCGCGATCCGGCTGACGAGTTCGGCGTGGCCCGGCGGGTAGACCACATCGACGCCGCAGGCGAGGACGGCCACGGTCGCCCCGTCGGCCGACAGGGCGCCGCGGTGGGCCGCGCCGTCGACACCGAACGCGGCACCCGAGGTCACCACCCAGCCGCGCTCGGCGAGACCGGAGCCGAGACTCGCCGCCATATGTGCCCCGTATGGAGTACACGCGCGGGCGCCGACGACGGCGACGGAGCGCAGGGACCAGATCCGCAGATCCGGTCGGCCGCGGATCCACAAGCCAATGGGCCGGGCCGCGCCGAGGTCGTCGAGCTGGCTGGGCCACTCCGCGTCACCCGGGCAGACGAACCGGCCGCCGACCGCGGTGATCGCAGAGAGATCGCGCTCGGGGACGGCCCGCGCCGCCCTGGCCCGGTAGCCGTCGAGCCGGCGCTCGGTGGCTCCGGTGAGCTGCCCGCGCGCGGCGTCCCGGGCTCCGGCCGGTGACGAGAGCAGGTCGAGCAGCCCCGCGGCGCCCCAGGTGCGCAGCCAGTGGCCGGCCTGTTCGTCTCCCGGTTCGAGGATCCGGGTGAGTGCGGCGCGCGCCAGTCGCTCCTGGGGGCTGACGGGCGTCATGAGGCACCTCCCGCCACGGCACCGGCACCTCGGGCGATGCCGGTGCGCAGTTCCAGGGCGAGGTCCACGTGGCGGGCTTCCGGCCGGTCGCACCCGGCGAGGTCCGCGACCGTCCAGGCCACTCTCAGAATCCGGTCGATACCGCGTGCGGTGAGCAGTCCGCGCTCCAGATCCCGTTCCGCGGCGGCCAGCGCTCCGGCGGAGACCGGCCAGCGGGTTCTCAGCTCATGGCCCGGTACCTCACTGTTGACCGACCAGGGCGTGGTGTCCAGCCGCGCAGCCGACCGCGCTCTGGCCTCCTGCACCCGCGCCGCGACCGCGGCGGTCGACTCGCCCCGGCCGCCCTGCCCCAGCAGATCCGCCCGGGTGACCGGCTGGACGTTCACCCGCAGGTCGACCCGGTCGAGCAGCGGCCCGGAGAGCCGCGACTGGTAGCGGCGGATCACCGAGGGCGGGCACTCGCATCCCGCGCCGTTCAGGGTGTGCCGACCGCAAGGGCACGGGTTGGCCGCGAGCACCATCAGGAAGCGCGCCGGCAGCCGCACCACCCCCGCGCTGCGCGCCACGACCACATGGCCCGACTCCAGGGGCTGCCGCAGGGCGTCCAGCGCCCGCCCGGAGAATTCCGGCGCTTCGTCCAGAAAAAGCACCCCACGGTGGGCCAGCGAGACCGCGCCGGGGCGTGGCAGCCCGTTCCCGCCGCCGACCAGTGACTGCATGGTCGCCGAGTGGTGCGGTGCGCAGTACGGGGGTGTGTGGACGAGCGGTTCGCCCGGCGGGAGGATGCCCGCGACCGAGTGGACCGCGGTGACCTCCAGGGATTCCTGTTTGGTCAGCGGCGGCAGAACGGCGGGCAGCCGTTCCGCCAGCATGGTCTTCCCCGCGCCCGGCGGCCCTTGGAGCAGCAGATGGTGTCCGCCCGCCGCGGCCACCTCCAGCGCCGTACGGGCAGCGGTCTGGCCCGCCACGTCCGCGAGGTCCGACCGGTGCCCGCCTCCCGGCCCGCACGCGGCGAGACCGGTGCCCACTCCGGCTCCGGGCATCATGAGCCCCGCCAGCATGGCGTCAGGACGGCCCTGCCGGGGCTCCTGCGGCTCTTCCGGGACCGCCTCGCCGGTCAGCACGGCGATGAGCTGGCGCAGGCTCCGTACGCCGAGGACGGAGACTCCCGGCACCAGTGAGGCCTCTCCCGCGGTCTGCTCGGGGACGACGACCTGGTGGTACCCGGCCTCCGCCGCGGCGAGCACCGCGGGGAGGACTCCGCGCACCGGCCGGACCCGCCCGTCCAGGCCCAGCTCTCCGATGAGCACCAGGTCCGCGATGGCCTTGGGATCGATACGCTCGGCCGCGCCGAGCACGGAGCAGGCCACGGCGAGATCGAAGCCGCTGCCGCCCTTGGGTACCGAGGCGGGGCTGAGCCCGACCGTGAGCTTCTTCTGCGGCCACTCCGCGCCGGAATTGACGACAGCGGCCCTCACCCGGTCGCGGCTCTCCACCAGGCTCTTGTCCGGGAGCCCGACCAGGGTGAAGGCGGCCACACCGGGCTCCAGATCGGCCTGGACCTCGACGACCACGCCCTCGACACCCACCAGCGCGACCGAACACGCGCGTGCGAACCCCATCAGGCCACCCCCCGTGCGTGCTCGACCTCGGGGGCGCCCCGCCGGGGCAGCACCACACCGATCAGGTCGATCCGTACGCCGCCGGGCGGCGGACCGCCATGACGGTCCAGCCAGCAGGCGGCCAGCCGCCGCAGCCGGTCGGCCTTCTCCGGTGTGACCGCCGCCATCGGATGTTCGAACGAACCCGCCCTGCGGGTCTTCACCTCACAGACGACCAGCGTCTCCCGGCCCCGCGTGTCGTTGTCCTGGGCGACGATGTCGATCTCGCCCGTCCTGCCGCACCGCCAGTTGCGGGCCAGCACGATCATCCCCGCATCGACCAGCCGCCGCGCCGCCAGATTCTCGCCGTACCTTCCGAGTGCCCCCGTCGCGTTCATCTCGGCACCACCTCCGGCACCGACTCTGACGCGATCTCCCGATACGAGTGGATCTTGGTGGAAAACCTATGGGATGTGGATAACTCGCTCACCCGTCAGAGTGATCAGTTCCGAATAATCAGTTCCGAATGATCAGCCCCGGACGAAGCGGCACGGCACGGAGCAGCGCCGACGACGGGACGACTCGCGCGTCTCAGCCGCCGGGCAGTTCGAGATCGCTCTTGTTCAGCTCCTCGATATTCACGTCCTTGAACGTGAGGACCCGCACCTGTTTGACAAACCTGGCCGGCCGGTACATGTCCCAGACCCACGCATCCGCCATCGTGACCTCGAAAAAAACCTCACCCTGAACCGAGTGCACCTGCATCTCGTAGTCGTTGGTGAGATAGAAACGACGCTCGGTCTCGATCACGTATTTGAACAGACCGACGACATCGCGGTACTCCCGGTAGAGCTTCAGCTCCATCTCGGTCTCGTACTTTTCGAGGTCCTCGGCGCTCATGGCATGTTCCCCTTCAGCCGTACGTGCCCCTATTGTGCTCCGGCCCCCGCGCCGCTAGACGTGCTCGGGCGCGAGGTCTACCGGCGTGCCCGGGGGACCCTCGTCGAGCAACGTGCGCAGCAGCTCGGCGAGCCTGGTCGGATACACCGTCTCACGCGCCGCCGACAGTTCGGCGGAGGTCCACCACCTCAGCCCCGCGACGCTGCGTCGCTCCAGGTCGGTGAGGTCGCCGAGAGCGGCCTCGGTCTGCGCCGTACGTGCCAGGAAGTACCACTCGTCCTGATCCCAGCGCCGGCCGTCGAACGGGAAGGAGCAGACCCTGCGCCAGAGCACAGGCCCCAGCTCCGCCCGTGTGATCCCCGTCTCCTCTGCCAGCTCGCGCAGCGCGGCCTCCTCCCGGCTCTCGCCGCCCTCCAGGCCCCCGCCGGGCGTGAACCACCATTGCCGGTCGGGATGGTCCGGCTCGTATCCGTGCAGCAGCAGGATGCGGTCATCAGGGTCGAGCAGCACCACCCGCGCCACCTTCCTGACCGGGTGTGTGTCCGCCTCCGCCCCGGGCCGGCCGTCAGACGGCATGTGCGGACGCCCCCTCGCCACGGGGCTCACTCCGGCGCCGACGCGAGATCCACCGCACGACCGGCACGTACGCCGCACCGCCGAAGATCAGCAACGTGCCGCCCACCACGGCCACCACAAGCGGTTCCAGCGGCCCGGGCGCGGACACGCCGCCCGGCATCACCGCGAAGGCCGCGGGCCGGCCGATCATGCCGCCCAGCGGCCAGGCCACGGCGTCCACGCGCGCGTCCACGGCCGTGCGCGGTACCGAGCCCTGTGTGGGGTCCTGGAGGTGTACACGGGAGTCCAGCGAGCCGCTGCGCTCGTCGCCGAGCAGAAAGAGCTGTCCCTTGGGCACGGTTGCGTCGAAGTCGGTCGTGGAAGCGCGTCCGCCGAGCATGCCCTGCACGTACGGTTCCTCGACCGGTTTGCCGTTGACCGTCAGACGACCGGAGGCGTCGCAGCAGGCGACCGTGTCGCCGCCGATGCCGACCACGCGCTTGACCATCGGCAGGTCGCCCCACTCGGAGTCCCTGAAGACGACCACGTCCCCGCGGCGCACGTCGCCGCCGGAGATCCGCTGGGCCAGCACCCGGTCCCCCGCCTTCACGGTCGGGTCCATCGAATTGGTGGGCACGGTGTAGGGCCGGTATTCGACCGCGGCCCAGACGAACCCTCCGAGAAAGAGCACACAGCCGACGGCCACGGCCAGCCCCGACAGCACGCTGCCGAGCCGACCGTGGCCGCTGTTCCTACGTTCTGTTGTGCTCATCCCAGCACTCCCCCCGGTTCGGAGAACGATCTGGGACGGCACCCTACCCGGCGGTACTCCGGCGGGTCAGCCTCCTTCTGCGCCACAGCACGATCGGAACGGCTCCGACCAGAGCGAGCGCCCCGGGTGTGGCGGCCGTCGCGACGGAGGCCGCGGCGCTCAGCCCCGACTGGTCGAACGTGTCGGGCACCGGCAGCAGGGACCAGCGGTTGACCGGCCAGGCGACGACGACCGCACGGCCCACGACGTCCTTGTTCAGGACCGTGCCGTTGCCGGGAAGCTCCTGGTGATAGCGGGAGTCCAGCGAATTCTGCCGGTGGTCGCCCATCACCCAGATGCTGTCCTTGGGCACCTTGATCGGGCCGAACGGCTCGTCGTCGCACGGTGTGTTGCCGGGGTAGATGTAGTCCGTCTCGTTCAGCGCCTGGCCGTTGACATGGACCTTTTCGCCCTTTTTGCATTCAACCGTGTCGCCGCCGACCGCGATGACCCGCTTGATCAGGTCCTTCTCGTCGGAAGAAGGCATCAGGCCGATCTGGCCGAGGAACCACTGCACCGCGTTCGGCTCGGGGGTCTCGGCGCCGTCCAGCCAGCCGCCCGGGTCGTTGAAGACGACCACCTCGCCGCGCTGCGGTTCGGCACCGAACCACGGCGTGAGCTTGTCCACCAGCACCCGGTCACCGCGCTGCAGGGTGTCCTGCATCGAGTCCGAGGGGATCGAGAACGCCTGGACCAGAAAAGCCTTGATCAGGAAGGCCAGCAGAAGCGCGATCCCGATCAAGAGGGGCAGTTCCTTCCAGAAGGAACGCGGCTTCCTCGGCGCCGTCGCACCGTCTCCGTCCGGCCCGTCCCCGCTGTCGCCCCGCTGCTCCGCCGGCTTGTCCGTCACGGCTTCGGGCGACTCGGCGAGCTGCTCGCGTCCCTCCTCGGGATCGTCGTGTCCGGATCGTGCGCCGACCGCCACATCCCCCACATCCACTCCTTACTCCGCGCGAATACTCTGTGTGATCGCCTGCCCCGGAGGAGGGACAGGCCCACCACTCCCATAACGAGCGGGAGTTCCGCAGGGGTCGGGAGCCGGACCAATCCGTTTCGATCCTGGGACGACAGACTATTCGACGGTCCCGTCGCCGTCGTCGGCGCGGCACGCGCGTCGGGTACGGAAGCGAAGGTCGACCGCTGCTCCAGCCCGCTCCAGTGGTCGAGCGGCCAGGCGATGACCACCGCGCGGCCCACGACTCCCGCCTCGGAGACCGTCCCGTTGTACTCCTCCTGGAGATGGAAGCGTGAATCGGCCGAATTGGAGCGGTGATCACCCATGACGAAGATGCGCCCCACGGGGACCTGCACCTCGAAGGGAATGGTCGAGGGCGCATTGCCGGGGTTCAGGTACTGCTCGGTGAGGGGCATGCCGTTGACCGTCACCTTGCCGTTGACGTCGCAGCACTTGACGGTGTCGCCGCCCACCGCGACGACGCGCTTGATCAGGTCCTTGTCGTCGGCCGACGGCAGCAGTCCGATGGCGGACAGCCCTTCCTTGAGCTGCTTGACCACCACCGGGGAGTTGTCCGGCGGGGGTTGCTCGTCCTGGAGCCAGTTGCCGGGGTCCTTGAAGACCACGACATCGCCCCGCTGCGGCTTGGACCCGAACCAAGGGGTGAGCTTGTCCACCAGTACCCGGTCGCTGATCCTGATCGTCTGCTCCATGGATCCCGAGGGGATCACGAAGGCCTGTACCAGGAACGTCTTGAGAACGACGGCGATCAGCAGCGCCACCGTGATCAGTAGCGGAATCTCCTTGGCCGCGGACCGGCTGCGCCGTCGCTTCACCTTCTTGGCGAGCTTGCGCCGCTCCGCCCGGCCCGGCAGTGCCCGTCCCGTGGTGGGCCTGGAGCCGGTCGGCAGTCTGGTGTCGTACCCGTGATTCGCCGGGCGTCCGCGCTTACCCATGGGCACCGCTCCCCGGCCCCGGAACCTCCGTGAAGGCGTCAGTGGGCTCCAGGCCCGACCAGCGGCCCGTGGGCCAGCCGATCCAGTCCGCCCTTCCGATCACTCTCTCCACGGGCACCATCCCGCCTCCCGGCTCTCCGAGATGATCCCGGGAGTCACGCGAATTACTGCGATGATCGCCCATCACCCACAGGGTTCCCTCGGGCACGACGATGTCGAAGGGCACACGGGAGGGTGTGTCACCGGCGTGCAGATACCGCTCGTCGACGGCCCGGCCGTTCACTTCGACCCTGCCCCCCTTGTCGCAGCAGACCACACGGTCACCCCCCACACCGACCACGCGCTTGACGAAATCGGTCTCGGCGGGCTCGGCGAGTCCGAGGGCCGCGGCCGCCCCGTGCAGCAGCCCGGTGACGGGGTTCTCACGCGCCGGCTCCTGTACGAAGGACCCGGTGCCGTCGAAGACGATCACATCACCACGCTGCGGCTCGGTACCGAAACGGTACGCCAACTTGTTGACGAGCACGCGATCTCCGACATGGAGGGTGGGCTCCATCGAGCCACTGGGGATCAGAAACGGCTGGAGCACGAACGTGCTGAAGAGCAGCAGGAAGACCGTGCAGACCAGGCCGAGAAGCCCCGTACGGCGCCAGGAGAGCCATGAACTCTCCCTGGCCCCCTCGCTCCTGGCGGACCAGGGAGAACGCGAGAAGCGCGACCGCTCTTCCGCCCCCGCGGGGGTGTCGGAAGAGCGGTCGCGCTTCTCGTGCTGTGCTTCGGTGTCCATCGGGGCCAGATCTTATCCGGCGGCCCTGTACACCTGGCGTGAGAAGAGTCCCGGCCGTGGGCGTGAGAAGTATCCCGCTCGCGGCCGTGGGGGCTCAGCGGTCGCGCTTCTCCTTGATCTTCGCGGCCTTGCCGCGCAGCTCACGGAGGTAGTACAGCTTGGCGCGGCGGACGTCACCGCGGCTGACCAGCTCGATCTTCTCGAAGATCGGGCTGTGCACCGGGAAGGTGCGCTCGACGCCGACGGAGAACGAGACCTTGCGGACCGTGAAGGTCTCGCGGACGCCCGAACCCTGGCGGCGGATGACGACACCCTTGAACTGCTGGATACGGGAGCGGTTGCCCTCGATGACCCGTACGTGCACGTTCACCGTGTCACCGGGGCGGAAAGCGGGGAGGTCGCTGCGGAGCGACGCGGCGTCGACGGAGTCGAGCAGGCTGGCCATGAAGGTCTGCTTCCTCGCTGATGCCACAGGTCATCAGCGGATGATCGGGAGAGTGTTGAGTGCCGTTCGCGTCGGGCGGACGTCGGTCCCCCTGTGGCAGGGGCGTACGCCGGACGTACAGCAGCGGCCTATTCTTCCACGTCGCCGGGCCTGCGCCAAAATCGGCCACCGGGCTCCGGCGCCCAGCCGAGGATGGAGAGCGTCTCCCGGTCCTTCTTGTCGAAGGCCGCGGGGTCGCAGCGCTCGATCAGATCGGGCCGGTTGAGCGCCGTACGGCGGAACGCCTCGTCGCGGCGCCACCGCGCGATCTTCCCGTGGTGGCCACTGAGCAGGACGTCCGGGATGCCGCGTCCGCGCCACTCGGGCGGCTTGGTGTAGACGGGGCCCTCCAGCAGGTCGGCCATGGCGCCGGGGGCGAACGAGTCGTCGCGGTGCGACTCGGCGTTGCCGAGGACACCGGGCAGCAGCCGGGCCACGGCCTCCGTGATCACCAGGACCGCGGCCTCGCCGCCGGCCAGTACGTAGTCGCCGATGGACACCTCGACGACGGGGATCCGCGTCGCGTACTCGTCGATGACCCGGCGGTCGATGCCCTCGTAGCGGGCGGGTGCGAAGAGCAGCCAGGGACGCTCCGAGAGCTCCACGGCGAGCTTCTGGGTGAAGGGGCGGCCGCTGGGCGTGGGAACGACCAGGACGGGGCCGTACGCGCCCGCCTCGTAGCCGTCGGCGAGCGTCTCGTCTAGGGCGTCACCCCAGGGACCGGTCTTCATGACCATGCCCGGACCGCCGCCGTAGGGGGTGTCGTCGACCGTGTTGTGCCGGTCGTACGTCCACTCACGCAGGTCGCGCACGTGCACGTCGAGGCGTCCGCGTGCCCGGGCCTTGCCGACGAGTGAGACGTTCAGCGGCTCCAGGTACTCCGGGAAGATCGTGAGGACATCGATCCTCATCGGTCCTCGGCCTCTCCACCGGATACGCCGGGCACGATCTCCGCGCGGTCGTCGATCAGCCCGGGCGGCGGGTCGATCACGGCCCGCTGCTCCGCCAGGTCGATCTCGGTGACGATCTCCTCGACGAAGGGGATCATCACCTCGCTGCCGTCGGGGCGTTCCACGATGAACAGGTCCTGCGAGGGCAGATGCGAGATCTCGGTGATCCGGCCGACCTCCGTACCGTCGGCCAGGACGACGTCCAGGTCCATCAGCTGATGGTCGTAGAACTCCTCGGGGTCCTCGGGAAGTTCCTCCGGGTCGACCTCGGCGATCAGCAGGACGTTACGGAGCGCCTCGGCGCCCGTACGGTCGCGTACGCCCGCGAAGCGCAGCAGCAGCCTGCCGCTGTGCACGCGGCCCGCCTCGATGGTCAGGGGCCCCGCCGAGGCCGGTTCCGTGGCGAGGACGGCGCCGGGGCCGAGCCGCAGCTCGGGCTCGTCCGTACGCACCTCGACGGTGACCTCACCCTTGATGCCGTGGGCGCGGCCGATCCGCCCGACTACCAACTGCACTGCCGATCCGCCCTTTGTGTGGCTGAGCCGCCGGCGCTCCCGCGGAGGTGGTCGCTCGCCGTTGCGCTTGCTCAATTGATGGTTGTGTCACTACGGAACAGCACGGGGCTGAACAGCACGGGGCTGAACAGCACGGGGCTGAACAGCACGGGGCTGAACAGCACGGGCCGGGAAGGGCTGTGGCCCTTCCCGGCCCGTGCCGGCTGTTCTGGTGTGTCAGCGGACCTGGTCCACGTCGACGAGGTCGACGCGGATGCCACGGCCGCCGAGGGCGCCCACGACCGTCCGCAGAGCACGCGCGGTGCGGCCGTTGCGGCCGATCACCTTGCCGAGGTCGTCCGGGTGCACCCGGACCTCCAGCACACGGCCGCGACGCAGATTGCGCGAGGCGACCTGCACTTCGTCCGGGTTGTCGACAATGCCCTTCACGAGGTGCTCGAGAGCCTCCTCGAGCATGCTCAGGCCCCGGTCGACTCGGCGGCGGCCGAGGACTCGGCCTCGTCGGCCTTCTTGTCGGACTTCTTGGCCTTCTGCGTGATGGCCTCGCCCTTGGGCTCGTCGCCGGCGTCCTTGGCAGCGGCCTCGAAGAGGGCGCGCTTGTCGGCCTTCGGCTCCGGCTGGAGCAGCGGCGCGGGGGCCGGGAGGCCCTTGTGCGCCTGCCAGTCGCCGGTGAGCTTGAGGATCGCGAGAACCGGCTCGGTCGGCTGGGCGCCGACGGACAGCCAGTAACGCGCGCGGTCCGAGTCGACCTCGATGCGCGAGGGGTTCTGCACCGGGTGGTACAGACCGATCTCCTCGATGGCCCGGCCGTCACGGCGGGTACGGGAGTCGGCGACGATGATGCGGTAGTGAGGCGAACGGATCTTACCCAGACGCTTCAGCTTGATCTTGACTGCCACTGGAGTGGTGTCTCCTGGTCTTGACGTGGTTGGGCACAACGGGATGCCGCGTGGGGTTGCGGTACCCGATCTGCCCGATGGACGCGTCAGCCGGAGGAGAGAGGGGTCCTGTGCGACTGTCGAGTACGGCTGGCCATTCTGCCACACCCCCGGCGCCGGGGGTGACCCGGCCGGGGTACGGCGTACGGCTCCGGCCCCGTGCGTGAACGGGGCCGTGCCGCGTTACGAGCCGTCGGCCCGCGGCGGCGCGTGGCCGCCGGGGACGGGGTCTAGCTCGCGGCGGCGACCACTTCCGGAATGCGGAAGGGTTTGCCGCAGCCTCCGCAGACGATCGGGGCCTGGGCGAGGACGGACGGGACGACGCGCACGTTCCGGCCGCAGTCGCAGACCGCTTTGACCCGCACGCCACCGCCGGAGGAGCCGTGCCGGGCGGCCGGGCCGCGGAAGCTGCGCTTGGTGTCGGCGGCCGTCGCGACCGTGTGCGCCTTGAGGGCGCGCTGGAGCCGCTCGATGGTGGGGCGGTACCGGCGCTTCGCCTCGGGGCTGAGCGAGACCAGGGAGAACCCGCTGCTGGGATGCGGCTCCTCGGGGTGGTCGAGGCCCATCTCCTCGGCGATCGCAAGGAATCGGCGGTTGTGGTAGCGGCCCGCGCGGGAGGTGTCGCGGACACCTCTGGCCGCGGCGATGCCGTGGACCGCTTCGTGAAGCAGTCGTTCGAAAGAGAGTTCGGCGCCGCAGGCGGACGACGACTCTCCGATCAGGGACTCTGGCGCGGCAAGATCCGGCAGCTCGGGGTGGGACCGCTGAATGTCGGCCCACGCCTGTGCCAGCTCTGCGGCGAGAACAGGTGGTGTCGTGCTCACGTCGTGAACAACGAGCCGGATCCCTCCCGGGTTCCATTACGGGGCATCACAAATAATTTGCACGTACCCGTCAGTTGCCGTTGATGCGTCCTGACGAGGGCGGGTGCGCAGATCTGCGGAGAAGGCTCACAGCTCGCACCAAGGTGGTACGTAGCGTCGGATACGCATCGACGCGTAGACGATCTACGTCTACCCCCACGCACGACGGCGAGAGTACCGGGACGGGCACCTTCTTCCCGCACCGCCCCCGCGGGGCCCTACTGCCCCGAATGGCTCAATCGGGGCCGGACCGCGCGCCACTCCACCGTCGGCCCGCGCGACCGTCCTGCTCAGATCCTGGTACCCGTTCCGGAGCCGGGAAAAGGAATCGGCCATCCACGCGGGGGCGTACGCCGGGGGCACGCACGCTTTGCCCGTCACCCACTGGACGTGGGCACGGATGGGGAGTTCCCTGACATACGGGGGATGTGTGCTCGCACGTACAGGGGGGCTGTCAATCAGGGTACGAACGACCTCTCGGCGGATTGGGGCGCTATCCATGACACGTACGCTCGCCCAGCACCCTCAGCTCCCTTCGGGCACGACCGCGGACCCGGCGCACCCGGCGCCGTCCGAAGCCCGCACGCGCGCCCGCGACTGGGCCGAGATCCAGGAACGGATGCTGGTGCCGCTCTACGAAGCGGTGTACGAGCGTCTGGAGGTCCGCGCCGGGACCCGGGTGCTCGGTCTCGGCTGCGGCTCGGGGCTCGCACTGCTGCTGGCCACCGCACGGGGCGCGCGGGTGACCGGCGTCGAGGCGGACCGGGAGCGGCTGGCCCTGGCCCGCGAGCGGCTGTTCACGGAGGACGGACGGGGCGGAGCGCCGCGCCGGCCGGACGGCACCGGGAGCGGGACACTGCTCCCCGCCGACCGCATGGCCGACGCCACGACAGGACCGGACCGGCCCGGGTACGACCTGATCACCGCCTTTCAGCCGATCGGCTCCGTGGCGGGTGACGCGAAAGGGCTCGATCCCGCCCTCAGAACAGCCATACCGCTGGCCGGGCACGGCACTCCGGTGGTGCTGGCCGGCTGGGGGCCGCCGGAGCGCTGCGCGACGGACGCGGTGCTGCGGGTCGCGGGCCGACTGGCCGACCGGCTGCGCAAGGGGGCCCGTCGCCCCGCACACCGGGACGATCTGGAGGATGTCGCGGCGCGAGCCGGGCTGAAACCGGACGGTTCGGGGCGGGTGGCCTGCCCGTTCGGGTACGCGGACCAGGAGAGCGCGGTGCGCGGACTGCTGTCGACCGGGGTGTTCGACGGCGCGATCCGGGCGACGGACCAGCGGCAGGTGGAGAAGGAGATCGGCGAGGCGCTCCATCCGCACCTGCGGCGGGACGGCACGGTCTGGATGCCGAACGTCTTCCGGTACCTGATCGCCCGCACGCCCTGACTGCGGGCGGTGACGACGGCTCGCCGCGAGACGCGAAATGGCGTGGAGACGCCAGGGTGTCGGGGAAGCCTTGTCAATATCCAGAATCCTGTTTACTGTTATTTCCGTGACAGACTTCGACGAGCGCTTCCTGACCCGCAACGGCCTCGCGGCCCGGCAGCTCGCGGTTCTCCTGCTGAACCACGAGCCGGACACCCGGCTTCCGCGCGTCCGGGACTTCGCCGTGGAGCTGGGCGTGGGGAACGGCACGGTGCAGGCGGCGCTCCAGCTCCTGGAGGATGCCGAAGCCATCGCGACGACGGCGCGGGGCCACCTCGGCACGTTCCTCGTCCGGTCCGACCGCTCTACGCTCTGGCGGCTCTCCGGGCTCGGCACGCTGCTCGCCGCCATGCCACTGCCGTACTCCCGTCGTTACGAGGGGCTGGCCACCGGACTGCGCTCCGCGTTCGAGGAGGCGGGGGCGCCTTTCGCGATCACCTTCATACGTGGCGCCGGCGCCCGTACCACCACGCTGCTCGAAGGCAAGGTCGATCTCGTGGTGCTCTCCCGCTTCGCGGCCGACCGGCTGATCGAGGAGTATCCGGTCGAACTCGTCGCGGACCTCGGCCCGATCACCTATGCCGGGGCGCACGGCATACTGCTGCGGCACGGCTCGGACCTGGCGAGTCCGGGACTGCGCGTCGCGGTCGACCACACCTCGGAGGACCAGCGCATACTCGCGGAGCGCACATTCGCGGGGCGGGACGACATCAAGTGGATCGAAGCCTCGTACATGCAACTCCGTGAGCTGTTCGAGCACGGCGGCGCGGACGCCACCGTCTGGAACCTGGACGAGGCGCAGGGCCTGCTCGGCACGGGCGTGGACGTCCTGCCGCTCGGCGACGAGGTCACCCGCGACCTGTCACTGCGCAACTCCAGCGCGGCGATCATCGGCAGAGCCGAAGGGGCCGGGGCACTCGGCGCCGTACGCGGATCTCTCGACCTGTCCGTCGTCACCGCCCTCCAGGCCGAGGTGCTGCGGGGAGAGCGCACCCCTTCGTACTGACCTCCCCAGCCGCCCCCGAGCCCGGCGAGTGCTCCCGTCAGGCCGCACCGCTTCAAAATACAAAATTCTGGTTACTGGATTTATCGTGCTCATCACGAAAGGAGCTCCATGGACAGCCAACTGGCCCTGCGCATCCAGCTTTTCCGCGAGACAGACCAGGCAGATCCCCAGGTCGTCGCGTTCGTCGCGGCCGAGCTGAACTCCCTGGCCGCCGAGGGGCTCACCGTCACCGAGGACACGGCGGGGCTGCTCACCAGCCACCTGATGGCGGCGCTCACCCGGCTTCTGAACGGCGAGCCGGTCGAGGCCTTCGGCACCGACGAACAGGTCGCGGCCGAACTGGCCGGACATCCCGAGGCGGTCGCCAGAGCACGTGCCGTGGCGATACGGGCCGAACAAGCACTCGGCGCCCCGCTGCCCAGCTCAGAAGTCAACTTCCTGGGCCTGCACCTCGCCTTGCTGGCCCAGAACTCACCTGCCCGGCACCACTCGTCACAGCGAAGGACCCCGTCATGACGAAGATCCTCACCGGCGGCATCGGGAAGACCGAGGTCGCGGACACCCTCTCCCGGCTCGGCCTCGACGGCCTGGAGATCACGGTCTCCAACGACATGGACGCCGCCATGAAGCTCCGGGCCGGCCAGGCCGACTACTACCTGGGCACCTGTCACACGGGGGCCGGTGCCTCGCTCGGCCTTCTCGTCGGGTTACTGGGCAGCCCCGTCTGCCACACCTTCGGCCGCTCCGTCCCGACGCGGGAACAGGTGGCCGCGCTGCTCTCGGACGGCAGAAAGGTCTTCGGGTTCGCCCTCGACCGGATCGACGTGGTCGCCCCGCTCATGGCCCACGCGATCGTCGCGCACGGCTGACCCCGACGACCTGCCGGACCGCGGAGGAGACCACCCTGTGCACACCATCCTCGCAGCGAGTACGCGTCTGAATCTCTCACTGACGCAGCAACTGTTCGTCATAGCGCTGTGCGCGCTGACCGCCTTCGTCTCACACCTGGCGCTGGCTGTCTTCAACGACGGCGTACGTCCCTTCATGCTCGACTTCATCCAGGGGCGCGCCAAGCGTTCCGCCACCACGGCGGTGTCCTTCGGGCTCTCCGCGGGCTTCATCTTCGGCCTCGGTGCGCCCATGGCCCTCGCCAGCGGTGTCCTCAATCCCTGGCTGCTCTTTCTTCCCACCGACATTCTGGGCATCCTCGCGCCCCGGAAGTGGGCAGCGCCGCTGCTGGGCGGCACCTGGGGTGCGGTGGTCGTCTTCGGTCTCGGCGGCGCCAACGACCTGGCGCACGATCTGCCCGTCGACTTCCTGACCGCGATGCAGCAGATGTCGACGCCGATCCTCTTCCTGTTCACGCTCTTTCCGGTGCTCGCCATCACCAAGCAGTTCGGACGGCTGCGCGGCGGCCTCGCCGCCGCGCTGGAACTGGCCCTGGTCCTCATGACGATGAAGCTCTGGCCGAAGATCTTCGCGGGTTCCCTCGCGATGGCGGCGGGGGTGCTGCTGCTCATCGCATTCGCCGTCAGGAAGGACCTGCTCCAGCGGAAGCAGGAGCAGCAACGGGCGCGGGAGCTGGGGCAAGCGCAGGATCCGGCCCAGGGGCAGCCGCGGGAAGACTCCGGGAGCGACCCGATGGCCTCACTCTTCAGCGGCAGCGCCCTGCGGCTGCGCCGCCATCTGCCGCTCTTCATGGTGCTGGGCGCCGGGGTCTGCGTCCTTGCGCAGATGCATATATTCGGCGGCGGGGAGGCCACCAGCTTCCTGATCGCCAAGGGCCAGTACAGCGAGGCCGCCCAGGTCGACTTCTACCGGATGTTCGGCTTCATCCCGCTGATCGCGACGACCGCGCTCGCCTCCGGCGCGTACGGCACAGCCGGATTCACGCTCGTGTATCCCCTCGGCTATGTGCTGCCGAATCCGTTCCTCGCTGCAGTTGCCGGCGCCGTGGTCTTCGCGCTCGAAGTGCTGGCGCTCTCCTCCATCGGAAGGGTCCTCGGCAAGCTTCCGAGCGTGCGCGACTCTTCCGAGCATCTGCGGGCCGCGATCACGGAGACGCTGGGGCTGGCCATCCTCTTCGGCTCCCTGCTCGCGGCGCATGTGATGGGCGGCGGACCGGCGATCCTCGTCGTCGGCGGGCTCTACCTCCTCAACGAGGCGATGGGCAGACCGGTAGTGCGGATGGCGGCAGCGCCCGCCGCGGTCGTCGTCGGCGGCGTCCTGCTCAACGTCCTCCACTGGCTCGACCTGTTCACGCCGCTGAAGAGCTGACCCCCGGCGTCCCGGCGCGGACGGCCCCGTCCGGAAGGCACCCGTACCCATGCACTCCCCGCTCCTCGATCCATCCTCCATCACCCCGTGTCTCACCACGGTCGCCGGGCCGCTGCCCGTCTCCGCCGTGCGCGGTCCGGCGCTCGCCCACGAGCATCTCGTGCTCGATCTCGACCGTGCGGGCGACGGCGGGGCCGTGCTCGACGCCTGGCGCCACCGGTCCGCGGTCGTCGCCGAACTGACCGCGTTGTCAGCCGAGTTCGGGCTCGCCCTCGTCATCGAGCTGACCTGCCGGGGCATGGGCCGCGATCCGCGCGCCCTGGTGCGTATCGCCGAGGAGTCCGGCGTCGCCGTGGTCGCCGCCACCGGCTGGTACTACGAGCCGTTCCACCCCCGGGAGACGGCGGAGGCGAGCGTCGCACAGCTCACGGAGATCCTGGTGCGGGAGATCGAGGAGGGCATCGGCGCAAGCGGTGTCCGACCCGGCGTGCTCGGGGAGATCGGCAGCCACGGCGACCGGCCGAGCGGGCGCGAGAGCCGGGCGCTGCTCGCCTCGGCCCATGCCGCGCGCGCCACCGGTCTGTCGCTCGCCACCCACGCCCAGTTCGGCCGGGGCGGGCTCGCCCAACTGGAGTTGCTCGCCGGTACGGGGCTTCCCCCGTACCGGATCTCGATCGGCCACCAGGACCTGCTGGACGATCCGGGAACCCACCGGGAGCTCGCCGCAAGCGGCGCGTACGTCGCGTTCGACACCGTCGGCAAGGAGCGCTACCAGAGCGACGACACCCGCCTACGGCTGCTGCTGGCCCTGCTGGAGGCGGGGCACGCCGACCGGGCCCTGCTGAGCTGCGACATCTCCCGCCACAGCTATCTGACGGCGGAGGGCGGCCAGGGGTACGGACATCTCTTCCACTCCTTTCTGCCGGC
This sequence comes from Streptomyces sp. NPDC059255, assembly GCF_042752355.1. Taxonomy (NCBI): domain Bacteria; kingdom Bacillati; phylum Actinomycetota; class Actinomycetes; order Kitasatosporales; family Streptomycetaceae; genus Streptomyces; species Streptomyces sp. NPDC059255. Next base: position 126,072 of record NZ_JBHYZP010000027.1, read on the forward strand.
AGCGCGCGCGGCGGGGGTGGACGACGGCCTGATCGACCTGGTGACACGCCGCAACCCGCTGCGTTTCCTGACCGGCGCCGACACGGACGGGGAGGCGCGCGGGGGCACCTCGACCGACACCGACACCGCCCGCGCCACAGGCACCACAGGCACCGCGGGCACCGCCCGCGCCGCCGACGCCGATACCGACGCCGAGGAGATCTGAGATGCCTCCACTGCCTCCACCGCTTCCCCGGACCTTCCCGCTGCCCACGATCACGTTGGAGGACGCCGTCCGGCTCCAGTTCCGGCTGCTGGAGCACACCGCCGCCCACTTCGAGGGACCCCAGCTCTTCGAGGCGGACGCCGGTGTGGTGACCGGGCTCGGCCGGCCCCGTACGACGGCACGGGTCGAAGCCGTTCTCGCCGACTGGTTCGGCGCCGAGGAGGCCGCGCTGGTGCAGGGGGCCGGTACTGGCGCGATCCGGGCCGCGCTCCAGGCGGCCGTCTCCCCCGGCGATCCGCTGCTGATCCACCGGGCTCCGGTCTACCGGACGACGGCCGTCACCCTGCGCGGACTCGGCGTCCGTACCGCCGAAGCCGACTTCAACGACCGTACGGACCTCCGGCAGTCCCTGGCATCCACCGGCCTCACCTGGGCGTTCGTCCAGCACAGCCGGCAGCGGCTCGGGGACTCCTACGACCCGGGCGAGGTGCTGGCGGCCTGCCGCGCCGCAGGGGTGCGCACGGTCGTGGACGACAACTACGCGGTGCTGCGCGTGCCCGCCTGCGGTGTCCAGCTCGGCGCGGACGCGTCCTGCTTCTCCCTCTTCAAGCTGCACGGCCCGGAGGGCGTGGGCGCCGTCGTCGGCGCCCATGATCTCGTCGGCCGGATCCGCGCCGACAACTACTCGGGCGGCGGCCAGGTCCAGGGCTCCCAAGCGCTGGAGGCGCTGCGCGCCCTCACCCATGTGCCTGTCATGTGGGCACTCCAGTCCCTGGTGTCCGCCGAGGTCGCGGCACGTCTCGGCGCCGGCGAGGTGCCGGGCGTCGCGGAGGTACGGATCGCCAACGCGCAGGACCGCTGCCTGCTGGTACGGCTCGACCGCCCTGTGGCCCGTCAACTGCCCGCCGTCGCCGCGCGGTACGGAGCCGCGCCGTATCCCGTGGGTTCCGACTCCCGCTACGAGATCGCCCCGCTCGTCCACCGGATGTCCGCCTCGTCGCTCGACGACGCTCCCGAACTCGCCGACTGGACCGTACGGATCAACCCCATGCGGGCGGGCGCGGACCTGGTGATCGAGATCCTCCGCCGTTCGCTGCACGACCTGAAGGGCTGACCCGTGTTCCTGGACACCGTCCTCACCCGCAACCCCGCGCTCGTCGACGCGGCGACCGCGCTGCACGCCTCGGGCGCCGTCCCGCCCGACACCTACGTCATGGACGCCGACGCCGTGGCGGCCAACGCGGCGCTGCTGGCCGCCGAGGCGGAGCGGCTGGGGCTCTCGCTCTGGTTCGTGGCCAAGCAGTTCGGCCGCAACCCCGCGCTGGTCCGGGCGGTCGTCCGGCACATCCCCCGGTTCGCCGCGATCGACCCGGACGAGGCCAGGACGCTGCACGCGGCGGGGGCCGGGGCGGGCAACCTGGGCCATCTCGTGCAGATCCCGCGTCGCGCGCTGCCCGAGATGCTGGCCTGGCGGCCCGAGGCGGTCACGGTCTTCGACCTCGCCAACGCGCGGGCCGTCTCGGAGGCGGCGGGCCGGCTCGGCCTCGTCCAGGACGTGTTCGTACGGATCGAGGCGGCGGCCGGGTCCGGCCATCCGGGCCAGGAGGGCGGCGTACCGCCGGCCGCCCTGGACCGCTTCGCCGCCGCGGTCGAGCGGCTGCCGTCGGTCCGGATCGCCGGAGTGACGGCGTTCCCCTGCGTGGTGTGCGCCCCGGACACGGGACGGCCGGCGCCGACGGCCACCTTCGGGCGCGCCCTCGAAGCCCGTGAGGTGCTGACCGCACGTGGTCATCAGGGGCTGGGCCTCAGTGCCCCGGGCGCGACCTCCGTGGCGACGCTGCCCCTGCTGGCCCGGCTGGGCGCCACCCATGGAGAGCCGGGCCACGCCCTCACCGGCACCACGCCGCTGCACGCGGCGGATGCACACCCGCCGGAACGGCCCGCCTATGTGTACGTCACCGAGGTGGCCCACACGCTCGCGGACGGCCGGCCCGCGCTCTTCGGTGGCGGGTTCTACGCCAGGGGCGGTGTCCGCTCCGCCCTGCTGCCCCGCACGGGGCTGCGCCTCCGGGTGGGCGACGCCCCCGCGGAGTACATCGACTACTACCGGCTGCTGGACCCGCCCGCCCCGGGATCGGGCGGGGTCGGAGTCGGGGACACCGCCGTCCTGGCGTTCCGTACGCAGATTTTCGTCACGCGCTCGACCGTCGCGGTCGTCGCCGGTCTCAGCGACGGAAAGCCCCGGCTGACAGGGCTGTACGACGCACGGGGCCGGGCCCTCGGAGGAGCCGGCCTGTGAACAGGACCGTCCTGAGCAAGAGCGTCCCGGGCAGGACCGCCATGAACAGGAGCGTGCCAGGCAGGGCCGTCATGACCACGACCGTCACCGACAGCTCGGGCGGTGGTGCGCCGACCACCGCCGGAGCCCCACCGCCCTCCGTACACGGACGGCTAGCCCATGAACTTCTTGAACTCGTCAGGCAGTTCGAAGTTCTTGTCCTGGCCGCCTGCGGGCAGTCCGAACGCGCTGCCCGACTGCGCCGCTTCCTCGCGCCGCGCCAGCGCCGCCTGCTCCTCGGCCTTGCGCTTCATCGGGTTGCCGGAGCGCTGCTTGCCCTTGGCCTGCTTGGTCTTCTTCTTCGTACGGCCGGGGCCGCCGCCCATGCCCGGGACACCCGGCATGCCCGGCATGCCGCCGCCCTGCGCCATCTTCGACATCATCTTGCGCGCATCGAAGAACCGCTCCACGAGGTTCTTCACCGCGCTGACCTCGACACCGGAACCCCGGGCGATACGGGCCCGCCGCGAGCCGTTGATGATGACCGGGTCCTGGCGCTCGGCCGGGGTCATCGACTTGATGATCGCGGCCGTGCGGTCCACGTCCTTCTCGTCGATGTTGTTGATCTGGTCCTTGATCTGTCCCATCCCGGGCAGCATGCCGAGCAGCTTGGAGATGGAACCCATCTTCCTGACCTGCTCCATCTGCGCCAGGAAGTCGTCGAGCGTGAAGTCCTTCCCGCCCTTGCTGCTCGCCAGCTTGGAGGCCATCTTCTCGGCCTCGGCCTGGCTGAACGTCTTCTCCGCCTGCTCGATGAGGGTGAGCAGGTCACCCATGTCGAGGATGCGGGACGCCATCCGGTCGGGGTGGAACGCGTCGAACTCGTCGAGCTTCTCGCCGTTGGAGGCGAACATGATCTGCTTGCCGGTGACATGCGCGATGGAGAGGGCCGCACCGCCGCGGGCGTCGCCGTCGAGCTTGGAAAGCACCACACCGTCGAAGCCGACGCCGTCGCGGAACGCCTCCGCAGTGTTGACGGCGTCCTGGCCGATCATCGCGTCCACGACGAAGAGGACCTCGTCGGGGCTGACGGCGTCGCGGATGTCCGCGGCCTGCTTCATCAGCTCCTCGTCGATACCGAGGCGCCCCGCGGTGTCGACGATGACCACGTCGTGCTGCTTGGTCCGCGCGTACTCGACCGAGTCCCTGGCGACCTTGACCGGGTCGCCGACGCCGTTGCCCGGCTCCGGCGCGTACACCGCGACGCCCGCGCGGTCGGCGACGACGGAGAGCTGGGTGACGGCGTTGGGGCGCTGGAGGTCACAGGCGACGAGCAGCGGGGTGTGGCCCTGGCCCTTGAGCCAGAGGCCGAGCTTTCCGGCCAGGGTGGTCTTACCGGCGCCCTGCAGACCCGCCAGCATGATCACGGTCGGCGGCTGCTTCGCGAAGCGCAGGACGCGGGTCTCACCGCCGAGGATGCCGACCAGTTCCTCGTTGACGATCTTGACGACCTGCTGTGCCGGGTTCAGCGCCTGGGAGACCTCGGCTCCGGCCGCGCGCTCCTTGACCTTGGCGATGAAGGCGCGGACGACGGGCAGCGCCACGTCGGCTTCGAGCAGGGCGATACGGATCTCGCGGGCCGTGGCGTCGATGTCCTCCGGGCTGAGGCGCCCTTTGCCCCGGAGGCTCTTGAACGTGGCTGCGAGGCGGTCGGAGAGAGTGTCGAACACGGCGGTCGCGGATCCTCAGGTCGGGAGCGGATGAGGGGGCTGTCCCGTGCGGTGAAGGACAGACCGTCCCCCAGGGTATCCGGCCTCGCGCGGTGGGGTCTGCCCCCTGGGTGGCCCGGCCGTACGGGAGGCGTACGCGCCCCGTACGGCCGGGTGCCACCCGGCGGCCGGAATCGTCACCGCCGGGGAGGCCCTGGTATCCCCGGCGGTGGGTGGCGTGCCTCAGCGCAGCGCGGTCTCCACCGCGCGTGCCAGCTCGGCCGCGGCCTCCGCCGTCAACGGGCGTCCACGGTCCGAGGTGACGTAGAAGGCGTCGACGGCGTTGGCGCCCAGTGTGGACACATGGGCGCTGCGCACCATCACCCGCGCGTCGTCCAGGGCGCGGCCGATGCGGTGGAGCAGCCCCGGGGCGTCCTGGGCCCGTACCTCGATGACGGTCGCGTGCCGGGAGGCGGTCGGTGCCACCGTCACCCGGGGCGGCGGGGCCTTGACGCCACGGCGGCGCGGGTAGGCGGCCTCCCGCTCGGCGAGCCTGGCCGGGATGTCCAGGGAGCCGTCCAGGGCCCGTACGAGGTCGGCGCGGAGCCGGGCGGCCTGCGGCAGCGAGCCGTACGCCGCGGCGACGCGCCAGCTCAGCAGCAGGACGCCGACGTTCCGCTCCGGCCCGGCCCCCGCGCCCGGCCCAACGCCCGACCCGGCGGCCGGCCCGGCGCCCGCTCCGTCCGCCGGTTCGCCGGGCGGGTCGCCCAGTCCGGCGGGCAGTTCGACGGCGCGCAGTTCGGCGGCGCGTACGGTGAGCCGGTGCAGCGCGAGCACACCGGCCGCCGCGGGCAGCACGCCGGGCCGGTCGGGCAGGGCGATGAGCAGTTCGACGCCGACCGGTTCCGGCGCGCCGCCCTCCGGCCCGTCCTCCCACCCGTCCCGCGCGGCCCCGCCCTCCGCGGACTCCGGCCGTGCGGACTCGGGGCGTGGGGCGTCGGGCCGCGCGCGCAGGGCCAGTACGGGACCGCCGGTGCGCAGTGCCTCCACGGCGAGGCGTTCCTGCTCCGCGCTGGGCGCGGCCGGCTCGGGCTCCGCCGGATCGTCGCCCGCGAGCACGGCCGCGACGCGTGCGACCAGGTCGGCGACGAGGGAGGAGCGCCACGACGACCAGGCGGCGGGGCCGGTGGCGAGCGCGTCGGCCTCGGTGAGCGCGTGCAGCAGCTCCAGCGTGGCGAGCGAGCCGACGCGGCCGGCGACGGAGCTGACGGTCGCCGGGTCGTCCAGGTCGCGCCGGGTCGCGGTGTCGATGAGCAGCAGGTGGTGGCGTACGACGGTGGCGATGACGGCGACGTCGTCGCGGTCGAAGCCGATCCGGGCCGCCACGTCGCGGGCGATGACCTCGCCGGCCACGGAGTGGTCGCCGGGCCAGCCCTTGCCGATGTCGTGCAGCAGGGCACAGACGAGCAGCAGGTCGGGGCGGCCGACGCGGCGGGTGAGCGAGGACGCCCGGACGGCGGCCTCGACCAGGTGGCGGTCGACGGTCCAGGTGTGGACGGGGTTGCGCTGGGGCCGGCACCGTACCCGCTCCCAGTCGGGCAGGAGCTGGGTGATGAGCCCTTCGGCTTCGAGCGCCTCCCAGACGGGGACGGTCGGTTCGCCGGCGCCGAGCAGGGTGACGAGCTCCTCGCGGGCCTCGGCCGGCCAGGGCACCGGCAGGGGTTTGCCGGTGCGGGCGAGGCGGCGTACGGCGTGCAGGGAGATCGGCAGGCCGGCCTGTGCGGCGGCGGCCGCGGCCCGCAGGGGCAGCACGGCGTCGCGTTCGGGCCGGGCGGTGCGGGCGAGGACGACCTCGCCGTCCTGCTCGACGACGCCCTCGGCGAGCGGGGTGCGGTCCGGGGCGGGCCTGCCGCCCAGCATGGCGCGCAGCTTGGGGCGCCCGGAGCGGGAGCGCAGCACGCGGTTGACCTCGCGCCAGGTGACGTCGGAGGCGTACGAGACGGTGCGCGCGGCCTCGTAGACCTGGCGCAGCAGGGCGTCGGCGTCGAGCAGCCCGAGTTCGGCGGCGACGGCGTCCTGTTCCTGGAGGGCGAGCCGGTCGGTGGCGCGTCCGGTGGTCAGGTGCAGGGCGTCGCGGGCGTCGAGCAGCGCCCGGCGGGCCTCGCCGAGTCCCTCGCGGGGCGCGTCGGCGAGCCAGGAGGCGGCGACGGCGCGCAGCGCGGTGGCGTCCCGCAGTCCGCCCCTGGCCTCCTTGAGGTCGGGTTCCAGGAGGAACTGGAGCTCGCCCTGGCGCTCGGCCCGTTCCCGGCACAGGTCGTCCAGTTGGGGCAGGCGCTTGGGCGCGGTGTTGCGCCAGTCGGCGAGGATCGCGGTGCGCACGCCGGTGACCAGGCCGAGGTCTCCGGCGACGTGCCGGGCGTCGAGCAGGCCGAGCTGCACCTTGAGGTCCTCGGCGGCGGTCCTGCGTGCCTCGGCGGGGGTGCGTACGGAGTGGTCGAGGGCGAGTCCGAGGTCCCAGACGGGGTACCAGACGCGGTCGGCGAGGGCGGCGACCGCCTGCGCGGAGGCCTTGCCGTCGTGCAGGAGCAGCAGGTCGAGATCGCTGCGCGGGGAGAGTTCGCCCCGTCCGTAGCCGCCGACGGCGACGAGCGCCGCGCCGCGCACCCCGGACTCCCGGGCGGCGGCGGTGAACAGCGCGTTGAGCCAGTCGTCGGTCAGGCGGGCGAGGGCGGTACGGCGCGGCGGCCCTGGCCGCGCCTTCTCCTGGAGGAGGCGCAGCCGGGCCGCCGCATAGCCGCTGGGTCCCGAGTCTGCCTTTTCGGTGGTCTCTTCGACGCTCGTCACCCAGTCGTTCCCGTCTCTAGAGGGCGTCCGGGCCGCGCTCGCCGGTCCGGACCCGGACCGCCGTGTCGACCGGAACGCTCCATACCTTCCCGTCACCGATCTTGCCGGTGCGGGCGGCCTTCACCACGACGTCGATGAGCTGTTCGGCGTCGTCGTCCTCGACCAGTACCTCGATACGGATCTTCGGTACGAGGTCGACGGTGTACTCCGCACCCCGGTAGACCTCGGTGTGGCCGCGCTGCCGGCCGTATCCGCTGGCCTCCGTGACCGTGAGGCCCTGGACGCCGAAGCCCTGGAGGGCCTCCTTGATCTCGTCCAGCCGGTGTGGCTTCACGACTGCGGTGATGAGCTTCATGCGTCCACCTTCTTGGTCTTCGCCGCGGCGGCGTGGGTCTCGTCGTGGTGCGGGGCGGCGGCGACGCTGCTGCGGCCGGACGGGGAGCCGCCGACCGCGCTGTAGTCGTACGCCGACTCCGCGTGGTACGCCATGTCGACACCGCTGGTCTCGTCGTCCTCGGAGGCACGGAAACCGATGGTGACATCGACGATCTTGGCGAGGATCCAGGAAACCACGAAGGAGTACGCCATCACGGAGAAGGCCCCGGTGGCCTGCTTGCCGAGCTGCGTGAGGCCGCCGACGCCGTCGACCGCGAGGAGGCCGACGAGCAGGGTGCCGATGACACCGCCGACCAGGTGGACGCCGACCACGTCGAGGGAGTCGTCGTAACCCAGCTTGAACTTGAGGCTGACGGCCCAGGAGCAGACCAGACCGGCGACGAGGCCGATGAGGATCGCGCCGAAGGGGCTGACGTTCGCGCCGGACGGGGTGATGGCGACGAGGCCCGCGACGGCGCCGGAGGCGGCGCCCAGCGTGGTGAACGCGCCGTGCCGGATCCGCTCGTAGATCAGCCAGCCGAGCATGGCTGCGCCGGTGGCGATCTGCGTGTTGAAGGCCATGATCGCGGAGGTGCCGTTGGCGGCGAGCGCCGAGCCGGCGTTGAAGCCGAACCAGCCGAACCACAGCAGGGCCATGCCGAGGACGACGAGCGGCAGGCTGTGCGGCCGCATCGGGTCCTTCTTGAAGCCGATGCGCTTGCCGACGACGAGGACCGCGGCGAGCGCGCCGACACCGGCGTTGATGTGGACCGCCGTACCGCCGGCGAAGTCGATCACACCCAGCTTGAAGAGCCAGCCGTCGGACTGCCAGACCCAGTGCGCGATCGGGAAGTACACCACGGTCACCCAGAGCGTGATGAAGAGCGCCCAGGCGCTGAACTTCACGCGGTCGGCGAGCGCGCCGCTCATCAGCGCGGGAGTGAGGACGGCGAACATCAGCTGGAAAAGGGCGAAGGCGAAGACGGGGATGCCTTCCTTGCCCCCGGTCAGGGTGTCGACCGAAATGCCCTGGAACCCGATGTGGTCGAAGTTGCCCAGGAGACCGCCGCCGATGTCGTCACCGAAAGTCAGTGAGTATCCGTAGAGGACCCACAGCACGCTGACGATCCCGAGCGAGATCAGGGACATCATGAGCATGTTGAGGGCGCTCTTCACCCGCACCATGCCGCCGTAGAAGAATGCCAGGCCGGGCGTCATCAGCATGACGAGCGCGGCACTGATCAGTACGAATGCGGTATCTGCGCCATTCAAGGCCAGCGTCTCCTCGTGGGTCGGATACGGCCCGTGCGGATGCTCAAGCGGGTATGGGGCCGACTGTGCTCAGGAGATTGACGCAGCGCGGTTTCAGCCAGTGCCGCTCGATGTTTCGCGGTGGTGACGAAGGCGTCCCGCGTGTTACGCCCCGATGAACCGGCGCCTCTCGTCAGGTGGCCGCGGATACCCTCCGCGGACATCCCGTGGGCGCGTCACGGGCCGCTCGGGACTTCTCGCGGACCGCGGGACGGCGAGGACCGGCCGCGGCATCCACCCTGCTGTCCTGGCGGCGGGGGAGCCGTGTCGGGCTGTACGGGGTGGTTGCCGCGGCCGGAGCTGGGGCGGGCCGGGTACGGCGGGATCGGGCCGGGTTCGGCGTCGGGCCGGGTACGGCACGGTCGGGCTGTGTACGGCGTCGGGGTGTGTACGGCGGGGCGGCTGTGTACGACCGGGATGGGACGCCCACGACCGGGTAGGCCCGCGGTTCAGACGGCCTCCGCGGACTCGGGCAGCTTCTTGGCGAGCACTTCGGTGAGGTCGACGACCTCGGCGACGTCACCGAAGTCCCGGGCTGCGGTGTCGAGCGTCTTGCGCAGCCGGGTGTTGACGCGCTCCGAGCGCACGCTGCGGGCGACGTCGAGGGCCTTCTCCGCCAGGGCCGTGGCCTGTTCGGGCTCGCGGTTGAGGAGGTGGACGGTGGCCATGCCGATCAGGTTCAGCGCGTACGACCGCTGGTGGTCGTCGTCCTTGGCGAAGAGTTCGACGGCGCGCCGCATGACGGGCTCGGCAAGGGAGGCGTAGGTGGGGCTGCGGCCGGCGACATAGGCCAGATCGCGGTACGAGTGGGCGTTCTCCCCGTTGAGCTCGGCCTCGGAGAAGAAGCGGATCCAGTCGGGCTCCGGTCCGCCGTCGAGCCCGGCGTCGGAGAAGGTGTCCTCGGCCATTCTCACGGCGCGCTTGGTCTTGCTCGGCTGCCCCATGTTGGCGTACGCCCTGGCCTCCATCGCATACAGCATCGCCTGGGTCCTGGGGGTGGCGCTGTCCCTGCTGCCGTACTGCGCGAGATGGATGAGTTCGAGCGCGTCGTCGGGCCGGCCCAGGTGGATCATCTGGCGGCTCATGGAGGAGAGGATGTACGAGCCGAGCGGCTTGTCCCCGGCCTCCTTGGCGGCGTGCAGGGCCAGCACGAAGTACTTCTGGGCGTTGGGGTGGAGACCCATGTCGTAGCTCATCCAGCCGGCCAGCTCCGCCAGCTCGGCCGCGCACCGGAAGAGCCGCCGGGAGGTCGCCCGGGGCTGCGGCTCCTGGAGGAGTTCGGTGACCTCGTGGAGCTGGCCGACGACCGCCTTGCGGCGCAGGCCGCCGCCGCACTGGGCGTCCCACAGCCGGAAACAGGCCGTGGTCGACTCCAGCAGATCCAGCTCGGGGTCGGAGAGGCGGGTGGCACGGGAGGGGGCGACGGGATCGGGGGCCGGCTCACCCGGGTCGGCGGCGGGGGTGGGCACCAGCCAACGCTGCATCGGCTCGACGAGGGCGGGCCCGGCGGCCAGCCCCAGGGACGTACCGAGGAAGCCGCGGCGCGCCAGCATCAGGTCGCTGCGGGAGAACTCGCTGATGAGCGCGACGGTCTGGGGGCCGGCCCAGGGCAGGTCGACCCCGGAGACCGAGGGCGAGCGGTGGGCGGAGCGCAGCCCCAGCTCCTCGACGGCCACCGCGGCGCCGAAGCGCTCGGAGAACAGCTCGGAGAGGATGCGTGGGATCGGCTCGCGCGGCTGCTCGCCGTCGAGCCAGCGGCGTACGCGCGAGGTGTCCGTGCTGATGTGATGCGCGCCCATCTGGCGCGCGCGGCGGTTGACCTGGCGCGCCAACTCCCCCTTCGACCAGCCGCTGCGCAGGAACCACGAGTTGAGTTGCCCATTCGGACGCTTGCCGGTATCCGTACCGCCTGCGCCGCTGCCGCCCACTGGAAAGCCCCCATCCGACGAATGCCGTTGTCTCGCGAACCGCTATCAGAATGCCGTGGGTGACCGCTCCGTGTCCGGCAGTTGCACCCCTTCGAACAGGAAACCGAGTTGCCCTTGGCATACCCGCGAGACTGTCTTACCCGAGGTTCGTGCACCGAAAGTAATCCTACGATCACCCGTCCGGCGAGGGTGATTCCACAAACGCCACCATTCGCCACCCCTTCGAATGAACTCGCCCCGCACGGAGCGCGATTGACTTGACGTACGACGTTCAGGGGGTGGCGTAAGGATGCACACGGGGGCGCGCGAATCGGATCGCACTACCCCCAATGCCTCTTCGCGCCACTCGAATGGCTTAAGTGACAACGGAGCGTCACGGGCAGACTGCGACTCGTAACCACCGGCGAGTTCGACCCGTTGGAGGGGGCATGGGCTTCACGATCGGCGGCATCCGGGAGATGCGGTCCGGCTCGCGGCGCCGCGTTCGCACCACAGAGTGCACCGCGGTGGCGGAGTACACCGGACTCTGGGGCTGGGACGTCGCGCCCGGCGCGCGGGCCTCGGGCGGACAGTGCTCCTGTGGTGCCCCACGGTGCCCGGCGCCCGGCGCGCACCCGCTCGACTTCTGCCCCGAGGTCCCGGCGGGCGCCACGGTGGACGACGCCACCAAGGCATGGGCGGAGGTCCCCGGCGCGGCGGTGCTGCTCCCGGTGGGCCGGGGCTTCGACATCATCGACGTCGCGGAGCCGGCCGGCAGCCGCGCGCTGGTGCGGCTCGAACGCATGGGGCTCCCGCTGGGCCCGGTGCTGGCCACACCGACGGGCCGCGCCCACTTCTTCGTGGCGCCGGGCGCGGCGGCGGAGCTGCCCGAGCTGCTCTACCGGATGGGCTGGGACGACGCGGACCTGGATCTGCACGGCCTGGGCCCCGGCGCGCACGTCACGGCGCCGCCGTCGGACCTGGCGGGTCTCGGCCCGGTCCGCTGGCTGCGGGCACCGTCCCTGGACACGGCGGCACCGCCCCCACAGGCCCGGCTGCTGCTCGGCACCCTGGCGTACATCTGCCACCGCTCGATGCCGCCGCCGTAGCGGCGGGCGGGCCGTACGGGGGCGTCGCCCGCCCCACGGGGCAGGTGGCGCGGGTACGGGGGGCGCCCCCCGCCCCGCGCGGAACGCCGTTGCGGGGCGCCGCCGCGGCCGTACGGCGC
>NZ_JBHYZP010000028.1:0-96840 GCF_042752355.1 Streptomyces sp. NPDC059255
CCCGCACCCTCTCCGGGTGCGGGCCCACGCGCGTGTGGTGGGGCGGCGCGCGACGCGGGTCGGCGTCAGCCTGCCAGGGGTACGAGGCGGTACGGGCCGGTCATCGGCGCAGTACGGAGCGCGTCGCGCAGCCGCAGGTCCTCGGGGCTGAGCCGTTCGGGACCGCTCGGTACGGGAACGCCGCCGACCCGCTCGCCCGGCGACTGCCGTGGCTCGTACTGCCGGGGAGCGGTGGCGAGGGTGAAACTCGTCGCCCCGATGATCAGCACGGTGAAGGCGATCGCCGCCCGCGTCCAGATCGTGGCCCGGCGCTCGCTGCCGTTCCGTACGGTCCGCGCCGACGCGATCTCCGCGGACGTCACCGCGCGGACCAGCGCGCTCAGCCGCTCGTGCAGCGACTCGGCGTCGGCCAGCTCCGGCACCCGCGCCGAGACGGCCTTGCGGGCGCGGATCAGCCGGTGCGCGGTGGCCGGGGTGCTGGCCTCCGTCTCGGCGGCGGTCTCCGGCAGGTCGAGCCCGAGCCCGTCGTAGAGCAGCAGCGCGCGGCGGTACGACGGCGGCAGCGCGAGCAGCGCCTCGCGCAGCGCCCGGCTCTCGGCCCCCTCCCGCTCCTGCTCACCATGGACCGGTTCGGGGCGGCGGTGCGCGCGGCGCAGCCGGTGCCAGGGCGACATCGCGTACTCGTGCGCCGCGGCCCGCACCCAGCCCACCGGGTCCCGGTCGACCGCGACCTGGGGCCAGCTCTCCCACGCGCAGTGGAAGGCGCGCTCGACGGACTCCTGGGAGAGGGCGCGCCGTCCGGTGAGCACATACGTCTGCCGTACGAGGGCGGGCGCGGTGCAGGCGTACAGCGCGTCGAACGCCTGGTCGGGCGTGAGCGACGCGACGGCGGCACCGCTGAAGGCGACGGGGACGACACCGGGCTCCACCGCGGGCCCGGGTGGGGAGTCAGGCGCGCGGTCCGGCGCGGACTGGGGTGCGGACTCGGGTGCGGAGTCAGATGAAGAGGCGGTCGGAGAGTTGGACGGGGAGTCGGACGCGGACTCCGGCGGCGACGCGGGACCGGGACCGGGACTGAGTGCGGGCGCGGGCGCGGGCGTGGGCGTGGGTGCGGGTGCGGGCGTGGGCGCGGCGCCGTGATGGTGCTGCCGCGCCGCCGACCGCTCCTGTGCCGCCCGTACCGCGGCCCGCTCCGTGCGCCGTGCCCGCTCCTCCGTCAGCCGCAGCTCGGCCGCGATGCCAGCCAGCAGCCTCGCGTAGACCTCCCCCTTGCGCCCGCGCGGCGTCTTCCGGCCGGTCTCCCAGTTCCTGAGCGTCGCCCGGGTGACCCCCACCGTCGTTGCCGCCTGCTTCTCGGTCATCGCCTTCGCCTCGCGCAGCCGGCGCCGCTCCTCCGGAGAGGGAAGCCCCGCGCCGGAAGCGGTGGAATCGGTGGAAGCGGTGGAAACATCGGAAGTGCCGGGAGCGTCGGCCGGGGTCGGCTGCGGGGTGCTGTTCTGCGTGGTGTTCCGGGTCATGAAGGGCTCCCTGCGGCGCGGTGATGGGAGAAAAAGCACATAAGCGAATATTGAGCGACATGGCGAAAATTCGCCTGTTGCACAGATAAAGAGCGTGTCGTGGGCAACATGGCGTTGTGACCCAATTGACCGATCGCGGCACACCGTTGTCCTCGGCCTCCGCCGTGGACCGCGGTCGGGCCGCCGCGCTGACCGCCTCTTTCCTCCGCGGGGCCATCGCCGCGGGCCTCGGCCTCGGCATGCTCGCCGTGCTCCTGACGGCGATGTGGATCGCCTCTCCGTACCCGGACGGCGGAGCGGGTTCTGCCCTCCATGTGGCGGCAGGGCTCTGGCTGCTGTCCCACTGCATCGAGCTGGTACGGCCCGAGACACTCTCCGGCGGGCCCGCGCCGCTCGGTGTCGTGCCGCTGCTGCTCGTCGCCCTGCCCGTCTGTCTGATCCACCGCGCGGCACGGGACACGCTCGAACCGGAAGAGGGGCGTCCCCAGCTCACCGCGCTCGGTGCCGTGGCCACCGTGAGCTGTGGATACCTGCTGGTCGGCGGCGCCGTCATGCTCTACGTGGCGGGTGGCCCGCTCACCGTGCATCCGCTGCGCGCGCTGCTCGGCCTGCCCGTCGTGACCCTCCTGGCCGCCACCGTCGGGGCGTGGACGGCGAGCGGACGCCCGCGTGGACCGCTGCCGCTGTGGCTGCCCGGACCGGTACGTACGGCGCTGGCGCGCACCAGGACCCGGGCCGCCCTGCGCTCCGGCGCGGCGGGTGCCCTGCTGCTGGCCGGCGGTGGCGCGCTGCTCGTCGGGATCTCGCTCGGCTGGCACGGCGGCCCGGCGCACGCGTCCTTCGAGCAGCTCGCCGCGGACTGGTCCGGGCGGTGCGGCCTGTTGCTGCTGGGGGTGACGCTGGTGCCCAACGCCGCGATCTGGGGGGCGGCGTACGCGCTGGGCCCCGGCTTCGTACTCGGTACGGGCGCGACGGTCACCCCGTTCGGGGTGCTGGGCAGCCCCGCGCCGCCCTCCTTCCCGCTCCTCGCGGCCGTGCCGGAAGGTCCGGCCACGGCGCTGAACTGGGCCGTGGCGGCGGTGCCCGCCGTCGCCGGGGTGACGGTCGCCTGGTTCACGCTCCGGGTGGCCGTGCCGCCCTTCGCCGTACGGGAGGAGTCGTGGAGCGCGCGCGACACGGCGCTGGGGACGGCCCTCGGGGGCGCGGTGTGCGCGGCGCTGATGGCGCTCCTGGCGGCGCTGGCGGGCGGGCCGCTGGGGAACGGGCGGCTGGCCTCCTTCGGCCCGGCGTGGTGGCTGACCGGCGGCGCCGCGCTGGTGTGGACGGTGGGCCTCGGCGTACCGGTCGCGCTGCTGCTCAGGGCCTGGCGGCTGCGGACGCGGCGGGTGACGGGCACGCCGGACGCGGAGCCGATGAGCAGAGCCGAGCGGCGGGCCGCGCGGCGCGCGCAGAAGGCGGAGAAGAGCGCGGGACAGGAGGCGAAGAGGGCGGGGAAGGAGGCGGCGAACAAGGCTGGGAACAAGGCTGGGAAGAAGGCGGGAGCGGCGGCGGGAGCGGCGGCGGGAGCGGCGGCGGGCACCGCCGTCGCCGAGCCGGCGCTTCCGGCGTGGTGGCGGGCGCCGCTGTGGTGGCTGGGGCTGCGCAGTGGCCCGGGGGAGGCCATGGCGACAGGTCGCGCGGACGCCGTACCCCCCGGGCCGGGGAGCGCGCCCGGGGCGGGCGGTGACCCGGACGTGCCGGACCCCCGGTCGGCGGACACGAACGCGGGGGACGTCGATCCGGACGAGGAGCCGTACGACTTCCTGGCGGCGGACGCCTGGCACGAGCGGGGTGCGCGGGAGGCCCGGTGGGCCGCGTTCAAGGAGGCGTCGGGGAACCTGCTGACGGACTTCCCCGCCGTACCGCAGCCTCCGGAGCCGCCTTACCCGCCCGCGCAGCAGCCTCCCGAGCCGAACTACCTGGCCGCGCCGCAGCTGCCCGAGCGGCACTTCCCGGTTGCGCCGCAGCCTCCCGAGCCGAACTATCCGCCCGCGCCCCAGCCGCCCCCGGTGGACCCGCCGTCCGGGGCGCGGTAGGCACGGTAGGCACGGCCGCGCGGCCGACGGCCTACTGGCCGGGCGGTTGCCGGTCTACTCCTTGACGCCGAAGACCGGCTCCAGGGAGCGCGGCAGCAGGTCGTTGCAGGAGAGCTGGCCCGTCTTCGTCAGCGCGTCGTTCACGCAGGTGTAGTAGTCGCGGTAGACGAGCTGGACCGTGAAGGTCGTCGCCACGATCGCCAGCGCGAGCCCGGCCGCCAGCAGACCGCTCACCGCAGCCGTGGTCTGGGGCCTGGTCGAGATCTGGCCGGGCCGGCCGTCCGGGCCGGGCTGGTTCAGCTGTCCCGACGGCGCCGACGGTCCCGTCAGGGACGGCTGCCCGGCGCCGGACGCGGCGGTGCCGTCCGACGGCTTCCTGGACCTGGCGCGCAGGGAGCTGGCGCCCCAGTAGACCGCGAGAGAGCCGAGGAGGAGGGCGATCTCGGGGAGGTCGAACAGGGCGAAGAAGAAGGCCCACAACCCGCCGAGCAGGGCGTAACGGGCGCGGCGCTGGGCCGGGTCCGTCGGGTCCCAGCGTGGGCCGCCGCCCTGGCCGGTCCCTGGGCCGTCCTGGCCGTTGGCCGGACCGTCCGGCCCGTTCTGGCCGTGCGGTCCGTTGCCGCCCTGGCCGCCGGCCCGGCTGCCGAAGCCTCCCGAGGAGCGGCCCGGCTGGCGGCTGCTCCACTGGCTGCCCCAGCCACCGCGACCGGAACCGCCGTCCTGCCCTTCGCCGTTCTCGGGGCGCCGGGGCTGCCAGGGCTGGTCGGGCCTGCCCTCGGGCGGCGGCGCGAACGGATTGTCGTCGGAGGAGCCGCCCGACCCGGACCCGCCGGCCCCGGACGTCCCCGAGGTACCGGAAGATCCCTCCGGCTCCGGGGATCCCGACGACGGTCCCGTGGAGCCGGAGCCGGAGCCGGAACTGGAGCCGGCGGCGCCGGACGGGCCGGTGGAGGAGGACTGGCGTTCTCGCGGCAGCAGCACCGGCCCGGAGGGCGGCGGGATGTGGAGTGCCGTGCGGCGGCGTCGGTCCTGCATGTGGTGAACGTCTTCCCCTCAGACCCATCACGCGGGGGTCTTGTCCTGTACGGGCCCGTCCCGGAGACGAACCCTGTCCCCAGACGCTACCTCCCGGCCGCGCCCCCGTCCCGTGGGGGCCGCTCGGTGTGCCGGTATCGTTGCTGACGGTCGGCTCCTTCGTAGAGTTCCCCGTATCGGGGAACGTGACTCGTTCGTACGACCACACAAAGCCGTACGACCACGCCAAGTCGCCGTCCGTACAACGCCGCACGACCCGCGAGGCTGTGCTCGCTCCCAGAAAGGCGCCCGTTGTGGCCTCCCCGCCCTTCGTCCCCCGGCCCTCCGCCGCCCCGGCCAGGATCGTGGTCCTGGTCTCCGGGTCCGGCACGAATCTCCAGGCACTGCTCGATGCCATCGGTGACGATCCCGAGGGCTTCGGTGCCCGGATCGTCGCCGTCGGCGCGGACCGGCACTCCATCGCCGGTCTGGAGCGCGCCGAGCGCGCGGGACTGCCGACCTTCGTGCACCGGGTGAAGGACTACGCGACGCGCGAGGCGTGGGACGCGGCGTTCGCCGAGGCCATCGCGGCGTACGAGCCTGACCTCGTGGTCTCGGCCGGCTTCATGAAGATCCTGGGGAAGGAGTTCCTGGCACGCTTCGGCGGCCGGTGCGTCAACACGCATCCCGCCCTGCTCCCCAGCTTTCCCGGTGCCCACGGCGTACGCGACGCGCTCGCCTACGGGGCGAAGGTCACCGGCTGCACGGTCCACTTCGTCGACGACGGTGTCGACACCGGCCCGATCATCGCGCAGGGCGTGGTCGAGGTCCGGGAGGAGGACGACGAAGACGCTCTCCATGAGCGCATCAAGGAAGTCGAGCGGCGCCTGCTCGTCGAGGCCGTGGGGACACTGGCCCGGCATGGCTGTCGTATCGAGGGACGAAAGGTATACGTCGGTGAATAATCAGGGGTCCGCGACCGCCGCGGGGACAGCCGCCGAGGGCACGAAGCGGCCGATCCGGCGCGCACTGGTCAGCGTCTACGACAAGACGGGCCTGGAGGAGCTGGCGCGCGGTCTGCACGAGGCCGGTGTCACCCTGGTCTCGACCGGTTCCACCGCCGGGAGGATCGCCGCCGCCGGTGTGCCGGTCACCAAGGTCGAGGAGCTGACCGGCTTCCCCGAGTGCCTGGACGGCCGCGTCAAGACGCTGCACCCGCGCGTCCACGCCGGAATCCTCGCCGACCTGCGTCTCGACTCCCACCGCGAGCAGCTCGCCGAGCTGGAGATCGAGCCGTTCGACCTGGTCGTCGTGAACCTGTACCCGTTCCGCGAGACGGTCGCCTCCGGGGCCACCCCCGACGAGTGCGTCGAGCAGATCGACATCGGCGGCCCCTCGATGGTCCGCGCCGCCGCCAAGAACCACCCGTCGGTCGCGGTCGTCACCAGCCCCGAGCGGTACGCGGACGTCCTCGGCGCCGTACGGAACGGCGGCTTCGACCTGACGACGCGCAAGCGGCTCGCGGGCGAGGCGTTCCAGCACACCGCGGCGTACGACGTGGCCGTCGCCTCCTGGTTCGCGGACGCCTACGCGGCGCCCGACGACTCCGGCTTCCCCGACTTCCTCGGCTCCACGTACGCGCGCAAGAACGTGCTGCGCTACGGCGAGAACCCGCACCAGCCGGCCGCGCTCTACACCGCCGCCGACGGCGGGCTCGCGGAGGCGGAGCAGCTCCACGGCAAGGAGATGTCGTACAACAACTACACGGACACGGATGCCGCGCGCCGTGCCGCGTACGACCACACCGAGCCCTGTGTCGCGATCATCAAGCACGCCAACCCGTGCGGGATCGCCATCGGTGACGACGTCGCCGAGGCGCACCGCAAGGCGCACGACTGCGACCCGCTCTCCGCGTTCGGCGGCGTGATCGCCGTCAACCGCCCGGTCTCCGTCGCGATGGCCGAGCAGGTCGCGGAGATCTTCACCGAGGTCATCGTCGCGCCGGGGTACGAGGACGGCGCCGTCGAGGTGCTGGCCCGCAAGAAGAACATCCGCGTGCTGCGCTGCCCCGAGGCGCCGGCCGCTTCCGTCGAGGTCAAGCCGATCGACGGCGGTGCGCTGCTCCAGGTCACCGACCGGCTCCAGGCCGACGGCGACGACCCGGCGAACTGGACGCTCGCGACGGGCGAGCCGCTCCCCGAGGCCGAGCTGCGCGAGCTGTCCTTCGCCTGGAAGGCGTGCCGCGCGGTCAAGTCCAACGCGATCCTGCTGGCCAAGGGCGGGGCGTCGGTGGGCGTCGGCATGGGCCAGGTCAACCGTGTCGACTCCGCGAAGCTCGCGGTGGAGCGGGCGGGGGAGGAGCGGTCGCGCGGTGCGTACGCCGCGTCCGACGCGTTCTTCCCGTTCCCGGACGGTCTGGAGATCCTGCTGGACGCGGGCGTCCGGGCCGTGGTCCAGCCGGGCGGCTCGGTCCGCGACGAGCAGACGATCGAGGCGGCGCGGAAGGCGGGCGCGACGATGTACTTCACGGGGACGCGCCACTTCTTCCACTGAACTGGGTCGCGTCAACTGGGTCGCGTGAACTCAGTCGCCTGAACTGAGTCGCGTGAACTGGGTCTCGTGAACCGAGTCGCGTCGCACGGCACGCCGAAGGCCGCGTCTTCCCTTCCGGGGAAACGCGGCCTTCGGCGGTTCGCTGCTTTTCGTGGCATGCCTAAGCGGCGCACTGAGGGGACGTCAGTAGCGCGGGCGGTTGAACCACGCGGAAGCCGAACCGTTCACCATCGAGGCGAGGATGATCCCGCTGCAGGCGAGCGAGATGATCCCGCCGAAGGTGGCGGAACCGCCGCCTCCGGTGACCAGGTTGCTGAGGCCGCCGAGGAGCGCCAGCGAGGCGTAGACGATCGTCGTCACACGGATCCCGGTGCCGCCGGTGGCGAACTTGACGCCCAGGAAGATGGAGACGGCGCCCATGCCGAGCAGCAGGACGCCGAAAAGGATGCCGATGCCGCCGACGATGTTGGCGCCGGTGGTGTCGCCCGCGGCGTCACTGAGGAGACCGAGGGCGACGCCGATGATCAGCCCCGCGAGAATCTGGAAACCGGCGAAGATGAAGAGCAGAACACGCGCGGTCTTCATCAGACTGGGCATCTCCATCTGGCCACCGGGGTAGCCGTAGCCCATGGGGGCCTGCGGCGGGGCCGGGTAGCCGTAGCCCGGAGGCTGCTGGGGCTGGCCCTGCGGGTAGCCGTACCCCGGCTGGCCCTGCGGCGGACCCTGCGGCTGCCCGTAACCGGGCTGCTGGCCCTGGGGGCCGTAGGGATTGTTCGGGTCGCCGAAGCTCATGACAGGGTTCCTCCGTTGGGTGATGCGGGGACGGAATGACCCGCGTGGAGGAACTTCTCAAGACTGAGCGGTCTGAGCGGTCTGCCCCCCGACGCCGGCCGCACTGCGACGCAATCGTGTTATCAACGCATGATTTTGTCCAGTCGCCTTTCTCAGGTGTTGTGCAAGTGCAACCTCCTGTGCGGGCGCGCGTGCGGGCGCCCGTGCGGGGGCGCGCGCTCGGGTACGCGGACGCGGCAGGGACACGGATTGGAACCGGGGAGGGGTCTTCCGCGAGGATGGGGGCATGAGCGCCCAGATTCTCGATGGCAAGGCCACCGCAGCCGCGATCAAGTCCGATCTCACCGTCCGCGTGGCGGCCCTCAAGGAGCGGGGTGTCACACCCGGTCTCGGAACCCTGCTGGTCGGGGACGACCCCGGCAGCCGCTGGTACGTCAACGGCAAGCACCGCGACTGCGCGCAGGTCGGGATCGCCTCCATCCAGCGTGAGCTGCCCGACACCGCCACGCAGGAGGAGATCGAGGCGGTCGTCGCGGAGCTGAACGCCAACCCCGAATGCACGGGCTACATCGTGCAGCTGCCGCTGCCCAAGGGCATCGACACCAACCGGGTGCTGGAGCTGATGGACCCGGAAAAGGACGCCGACGGGCTGCACCCGATGAGTCTCGGCCGGCTCGTGCTCAACGAGACGGGCCCGCTGCCCTGCACCCCGTACGGCATCATCCAGCTGCTGCGCCACCACGGCGTCGAGATCAACGGCGCGCATGTCGTGGTCGTGGGGCGTGGCATCACCGTGGGCCGGTCGATTCCGCTGCTGCTGACCCGTAAGACCGAGAACGCGACCGTCACGCAGTGCCACACCGGTACGCGTGACCTGCCCGCGCTGCTGAAGCAGGCCGACATCATCGTGGCCGCGGCGGGTGTGCCGCACATCATCAACCCGGAGGACGTCAAGGAAGGCGCGGTCGTCCTCGACGTCGGCGTCAGCCGGGACGGCGAGGGCAAGATCGTCGGCGATGTCCACCCGGGCGTCGCGGACGTGGCCGCCTGGATCTCCCCCAACCCGGGCGGCGTCGGGCCGATGACCCGCGCGCAGCTTCTCGTCAATGTCGTCGAGGCGGCGGAACGCACGGTCAAGGACGCGGGCTGAGCGCGTACCCGAGCGGGAACCTGAGCGGAAAGGGGCGCGGGTGATGGGTGCTGGCACGAGCCGGGACGCGAGTACGGGGACCGGAGTGAACGGCGGTACGGAGCCGGAGCCGGGTACCACGGGTGGTGCCGGGACCGGTACGGCGGGGAAGGGCGCGGCCGAAGGCCCCGGCGCGGCCGGAGAAACCGGAGAAACCGGAGGGGCGACGATCACGGCGGAGGACTCCTCCTCCGGTGCGAGCGATTCCTCCGGTACGGACGACGCGCCCGGTACGGACGACACCTCCGGCGCGGGCGGGCAGAGCAGGCGGTTCTCGCTCACCCGCGACACCGCGCGCCCCGAGGGCGGCGGCCGGGCCGCGCCCCTGGACGCCCCGGCGCCCGCCCGCCAGTGGCCGCTCCTCAGCGTGCTCGGGACGACCGGCCTCGGGCTGCTGATCGTCGGCCTGCACCCCTTCGCCGAGGCGTTCCGTATCGGCACGATCCTGATCGGTATCGCCCTCATCGGCGGCGCGGTCATGCGGCGGGTCCTGCCCTCCGTCGGCATGCTCGCCGTGCGCTCGCGCTTCACCGACATGCTCACGTACGGGCTGCTCGGCGTGACGATCGTGCTGCTCTCGCTGATGACGCAGCCGAAGCCGTGGCTGGAGATCCCGTTCCTGGAGGACACCCTGCACTTCACCGTGCGATAGCCATAGCCATAGCCATAGCCATAGCCGCGGCCAATGCGTGACGGCGGTCCGTCCTCTCCCCCGAGGAGGACGGGCCGCCGTGGTGTGTGGTGCGATCACGCGACGAGGCGGATCACCGGGGGTTGCGCAGCCGGCTCCACGTGGTCTTGCCGACGACGCCGTCGGCCGAGATCCTCTGGTCCTTCTGGAACTTGATGAGGGCCGCCTTGGTGTTGGCGCCGAAGGTCCCGTCCACGCCCTTCGGGTTGAATCCCCAGCCGAGGAGCATGCACTGCGCCTCGGTGACGTGGTTGCCCGTGTTACCCACGCCGATGACGGCGGTCATGGTGTTGCTGTAGTTCGCCGTCCAGCCACGGACGCTGCCATGGCGGTGGCGAGAGCGATGTTCCTGCGGATGTTCATCGGTCGAATTCTCCCCGTTTGCTGAAGAGGGGCGGCGCGGGGTGGACCGCGCCGCCCGGTGTGCACCACAGACTGTTCCGCGTCAGGTCGGCGTACCGCCAGGCCGATCCGGTGAATTGGGCCCTCGTGGGACGGGTGCCGCGCTGACCTGCGGGGACATGCCGCTCCATGGGACGCGGTGGGACGGTGTGGGACGGTCCGGCCCCTCCGGCGAGGAGTGCGGAGGTGGCCGGAAGGCGGTGGGTCCGGGGCAGGGCGCGGAACCGCGCGTCGGACGGCGGCGCCATGGGGAGGACAGGGTGTGGGGAGGGACCCCGGACACATCCGACTTACGCATGAGGTGGACATGCCGCGTTGGAAAGAACTGCCTTCGGAGTTACCGGAGAAGGATTTACAACTGCTCATTCAATTAAGGCGGCTCAAGGACCGGTCCGGCCTCGGGCTCACCGGCCTCGCGGCGAAGACCGGATACAGCCGCTCCTCCTGGGAGCGCTACCTCAACGGGAAGCAGCCGGTGCCCAGGGCGGCGGTGGAAGAACTGGCCAGGGCGTGCGGAGCGGATCCGACCCGGCTGCTCGTGCTGCACGAGGTGGCCGCGGAGGCCAACGCGCGGACGGAGGCGACGGAGCCGGGGACCGCCCACGACGACGGATCCGCCGGCCGCGCCGAGAAGACGGAGACGAAGACGGAGACAGCGGAGGCGGCGGCGGAGGCGGCAGAGGGAGCGGTGCCCCCGGAGACCGAGGAGCCGGGCGAGCCGCGGTCCCGGCCACGGCCCCGGCGGGTGGTTCCGCTGTGGTGGGCGGTCGGCGGCGGACTCGTCGCCATGGCCGCCGCGTTCGGCGCCGGGCTGCTGCTCGCGCCGGACGACGGAGATTCGGAGAGCGTCCCTGCCGCCGTGGTGTATGCCCCCGGCCGTACGTACGAATGCGCCGACGACCGCAAGGACGGCGCCGCCTACGCCGGGCACAGCGTGACCCGTGAGGCGCTGGTCGATCTCAACGGGAACGGCCGCGACGTGGTCGAGGTGCAGTGCCTGCTGCGCAAACAGGGCTTCGAACCAGGGGAGATCGACGGGCTGTACGGCGTCCGTACCAAGGAAGAGGTACGGAAGTTCCAGGCCCGGCGCGGCCTGGTGAGCGACGGCATCGTCGGTCCCGACACCTGGGGGGAGCTGCGCAGGTGACCGTCGGACACCCGGTGGCCGCCGAATGCGCGCGGCTGGCCGCCGAGTTGAGCACGTTACGGGAGCGTACGGGGCTGAGCCTGGCGGCCCTGGCCGCGCGGACGCCGTACAGCAAGTCGTCCTGGCAGCGCTACCTCAACGGTACGAAACCCGTGCCGAGGACGGCGGTCACGGTGCTGTGCGCGCAGGCGCGCGAGCCGGCCGACCGGTTGCTCGCTCTCTGGGAACTGGCCGACGCGGCCTGGAGCGGCCGGGCGGGAACGGCCACCGCCGACACGGCCACCGCCGACACGGCCGCCGCCGACACGGCCGCCGCCGGCACGGTCCCCGCGGGCATGGCCTCCGTCGCCACGGCCCCCGTTGGCGGGCGCGACGGGCGCGGCGGACGCGTCAGGCGCGGCGGACGCCTCGCCGCGTGGCTGCTCGTCGGCGCCGCGGTGGTGGGCGCCGGCGCGATCGCGCTGGTCGTCGCCCGGCCGCCCGGCGGCGAGGGGGCCGGAGCGGCGGGCGGGCGGCCCCCCGTGGCCGCGGAGTGGCGTACGGCGAACCCGGTGGCGCCGAAGTGCGTCGGCGCCGCCTGCGTGGGGCTCAACCCGGGGGCGATGGCCTGCGCGGTCGGGGACATGGTGACGACCCTGTCCACGTTCACGGGTTCGGGCGGACAGCGGCTGCAACTCCGGTACGGCGAGACGTGCCGCGCCCTGTGGCTGCGGACGACCGGGCTACGGGTGGGGGAGTACGCGGAGTTGAGCGTGCCCGGCGGGCAGGCCCAGCGGATCGTGGTCCAGGACGCGCGCGCCGCCGAGAGCTATCTCTCCACGGACATCGCGGGCGACGGGAACGCGGCCTCGGCCCGGATCTGCGTCGGTACCGAGGCGACAGCTGCCGAGGCGACGGGTGCCGACGCGACGGGTGCCGACGCGACCGCCGCCGAGGAGTGCTTCGACTGGAAGCGGCCATAGGCCCCGGAAGGACGAGAAGGACGAGAAGGACGAGAAGGACGAAGGACGGGCGCCGTCTGTCCGTGGCGGTGTACTCAGCGGCACGGACCGGCGGAACCCCTTCAAGATCTCCTTGGTGCCTGTGGCACGGAAGTGAAGATTCCGCCATGGTGTGAAGAGTCCGCAACGGATGGGAGACTGAAGTGGTGTTCGGGCCGGGGGCGCGCGCCGACGCGTCCGTACGGTTCCGAATGCTCCCGTGCGAGGCTCACCCAGGTCCTGGCATCCTGGCTGGGCGCGCCCGTCGCGGCGGCGGGAGAACGGCGCGGGGGGAACGGCGCCGGGGAGCAAGGGCGGCGCGGGGGAGCAGGGACAGCGCGGGGTTCATCAGGCACGTGCGGGGGGACAAGGGGGAGGCGGAATGCCTCGTTGGAAGGCGCTACCGGAAGGGCTCGATCCGGAGGTCAGTGAGTTCACGAGCCAATTGCGCAGGCTCGTCGACCGCAGTGGTCTGAGCATCGCCGCCGTGTCCGACAGAACCGGCTACAGCAAGACGTCGTGGGAGCGTTATCTGAGCGGGCGGCTGCTCCCGCCCAAGGGCGCGGTCGTCGCACTGGCCCAGGTCACCGGCACCCATCAGGGCCATCTGACCACGATGTGGGAGTTGGCGGAGCGGGCCTGGAGCCGTTCCGAGATGCGTCACGACATGACCATGGAAGCGATCCGTATCTCCCAGGCGCGGACAGCGCTCGCCGAGTCCGGAAAGAATCCGGTCATCGGGGCGGGCGGGGCCGGCGGGGCCGCCTCCCGCGACGGCGGTGGCACGACGGTCGGTCTCGGCCCCGGGCGTGGCTCCGTACCCGGGCAAGGGGCTCACGGAGCCCATGGGGCACACCGGGCGGACGGGGCGTCGCAGGCCCCTGCCACGGCCCGGCGGGCACCCGGCGGGCCGTCAGGTCCCGGCTCGGGCAACGGCCCTCGCCCGGGTTCCGGTTCGAGTTCCGGTTCGGGACGCAAGGGCGGCCGGCGCAAGGCGACGATCTTCGTGTCCGGTGTGGTCGGCGCGCTGGTGGTGATCGCCGCCGCGTTCACGCTGACCAGCCTCGGCGGTGACGGCGACGGCAAGGCGGTCGCGCAGTCCCCGTCGCCCAAGGCGTCCACCAGCGCACCGGTGCTCCCCGAAGGGGTGAAGTGTGCCGGTGAAGCGTGCGCCGGCAAGGACCCGGAAGCCATGGGGTGCGGCGGGCAGCTCGCCCGGACGATCGCGAGCGCCACGGTCGGCACGGCGCTGGTCGAGGTCCGCTACAGCGAGACCTGCGGCGCCGCCTGGGCGCGAATAACGCAGGCGGCCCTCGGCGACGAGATACGGATCACCCCCGTGAAGGGGGAGAGCCAGAGCGGCGCGGTGGAGACCGCCACCAACGCGTACACCGCCATGTCCGCGGCGCCGGACGAGGCGAGCGTCAAGGCCTGCGCGACGCTCAAGACCGGCGAGACGGGCTGCACCACGCCCCCGCAGTGAGGCGACCACCCGCACCGGCTCCGGTACCGGCTCCGGCGCGCCACTCCGACAGGTCCCGCACCGGCCGTTGCACGGATACCCGCACCGGCACCCGCCCGCGCCGTGAGGTGCCCCACAAAGGGGGCGCGGGCGCGGGCTGTCCCGGGTCGGATAGCCTGACCGCTGGATATCTCTTCACGTCAAGATTCGGATGACGGACGGTCGAACACCGGTCCCCATGCGGAATGGTGCTGGGGAGATGTCCCGCATCAGGGGCAGGGACCCCCACCGCCAGACTGTCTTACGGAGACCGCCATGACCCGCACTCCCGTGAATGTCACCGTCACCGGCGCGGCCGGCCAGATCGGTTACGCGCTGCTCTTCCGCATCGCCTCCGGCCAGCTCCTCGGCGCGGACGTGCCGGTCAAGCTGCGTCTCCTCGAAATCCCCCAAGGCCTCAAGGCCGCCGAGGGCACCGCGATGGAGCTGGACGACTGCGCCTTCCCGCTGCTCCGCGGCATCGAGATCACCGACGACCCGAACGTCGCCTTCGACGGCGCGAACGTCGCCCTGCTGGTCGGCGCCCGCCCCCGTACGAAGGGCATGGAGCGCGGCGACCTGCTCGCGGCCAACGGCGGCATCTTCAAGCCGCAGGGCAAGGCGATCAACGACCACGCCGCCGACGACATCAAGGTTCTCGTCGTGGGCAACCCGGCCAACACCAACGCCCTGATCGCCCAGGCCGCGGCCCCGGACGTACCTCGCGAGCGCTTCACCGCCATGACGCGCCTCGACCACAACCGCGCCATCTCCCAGCTCGCGGCGAAGACCGGAGCCACGGTCTCCGACATCAAGCGGCTGACGATCTGGGGCAACCACTCCGCCACGCAGTACCCGGACATCTTCCACGCGGAGATCGCCGGCAAGAACGCCGCGGAGACCGTCGACGACGAGGCGTGGCTGGCCGACACCTTCATCCCGACCGTCGCCAAGCGCGGCGCGGCGATCATCGAGGCCCGTGGCGCGTCCTCGGCCGCCTCCGCCGCCAACGCGGCCATCGACCACGTCTACACGTGGGTCAACGGCACCGCCGAGGGCGACTGGACCTCGATGGGTATCCCGTCGGACGGTTCCTACGGTGTGGCGGAGGGCCTGATCTCCTCCTTCCCGGTCACCACCGAGAACGGTGCCTACGAGATCGTCCAGGGCCTGGAGATCAACGACTTCTCGCGCGCCCGGATCGACGCCTCGGTCAAGGAGCTGGCGGAGGAGCGCGACGCGGTGCGCGAGCTCGGCCTGATCTGACCGCCTGATCTGACCGCCTGATCCGACCCGTCTGATCCGACCCGTCTGATCCGATCGGCCTGATCTGACCGGACCCCGCTGAACGAAGGCCCCGTACCGCCGGACCACCACCGGCCGTACGGGGCTTTTTCGCGCCACCGGTGTTGTCAACCTCCTCGTGAATGTAGTACTTCTTATACATGAGCGAGCAGGTGCACAACAGGCTGGCCGTGGTGAGGGCCGAACGGAACGTGTCCCGCCAGCAGTTGGCCGAGGCAGTGGGAGCCCACTACCAGACCGTCGGCTACATCGAGCGCGGGCAGTACAACCCCAGCCTCGACCTGGCCTTGAGGATCGCGGAGTACTTCGGCCTCCCGGTGGAGGCGCTGTTCTCCCTCGAACCCTTCAGCCCGCTCACGGACAAGGTCTACGGGAGGAAGCAGTGATGACCGCACGAGAGACGGCAGGGCGGGCGGCGCCGACGCCGGCGCCCACGGCGTACGACCGGCGCATGCGCGCGCTGATGAACCGGGGCGAGGCCCGGCCGTTCCACGCGACGGCCGCCCGCCGGAGACTGGTCGTCGCCACCCACATCGCGCTGACCGTGTCCATCGCCGTGACCTGGGGCGTGGCGCACGCCACGGAGCGGAGCTGGCTCCTCTTCGTGGCGATCGGGCTGCTGCTGCCCTGGTGCCTGGCGACCGGCGTCATCAACAGCGCCACGCGCGGGCTGCTGGAGCTGCGCGGCCGGGTGCTGGACGAGCGGCAGCGCGCGGAGCGCGACCGGGTCGGCGCGCGGGCCCACCGGACCATGCTCGTCCTGCTGCTGGGCGGCACGCTCGGCTTCATCGGGGCCCGGGTGCTCGGGGACACGGATGTGACGGTGTCGCTGCCGTACGCCCTGGCTGTGGCACTGATCACGCACTGGCTCATGCCGCTGTGGGTGGCGGGACTCCGGGTCCAGGACGAGCCCGCGGAGGACTGAGCACCGTAAGAGGGCGTGACGGGAAGTGGCACCCGACGAGGTGACATCCGACGAGGTGATACCTGCCGAGGTGACACCCGTCGAGTGACACCCGCCGAGTGACACGAGGCACTTTCCGTCACGCCGTACGCATGCTTTCCACGCCCCTGGGCAGATGCCTGAATCGCCAGTTCTCGCTGGTGAGGAATGTTCCGGGAATGGAAGGCAATACGCGACGTGTCGGCACAACAGACGATTCATGTGGATGGAAAGTGGCGTGCTGCCGCCTCCGGTGCCACGCGGGACATCCTCGACCCCGCCGACGCGACGGTGCTCGCCGTCGTCTCCGAGGGCGGGGCCCAGGACGCCGACGTCGCGGTCGCCGCCGCGCGGGCCGCCTTCGACCACGGCCCCTGGCCGCGTACCCCGGTCGCCGAGCGGGCCGCGCTGCTGCGCAGGACCGCCGGCCTGCTGATACGCAACCGCGAGAAGATAGCGCTGCTGGAGAGCAAGGACTCCGGCAAGACCCTCGAAGAGGGGCGCGTCGACGTCGACTGCGTCGCGGACGCCTTCCGCTACTTCGCGGACCTCGTGATGAACGAGAGCGGCGGCCGGGTCGTCGACGCCGGCTCGGACACCGTCCACAGTGTGGTCGTCCACGAGCCCGTCGGGGTTTGCGCGCTGATCACCCCCTGGAACTATCCCCTCCTCCAGGCGAGCTGGAAGATCGCCCCGGCGCTCGCCGCGGGCAACACGTTCGTCATCAAGCCGAGCGAGATCACCCCGCTCTCCACGGTCGACCTCATCGACCTGCTCGCCGAGGCGGGACTGCCGCCCGGCGTCGCCAATCTCGTCACCGGCGCCGGTGACCCGGTCGGCGCCCGGCTCTCCGCCCACCCCGACGTGGACCTCGTCTCGTTCACGGGCGGGCTCAGCAGCGGTACGAAGGTGATGGAGGCGGCGGCCCCGGGCGTGAAGAAGGTCGCCCTCGAACTCGGCGGCAAGAACCCGAACGTCGTCTTCGCGGACGCCTGCGCCACCGACGAGGGCTTCGACACCGCCGTCGACCAGGCGCTGAACGCCGCCTTCATGCACAGCGGCCAGGTCTGCTCCGCCGGCTCCCGGCTCATCGTCGAGGAGTCCCTGCGTGAGCGCTTCGTCGCGGAACTCGCCCGCCGCGCCGGCCGGATCCGCCTCGGCCGGGGCACCGAGGACGCCGTGGAGTGCGGCCCGCTCGTCTCCGCGCGGCAGCTCGCCAGGACCGAGGAGTACGTCGCCTCCGCGCTCGCCGAGGGCGCCGTGCTGCGCTCCGGAGGCAAGCGGCCCGCGCCGTCCGCCGCCCGGCCCGAAGGCGGCTACTTCTACGAGCCGACCGTCCTCGACCAGTGCCACCGCGAGATGCGCGTCGTACGGGAGGAGGTCTTCGGCCCCGTCCTGACGGTCGAGACCTTCCGTACGGAGGACGAGGCCGTCGCCCTCGCCAACGACACCGAGTACGGGCTCGCGGGCGGCGTGTGGAGCGCGGACCCGGGGCGCGCGCGGCGCGTGGCCGGCCGGCTGCGGCACGGCACCGTCTGGATCAACGACTTCCACCCCTACCTCCCGCAGGCCGAGTGGGGCGGATTCGGCAAGTCCGGCATCGGACGTGAGCTGGGGCCCGCAGGGCTCGCGGAGTACCGCGAGGCCAAGCACGTCTACCAGAACCTCGAACCGCGCCCGGTCCGCTGGTTCGCGGGCTGACGTACGTATCGGCGTACGCGTACCGGAACAGGCCTGGAACAAGCCCGGAACCGCACCGGAACCGCGCTGGAACAGCGCCGCAAGAACCTCGTACGACCCTCCAGCAGAGGAGCAGACCACTCGTGGACATGGCGGACCTGACGGAGACGACGGAGACGACGGGGACGGTGGACACGTACGACTACGTCGTCGTCGGAGGCGGCACGGCCGGCTCGGTGATCGCCTCCCGGCTCACCGAGCACCCCGGCGTCACCGTCGCCGTCATCGAGGGCGGCCCCTCGGACGTCGACCGCGAGGACGTACTGACCCTGCGGCGCTGGATGGGTCTGCTGGGCGGCGAGCTGGACTACGACTACCCGACGACCGAGCAGCCGCGCGGCAACTCGCACATCCGGCACAGCCGCGCCCGGGTGCTGGGCGGCTGCTCCTCGCACAACACGCTCATCGCCTTCAAGCCGCTGCCGTCCGACTGGGACGAGTGGGCCGCGGCCGGCGCCGAGGGCTGGGACGCGGGCTCCATGGACCCGTACTTCGCCCGGCTGCGCAACAACGTCGTGCCCGTCGACGAGCGCGACCGCAACGCCATCGCCCGCGACTTCGTCGACGCCGCGCAGACCGCGCTCGGCGTCCCCCGCGTCGAAGGCTTCAACCGGAAGCCCTTCCACGAGGGCGTCGGCTTCTTCGACCTCGCGTACCACCCGGAGAACAACAAGCGCTCCTCCGCCTCCGTCGCCTACCTCCACCCCTTCCTCGACCGCCCCAACCTCCACCTGCTGCTGGAGACCTGGGCGTACCGGCTGGAGTTCGAGGGCACCCGCGCCACGGGCGTACGGGTGCGGACGGCGGACGGTACGGAGAAGCTGGTCGAGGCCCGCACCGAGGTCCTCGTCTGCGCGGGCGCCGTCGACACGCCCCGGCTGCTGCTGCACTCCGGCATCGGCCCGCGCGCGGACCTGGAGAAGCTCGGCATCCCCGTCGTCCACGACCTGCCGGGCGTCGGCGAGAACCTGCTCGACCACCCCGAGTCGGTGATCGTCTGGGAGACCGACGGGCCGATCCCGGAGAACTCGGCGATGGACTCCGACGCGGGGCTGTTCGTCCGGCGCGACCCGGAGACCGAGGGCCCCGACCTGATGTTCCACTTCTACCAGATCCCCTTCACCGACAACCCTGAGCGGATCGGGTACGAACGCCCCGAGCACGGCGTGTCGATGACCCCGAACATCCCCAAGCCGCGCAGCCGGGGCCGGCTGTACCTCACGAGCGCGGACCCGGAGGTCAAACCCGCCCTGGACTTCCGCTACTTCACCGACGAGGACGACCACGACGGGCGCACGCTCGTCGACGGCATCAGGATCGCGCGCCGGGTCGCCGCCGCCGAGCCGCTGTCGGCCTGGCTGAAGCGCGAGGTCGCGCCGGGCCCGGAGATCACCTCTGACGAGGAACTGAGCGAGTACGCCCGTAAGTGCGCCCACACCGTGTACCACCCCGCCGGTACCTGCCGGATGGGTGCCGCCACCGATGAACAGGCCGTCGTCGCACCCGATCTGCGGATCCGGGGACTCGAATCCATCCGTGTCGCCGACGCGTCGGTCTTCCCGACGATGCCGGCGGTCAACCCGATGATCGGGGTCCTGATGGTCGGGGAGAAGTGCGCGGAACTGCTCATCGAGGCAGCCACCGAGGAGAAAGGGCTGATCCGATGAGCGAACTCGACCGATCCGAAGCCGTCACCGAGGAGAGCGGGAGCGGGGGCGGGGGCACGGGCACGCGCGGTACGGACGGACAGCCGCCCGTCTTCGCCGTACGCGACCTGTGGAAGGTCTTCGGCCCGGGGGCCGCCCGCGTACCCGCCGACCCGGAACTCGCCGCGCTCCCCGCGCCCGAGCTGCGGGAACGCGCCGGGTGTACCGCCGCCGTACGCGATGTCTCCTTCGACGTCCGCAAGGGCGAGGTCTTCGTCGTCATGGGCCTGTCGGGCTCCGGGAAGTCCACGCTCGTACGCTGTCTGACCCGGCTCATCGAGCCGACGTCCGGCGCGATAGCCATCGACGGCGAGGACGTCCTGTCGATGGACCGGACCCGGCTGCGCGCCCTGCGCCGGCATCGGGCCGCCATGGTCTTCCAGCACTTCGGCCTGCTGCCGCACCGCTCCGTGCTGGACAACGTTGCCTACGGCCTGGAGATCCAGGGCATGGCCCGCGCCGAACGCCGCGCGAAGGCGGCCGAGGTCGTCGGCAAGGTCGGCCTCGACGGGCTGGAGGACCGCAGGCCAGGACAGCTCTCCGGCGGCCAGCAGCAGCGCGTCGGGCTGGCCCGCGCGCTCGCCGTCGACCCCGAGGTGCTCCTCTTCGACGAGCCGTTCAGCGCGCTCGACCCGCTGATCCGCCGCGAGATGCAGGAGGAGGTCATCCGGCTCCACCGCGAGGAGGGCCGCACGATGGTCTTCATCACCCACGACCTCAACGAGGCGCTGCGCCTCGGCGACCGCATCGCGCTGATGCGCGACGGCCGGATCGTGCAGCTCGGCACGCCCGAGGAGATCGTCGGGCAGCCG
This sequence comes from Streptomyces sp. NPDC059255, assembly GCF_042752355.1. Classification (NCBI taxonomy): domain Bacteria; kingdom Bacillati; phylum Actinomycetota; class Actinomycetes; order Kitasatosporales; family Streptomycetaceae; genus Streptomyces; species Streptomyces sp. NPDC059255. The sequence goes on from NZ_JBHYZP010000028.1 coordinate 20,368, forward strand.
GCCGACGCGTACGTACGGGACTTCGTCCGCGACGTACCCCGCGAGCAGGTCATCACCGTACGCGCGGCCATGCGGCCCGGTGGTCCCGGGGACACCGCCACGGGCCCGGCCCTCGCGCCGACCGCCACCGTCTCCGAGGCGATCGAGGCCGTGGCCCGCTCCGGCGACACGGCGGCGCGGGTCGTCGACGCGGGCCGGCTCGTCGGCGTCGTCGACCACGCGTGCCTGCTCGGCGTGGTCGCCGGTACGGACGCGGCGAGCGGCCCGGGGAGCGGTACGGACGCGGCGGCGCGGCCCGGCAACGGAGAGGCGGCGGCCCTCCGATGACCACCGCCACGGGCACCCCCGGAGCCCCCGGAACCTCCCGGACCCTGGGGGCCCTCGCCGCGACGTCGGGCCGCCGGCGCGGGCTCGGCAAGCTGCTGCTGCTCGCGGTCTTCGCCGCCGTCCTCGTCCCGCTGGCCCTCACCCGCTGGCCCGGCACCGTCTGGCCCGAGGCGCTGACCGTCGACCTGTCCGGCCCGCTCGGCGGCGCCAGCGACTGGATCATCGACAACCGCGACAGCCACCCGCTCTTCCTCTACTTCTTCGGCCATGTCAGCAACGCCGTCGTCCTCTCCGTGCGCGCCGTCTACCTGCTGCTCCTCGCCATGGGCTGGGCCGGGGTCACCGCGGCGGCCGGCCTGATCGCCTGGCGCGTCGCGGGCGGGCGCCTCGCCCTCACCACCGCCGGCTCCGTCGCCCTGTGCGGGGTGCTCGGCATGTGGGTGCCGACCATGCAGACGCTCGCGCTGATGGTCGTCGCCGTCGCCGCGTCCGTGGTGGCCGGCGCGCTTCTCGGCCTCGCCGCCGGACTCTCCGACCGGCTCCACCGCGCGCTGCGCCCGGTGCTCGACACCATGCAGGTGCTGCCCGCCTTCGCCTATCTGCTGCCGGTCGTGCTGATCTTCGGCATCGGCGTCCCCGCGGCGGTCCTGGCGACCGTCGTGTACGCGGCCCCGCCGATGGCCCGGCTCACCGCGCTCGGCCTGCGGGGCGCCGACCCCGGCGTGATGGAAGCCGTCACCTCCCTCGGCGCGACGCCGTGGCAGCGGCTGCTGACCGCGCGCCTGCCGCTCGCCCGCAAACAGCTGCTCCTCGGCCTCAACCAGACGATCATGATGGCCCTCTCGATGGCCGTCATCGCCTCCGTGATCGGCGCCGGGGGCCTCGGCGACCGCGTCTACCAGGCGCTGGCCTCGGTCGACGTCGGCGCGGCGCTCGCCGCCGGGCTGCCGATCGTGCTGCTCGCCGTGGTCCTCGACCGGACGACCGCCGCGGCCGGCTCCGGCCTGGACCGCGCCGCCGCCCGCCCCGGTAGGCCCGCCTCCCGTATGTCCGCCTTCGGTACGTCCGCCTCCGGCGGATCCGGCTTCTCCGGTACGCCGTCGGCGGTGGCGGCCCGGTTCCGTACGGGATGGCGCGGCTGGGCCGTGGCGGCCGGCGCCGCCGCCCTCGTCGCGCTCGCCGGACGCCTCCTGGACCGGCTCGACTGGCCCGCGGGGTGGACGCTCGCCATCGCCGGGCCCGTCAACACCGCCGTCGACTGGATGACCGCCCACCTCTACTCGGGCGTCCCCGTCGTCGGCGGCACCGCCGACTGGGCCGGCCGCTTCACCACCTGGGTGCTCGACCCGCTGCGCGGCGGACTCCAGGGGCTGCCCTGGTGGGCGCTGCTGCTGACCGTCGCCGCGCTCGCCCTGCTCATCGGCACCTGGCGGACCGCGCTCACCGCCGTCCTCGCGCTGGCCGCCATTGGCGTGCTCGGCGTCTGGAAGCCCTCGCTGGACACGCTCTCCCAGGTGCTGGCCGCCGTCGCGGTCACCCTGGTCATCGGCTTCGCCACCGGGATCGCGGCGGCCCGCAGCGCCCGCTTCGAGGCGCTGCTCCGCCCGGTCCTCGACGTCTTCCAGACCCTGCCGCAGTTCGTCTACCTGATCCCCGTCGTGGCGCTCTTCGGCGTGGGCCGCGCCCCCGCGGTGGCCGCCGCCGTCGTCTACGCGCTGCCCGCCGTCGTCCGCATCACCACCCAGGGGCTGCGCCAGGTCGACCCGGCGGCGCTGGAGTCCGCGCGCTCGCTCGGCGCGACCGGCGGCCAGCAGCTGCGCCAGGTCCAACTGCCCCTCGCCGGGCCCGCGCTGCGCCTCGCGCTCAACCAGGGCGTGGTCCTCGTCCTCGCCGTCGTCATCATCGGCGGACTGGTCGGCGGCGGGGCGCTCGGTTACGACGTGGTGTTCGGCCTGGCCCAGGGCGACCTGGCGACCGGCCTGGTCGCGGGCGCCGCGATCGTCTGCCTCGGTCTGATGCTGGACCGGGTGACCCAGCCCACGGAACGCCGTGGTGGAGAGAGGAAGGGGGCCTGACATGGCACGCACCGGAACGCGTTCCCGCGGGTGGGTCCGTCCGCGTACGGCGGGGGTCCTCGCCTCGGTGGCCGCGCTGCTGGCCGTCACCGGCTGCGGCGCGGCCGACATGACCAAGCAGGCGTCCCCGTACGCCAACGCGCAGGGCTCGAAGACCGTCACCCTCTCCGTGCAGTCGTGGGTGGGGGCCCAGGCCAATGTGGCCGTGGCGACATATCTCCTCGAACACGAGCTGGGCTACCGCGTGGACACCGTCCAGATCGACGAGGTCCCCGCCTGGGACGCCCTCAGCCAGGGCCGGGTCGACGCGATCCTGGAGGACTGGGGCCACCCGGAACAGGAACAGCGCTACATCGAGGACAAGAAGACCATCACACCGGGCGGCGGGCTCGGGGTCACCGGCCACATCGGCTGGTTCGTCCCCACGTACTTCGCGAAACAGCACCCGGACGTGACGGACTGGCGGAACCTCAACAAGTACGCGGACCAGTTCCGTACCCCGGAGAGCGGCGGCAAGGGCCAGTTGCTGGACGGCTCGCCGTCGTACGTCACCAACGACAAGGCATTGGTGGCCAATCTGAAACTGGACTACCAAGTGGTCTTCTCGGGTTCCGAGGCGGCCCAGATCACCCAGATCAAGCAGTTCGCCAAGGAGAAGAAGCCTTTCCTGACCTACTGGTACACCCCGCAGTGGCTGTTCCAGAAGGTTCCCATGACGGAGGTGAAGCTCCCGGAGTACAAGGAGGGCTGCGACGCCGACGCGAAGAAGGTCGCCTGCGCCTATCCGCACACCCCGCTCCAGAAGTACCTGAACGCGGACTTCGCGGAGAAGGGCGGCGGAGCGGCGACCCTGCTGAAGAACTTCCGCTGGACGACCGAGGCGCAGAACGAGGTCGCCCTGATGATCGCCGAGCAGAAGCTCACACCGGAGGAAGCGGCGGAGAAGTGGGTCGGGGCGAACGAGCCGACGTGGCGGAAGTGGCTGCCGGCGAAGTAGGCGCCCGGAGGCCGCCGGCCGCCTCAACAGGTGAGTCTCCTGCTCCCGAAGCCGGCGCCGGCGGGCCGCGAGGGGCCGACGCCGGGTGACGACGGTACGGCGGCCGGCCCCGCGGGGACCGGCCGCCGTGTCCCGCGGGCACCCGCGTACGCGGTCAGGGTGCGGCGACGGTCCGCTCCGACGGCGCCGGGTGGGCCTCGGGGACGCCGTCGATGAGTTCCTGGACCCGGTGCGGTGCGTAGAGCCCGTCGACCAGGAGCTGGGAGAGGCCCATGACTCCGGCGCGCGCGTCGAGGGCGCTGCGGACGATCTGGAGGTTGCGGGTGGCCAGCGGCAGTGAGCGACGGTATACGACCTCGCGGATCCCCGCGAACAACTGCTCTTCGGTGTGGGCGAGTTGTCCGCCGAAGACGATGACGCGCGGGTTGAACATGTTGACCGCGTCGGCGATGGCGACGCCGAGGATGCGGGCTGCGCGCCGGGCGAGACGTACGGCGGTGAGGTCGCCGGAGCGGATGAGGCGGACGGCGTCGTCCACACCGGCGACGTCGCGGCCGGCCGCGCGCAGGTCGCGGACCAGGGCCCAGCCGCCCGCGTAGGCCTCCACGCAGCCGGTGTTGCCGCAGCGGCAGACGGGGGGTTCGTCGATGTCGTCGACGGTGACCTGGATGTGTCCGACGTCTCCGGCCGCGCCGTCGGCGCCGCGGTGGATCCGGCCGCCCGCGATCATGCCGGTGCCGACACCGGTGCCGATCTTGACCATGAGCAGATGGTCGACGTCGGGGTAGCTCAGGCGGTGTTCGCCGTAGGCCATCGCGTTGACGTCCTTGTCGACGAGGACGGGGCAGCGGTAGCGGGGGGCGAGGTGGCCGGGGATGTCGTAGCGGTCCCAGCCGGTCATGATCGGCGGGCTGACGACCCGTCCGGTGGCGAAGTCGACGGGACCCGGTACGCCTATCCCGATACCGAGGACGTCGGACTCGACGTGCCCCGTCTCCGGCAGGAGCTCGCGGAAGAGGCCGTCCACGACGGCCAGTACGGCCTCGGGTCCGTCCGTCACGTCGGACGCGACCTCGCGTTCGGCGCGGACCTCGCCCGCGAGGTCGCAGACGGCGGTGCGCAGACCGGTCGCGCCGAGGTCGGCGACGAGCAGGACCCCTCGGTCACGGTTGACGACGAACCGTCCGGCGGGGCGGCCCCGCGTGCGCGCGTCCCGGGGTGCGGGGACGAGGAGGCCGGCGGCGAGCAGACCGTCGAGTCGCTGGTTGACCGTGGTGCGCGACAGGCCCGTGTGCTGTACGACGTCGGTCTTGGTGAGGCCGTCGGGGACGTCGCGGAAGAGGGCCAGGATCTCGCCCGGACTCGTCCCTGACCGGGCGGCAGCTGGCTGCGTCGTATCCACCCCGACACTTTAGCTATGACGGTCACTGGACGGAAGTCCCGGTTCTTCTGACTAAAAAAGTCGAAAGCGCTATTGCCAGGCTCCATAAGGAGTCGTACGGTCTGCACGTATCCAGTGGGAAAGGGACAACCCCATGCGCACACTTCACAGAGCTGTGACAGACCGCAGAGCCGTCATCGGGACCGTGCTGGCCGTGACCGGGGCGCTGGCGCTGAGCGCCTGCGGCTCGGGAGGCTCGTCCGGTTCGGGTTCGGCCGGCAGCACCGAGTACGCCGCCGTGATCAAAGGGCTGGACAACCCCTTCTTCCAGAGCATGGAGCAGGGCATCCAGGCCCAGGCGAAGACCGGCGACGTCACGGTCAAGGTGCAGGCCGCCAACTCGATCACCGACACCACTGGGCAGGCGGACAAGCTCGCGGGGCTGGCCGGGCAGTCGTACGGCTGCTTCATCGTCAACCCGATCTCCGCCACCAACCTGGTGCAGGGGCTCGCCAAGGCCGCCGCCTCGGGCAAGACGATCGTCAACATCGACAACCCGGTCGACGCCAAGGCCGCGAAGGCCGCGAAGGCTACGCCGACGACGTACATCGGCACGGACAACACGGACGCCGGGAAGACGGCCGGCGCGCAGATGTCGAAGCTGGTGCCGGAGGGCGGGGACGTCGCAGTGATCGGCGGTATCGCCGGCGACGTCACCAGCGGCGCCCGGGTCGAGGGCTTCGGGCAGGGCATCGGCGCGAACCTCAAGGTCGTGCAGACCGTCGCGGCCGACTGGGACCGGCAGACCGCGCTGACCGCCGCCACCAACGTGATGCGCGCGCACCCCGGCCTCAAGGGCTTCTTCGTCGCCAACGACGACATGGGACTCGGCGTCTCCCAGGCCATCGCCAACGCCGGTAGGACCGGCAAGGTCAGGGTCATCAGCGTGGACGGCGTCAAGGACGCGCTGGAGGCCGTCAAGGCCGGCACCCTCGACGCGACCGTGGCCCAGTACCCCTACGCCATCGGGCAGATGGGCGTCGAGGCATGCCAGGCGGCGGCCAAGGGCAAGACCCTGCCCGCGAACGTCAAGGCGCCTGTGGAACTCGTCACCAAGGCGGACGCGGACAAGGCGCTGGCCAGCACGCCGAAGCCGTTCGGCGCTTACGACGACCCGTTCGCGGCACTGCTCAAGTGAGCCTGCGGCCGTGCCCTCGGAGGAGAAACGAAAGACCATGACTGACGCAACACTCGCGGCTCCCCAGCGCGGGCCGGACCAGCGGGCCTGGGCCGCGCGCCTGCGCGACGTCGGCTTCTGGGCCGACTGGGCCGCGCTGGTCGGACTCGTCGTGCTGGTGATCGTCTTTCAGAGCGCCAACTCGACGTTCCTGAGCATCGGCAACATCGAGTCCATGCTCGTGGCCGCCGCGATCCTGATCATTCTGGCGGTCGGCCAGACCTTTGTGATCGCGACCGCCGGGATCGACCTGTCGATCGCCTCGGCCATGACCCTGGGCGCTGTCTGCTTCGGCCAGGCGTACCAGGCGGGCTGGGGACTCGGCGCAGCCTGTCTGCTGGCGGTGGTCTCCTCGGCGGCCGTGGGCGCGGCCAACGGCCTGATCGTGGCACGCGGGAAGATCACCGACTTCATCGTCACCCTCGGCACCCTGTCGGCCGCCTCCGGGCTCGCGCTGATCCTGTCGGACGGCAAGCCGGTGACGGTGGTCGACAGCACGCTGCTGAGCCTGTCCACGGGCGGCCTCGGCATGCTGGGCTGGACGTTCCTGATCGCGGCCGGTGTCGCCGCCGTGGCCCATGTCGTGCTCTTCCGCACCCGGTTCGGCACCCATGTCCTCGCCACCGGCGGTGCGCCGGAGTCGGCGTCCGCGATGGGCATCGGCACGGCCCGCGTGAAGATCGCGGTGTATGTGATCTCCGGCGCGCTGGCCGGACTCGGGGCTGTCCTGCTGGTGGCCCGGGTCGGCGCGGCGGAGCCCGCGGCGAACACCTCGTTCCTGCTCAACTCGGTCGCCGCGGTGGTGCTCGGCGGAGTCAGCCTGTTCGGCGGGCGGGCCACCATCGCCGGTCCCGTGATCGGCGCCCTGCTGCTGACCGCGTTGGTCAACGGGCTGACCCTGCTCGGCGTCTCGCAGTTCTACCAGCCGCTGTCCGTCGGCATCGTCGTGGTGCTCGCGGCCTTCCTCACGAGGTTCCAGCGATGACCCATCCCCTTCCCTCCGACGGGTCGGCCGCCGCGGCCGAACCGCTCATCGCCTGCGAGGACGTCTCCCTGTCCTTCGGCAGCGTGCGGGCCCTCGCCGAGGTCTCGCTCACGCTGCGGCCCGGGGAGATCACCGCGCTCGTCGGCGACAACGGCGCCGGCAAGTCCACCCTCGTACGCTGCATCTCGGGCATCCACCGCCCGGACGGCGGACGGATCCTCTTCGACGGCCGGCCCGTCGACTTCCACTCCCCGGAGGACGCCCGCGAGGCCGGCATCGAGACCGTGCACCAGAACCTCGCCCTGGTCGAGGATCTGACGGTCTGGCAGAACCTCTTCCTGAACCGGGAGCTGGTACGCCGCTTCGGTCCGGTCGCGTTCCTGGACCGCCGGGCGATGCGGAGCCGGGCCCAGGAGATGGTGTCCACCCTCGCGGTGAACGTGCCGGCGGTCGGCTCCCGGGTGCGCCGGCTGTCCGGCGGCCAGCGGCAGGCCGTGGCCATCTGCCGTGCGGCGGGCTTCAGTTCCCGGCTGGTCATCATGGACGAGCCGACCGCGGCCCTGGGTGTCCAGGAGACCGCGAAGGTCGAGGAACTCATCCTCGATCTCCGTGACAAGGGCCACACCGTGCTGCTCATCAGCCACAACTTCGCCCAGGTCATGCGTCTGAGCGACCAGGTGTGGGTGATGCGCGCCGGCCGCTGCGTCGGCGGCCGGCGCACCGCCGAGACCACCGGCGACGAGATCGTCTCCCTCATCACGGGAGCCCGAGTTGACTGAGGAGTCCCCCACCATGACCGCCGCCCCGGCCACAGCCGACACCACCGCGAGCGCGAGCCCCGTGAACCCGATCGGGGTGCACGCCCTCGTGTGGGCGGGCGACACCTCACCCGCCTCGGTGAGCCACGCGGTGGAGCGCACCCGGGCCACCGGGTTCGACCTGCTGGAGCTGTCGCTGCACGACTCCGTCAACCTCGACGTGAGCGCGGCCCGCAAGGAGATCGCCGACGCCGGTCTGAAGGTCGCCTGTTCGCGCGGGCTCGCCTTCGACGCGGACGTCTCCAGCGCCGACCCGGCCGTCGTCGAGCGCGGCGAGAAGCTGCTGCACGACTCCCTCGCCGTCACCCACGGCCTGGGCGGAACCCACTTCACCGGCGCCCTCTACAGCGCGCTCGGCAAGTACGGCTCCCCGCTGAGCACGGCGGGCCGCGCCAACGTGGTCTCTGTGCTGCGAGGGCTCGCCGGGGAGGCCCGGGGCCTGGGCATGACGCTGGGCCTGGAGATCTGCAACCGCTACGAGACGAACGTCGTCAACACCGCCCGCGAGGCACTGGCCCTGGCGGACGACATCGGCGAGGACAACGTCCTGATCCACCTCGACACCTACCACATGAACATCGAGGAGGACGACCTGGTCCGGCCGGTGCGGGAGACCGGCGACCGGCTCGGCTACGTCCACATAGGCGAGAACCACCGGGGCTACCTCGGCTCCGGCCATCTGGACTTCACGGCCTTCTTCCACGCGCTCGCCGACATCGGCTACACCGGACCGATCACCTTCGAGTCGTTCTCCTCGGCGGTGGTGGCTCCGGGGCTCTCCGCGGACCTCGCGATCTGGCGGGACCTGTGGTCCGACGGTACGGACCTGGCCCGCCACGCGCGCGGCTTCATCGCCCAGCACCTGGCCGTGAGCGGCGCCCGCGGATGACCCTCGACGACCTCCTGAGGCGGGCCGCCGGACTGGCCCGCCCCGGGCGCCGGGCCGTCCTCGGGATCACCGGCAGCCCCGGCGCGGGCAAGACGACACTCGCCGAACGGCTGGTGGCCGAGTTGAACGGCGAAGGACCGCCCTGGGTCGCGCACGTCCCGATGGACGGCTTCCACCTCGCCGACGCCGAACTCGACCGGCTGGGCCGCCGCGACCGCAAGGGCGCCCCCGACACGTTCGACCCGGCGGGCTACGCGGCCCTTCTGCGGCGGCTGCGCGAGGAGTCCGGCGACATCGTCTACGCGCCGGGCTTCGAGCGGACGCTGGAGCAGCCGCTGGCGGGCGTCATCCCGGTGCCGCCGACGGCCCGCCTGATCGTGACCGAAGGCAACTACCTGCTGCTCGGGACGGGCGCCTGGGCGCGGGTACGGGCGGAGCTGGACGAGGTGTGGTTCTGCGCACCGGACGAGCGGGACCGGGTCGGCCGGCTCGTGGCCCGGCACGAGGAGTTCGGGAAGCCCCATGACGCGGCGGTGGCCTGGGCGCTCGGCACCGACCAGCGCAACGCCGACCTGGTCGCGGCCACCCGAGCCCTGGCCGACCTGGTCGTTCCCGGGACGGCACTGCCCGCCCCGGCCGGCCCGGTGCGCTGACCGGCCGTCACCCGTAAGCCCCGCCGTCCTCGCCCAGGTCGGATGCATGCCGGCGAACGGCCGGACAGCCGTGGTGGAGCGCGCGCAAGGCTGCGGGGACGGTCACCTGTGCGTGCCCGGGGTGTAGTGGCCCGGGACGCCACGGGTGGTCACGGCGAAGCGGTTCCAGGCGTTGATCACCGTGATCGCCGAGATGAGATGGGCCAGCTCGGTCTCGTCGAAGTGCGCGGCGGCCCTCTCGTACACCTCGTCCGGCACGAAGCCGACGGTCAGTACGGTGATCGCCTCGGCCAGCTCGATCGCCGCGACCTCCTTCGCCGTGTAGAAGTGCCGGGACTCCTTCCACGCGCTGAGCTGCACGATCCGCTCCACCGACTCGCCGGCCGCCAGCGCGTCCTTCGAGTGCATGTCGAGGCAGAAGGCGCAGTGGTTGAGCTGCGAGGCACGGATCTTGACCAGTTCGAGCAGGGTCGGGTCCACCCCCTGCCGGGCCGCCGCGTCCAGCCGGACCATGGCCTTGTAGACGTCGGGGACGAGCCGGGCGAGGTCGAGGCGGGGGGTGTGCTCGGGCAGGGTGCCGGTCGCGTTCGTGGTGTCTGTCGTGGTGTCTGTCGTGTCTGTCGTCATGGGTACGACGCTACGCCGTCAGTGGCACAGGGCTATGGTCCATTTCCATGACAGATTCCTGGGCCAATCGGCGCCCCGAGCCATCGTCCGCCAGCGGGCCGTCGTCCGCAAACGGGCCGTCGTCCGCAAACGGGCCATCGGATACGGACCGGTCATCGGATAGGGACCGGTCATCGGATAGGGACCGGTCGTCGGACACGGACCGGCCGCCCGGTCCGCGCGGGCCGACGGTCTCCTTCGGCGGCGACCTCCACCTGGAGCTGCACGGCCCCCGGCTGCGGGCCGGCCTGATGGACGCCCTGCGGGACGCCGTCCGTACGGGCCGGCTCGCGCCCGGCACCCGGCTGCCGTCCTCCCGTTCCCTCGCCGCCGATCTGGGCGTGGCCCGTAACACCGTGGCCGACGCCTACGCCGAGCTCGTCGCCGAGGGCTGGCTCGTCGCCCGGCAGGGCTCGGGCACCCGGGTCGCCAGGCGCTCCGCGCCGCGCCGGACCGCGCCGGTGGCGGTCGGGGGCCGCCGGGACCCGGGCCGCGCCGCGCACAGCCTGCTCGCGGGGACCCCCGACCTCGCCGCGTTCCCCCGCGCGCAGTGGCTGACGGCGGCCCGCCGCGCCTTGACCACCGCGCCGTACGACGCCTTCGGCTACGGCGACCCGCGCGGCCGGATCGAGCTGCGGACCGTCCTCGCCGACTACCTGGCACGGGCGCGCGGGGTGGACGTCACCCCCGAGCGGATCGTGGTCTGCGCGGGCTTCGTCCACGGGCTGAGCCTCCTCGCGCAGGTGCTCAGGGCGCGCCGGGTGCGGGCCGTGGCCGTCGAGGCGTACGGGCTGCGGCACCACCGCGCCAAGCTGACCGGCGCCGGGATCCGCACGCCCGCGCTCGGGCTCGACGCGCGCGGCACCCGCACCGAGGAACTGCCGGAGCTGGCCCGTACCGAGGGCGTCGGCGCGGTGCTGATGACCCCGGCGCACCAGTTCCCGACGGGCGGCGCCCTCCACCCCGACCGGCGCGCGGCGGCGGTCGACTGGGCGCGTGCCACGGGCGGACTGCTCCTGGAGGACGACTACGACGGGGAGTTCCGCTACGACCGCCAGCGCGTCGGGGCGCTCCAGGGGCTCGACGCGGAGCGGGTGGTCTACTTCGGTACGGCCAGCAAGTCCCTGGCCCCCGGGCTGCGGCTGGGCTGGCTGGTGGTGCCGGACGGGCTGGTGGAGGAGGTGGCGGCGGTGAAGGAGACCACCGGCTGGGCGTCGAGCGCGCTGGACCAGCTCACGCTCGCGGAGTTCATCGCCTCGGGCGCGTACGACCGCCACGTCCGCGCCATGCGGCTGCGCTACCGGCGCCGCCGCGACCAGCTCACCGAGGCCCTCGCGGACCGGGCCCCCGACGTCCGGGTGACCGGGGTCGCGGCCGGGCTGCACGCCGTCATCGAACTGCCGCCGGGCATGGAACGCGCGGTGGTCGAGGGCGCGGCCTGGCAGGGCCTGGCCCTGGAAGGCCTCGCCGACTTCCGCCATCCGTCGACACCGCCGGGCCCGGACGCCCTGGTCGTCGGCTACGGCACCCCGCCCGACAGCGCGTGGGCGGGCGCCCTGGACGCCCTGTGCCGGGCCCTGCCGTGACGCCGGGCACGGCACCGAACGGCCCGCGCGGGGCACGGCACCGAACGGCCCGCGCCGGGCACGGCACCGAACGGCCGCGCGGTTCACGGCACCGAACGCCGGCTACCCGGGCGCCCAGCGGGGTCCCGTCTCCCGGTCGCCGCTCCAGATGTACTGCTCGTCGGGCGTCCGCGTCATGCCGAAGTCGTGGAGCGGCGGCGCGCCCGCGCTCTCCCACCTCCGCCACGCCCGCGCGACCTCGTCGGCCAGCCGCCGGGGCCCGCCCTGACGGGCCACGGCCGGGTATGCACGGGCCGGGCGGCCCGCCGTCCCGGCGAGGGGCGCCGAGAGGGTCGCCCAGGAGGAACGGCCGTCGTGCAGCAGGGCGCGCATGCCGTCTCCGCCCGACTCCGTGGTGATCCGTACGTCGGGGAGCAGCACCCGCAGCGCGAAGAGCGCGTTCCCGTCCGCGAGCGCCGAAGGGTCCCTGGAGAACGGGGACTCCGTCTCCGGCGGGACGGCATCACGGATCGCGTGGAACCCCGGGCCCGGTCCGGCGGCGTACCGGCTGGGCATGAACATCCCCAGGCCCTGCATCCAGCCGGAGGCCGACCGGCCGTCGCCGGCCACCGTGAGCGCGACATGCCCGAGCCGTCCCCACGGGGTGACGATCCGGCCGCCGGGGCGGGTCTGCGCCACCCAGGCCCAGGGCACCTCCTCCACCGCGTAGGTCGCGATCACCCGGTCGTACGGCGCCCCGTCCCGCAGCCCGCGCGACCCGTCACCCACCCGTACCGACACCTCCGCGCCCGCGCTCCTGATCCGCTCCCGCGCGGCGTCCGCCAGCCCCGCGTCGAACTCCACGCTGACGACCCGCCCGGCGCCCGCGCGCAGCCCGAGCAGAGCGGCGTTCCACCCCGCTCCCGTGCCGAGTTCGAGGACCCGGTGGCCGGGCTCGGGCATCAGCGAGTCGAGCATGTCGGCCACGACGGAGACGCAGGACAGGCTGGAGGTGGGCAGGCCGTCGGTGACCTGGATGACCGTGGAGTCGTACGACCCGGCGTACACGGCGCCCGCCCATCCCCGGGGGTCGGCGGCGCGGTCCACCGGCAGGTACTCCTCGCCGTCCCACACCCAGACCCGCTCGGGGGCGAACCGGTGCCGGGGCAGGGCATCGACGGCCGAGCGGACCCAGGGCGAATCCTCCGGCCAGCAGCCCCGGGCCGCCATGTCGTCCGCAAGCCGCCGCCGGTACGCGTCGATGTCCACGGGACTGGTGTCCACGGGACCGGTGTCCACAAGGTCGAGGACCGTCACCCCTGCTTCCTCCGCTTGCCGGTGGGCGGTGGCGGATCGGGCACCTTGCTGTCGGAGTTCCCCGGCGGGGGCTTGCCCTGGGAGGGGGCGGGATCGGGCTTGCTGTGACCACCCATGGTCACCTCCTCTTCATCGGATACGGCTTCATCGGATACGGGACATCGTCGCTCACCGTGATCGCCGTGGGCAATGGCTCGATCACTCTCTGGCATCTACTCGCCAGGCTTTCCCCTTGGCTCGGCGGGCGGCGGCGGTTCGCCGAAGCGGGCGAGGGCCAGCGCTCCCGCCACCGCGACCGTGAAGCCCGTCACCGCCAGCCACGCCAGCCCGTCCCGCGTACGGTCACCGAGCCAGGCCACGCCCACCAGGGCCGGGCCGACCGTCTCGCCGAGGACCAGACCCGCCGTCGCCGTGGTCACGGAGCCGCGCTGGAACGCCGAGGTGAGCAGCAGGAACGCCGCTCCGCCGCCCAGCGGCACCGCCCAGAGCGCGGGGTTCCCGGGGTCGAGGGGATCCGCCGGGTCGATCAGCCGGACCGCCACCTCCACCACCCCGAAGCCGAACCCCGCGCCCAGCCCCAGCACCAGCGCCCGTGCCCGGCCGGGGAGGCGCCCCGCGACCGCGCCCGCCAGGAGGATCGCCGCCACGACGGCCGGCAGGGCCCAGCGCAGGGCGGCCGGGCCCGTGCCGTGCCCCTCCGCGCCCGAGGCGAGTCCCAGCATCGCCAGGCCGCCGCAGACCACCGCCACCGCGGCCCACTCCGTGGAGCTGAGGCGTACGCGCAGCACCCGCGCGGCGACCACCGCCGTCACCGCCAGGCTCGCGGCGAGCGCCGCACCCACCGCGTAGATCGGCAGCGCGCGCAGCGCGACGATCTGGAGGGCGAACCCCAGCCCGTCCAGGCCGAGTCCGGCCGCGTACCGCCACTGCCGCAGCGCCCGCAGCAGCAGGGCCGGATCGACCCCCGACCCCGTCCCGGGTTCCGCGGCGCGCGCCGCGACGGCCTGGAGCACGGACGCGGTGCCGTAACAGACCGCCGAACCCAGTGCGCAGATCATCCCGAGAAGCACAAAGCGACCTTAGGTCCTCTCCGGCGGACACATCCGGGCAACAGACGGCGCACCGTCCTTACAAGTGGCCGAACCGGCCATCTAAGGTGTTCGAGCGGCCTCTTGGCCGGAATCGAACACCACGGGGGAGGTGCGGCACATGACCGCACGGGAACGGAAGCTGAGGTCGAGCACGGTCGTGCTGGGGTCCATGGGGGTGCTGGCGCTCGCCCTCACTTCCTGCGGATCGGAGCCCGACAAGCGGTGCGCCGACCGTACGACCAAGGAGACCCTGCCCAGCTCCCAGTGCAAGAGCGGTGGCAGCGGCTCGTACTACTACGGGGGCTCCAACAGCAAGGGCAAGGTCGAGGGCGGCAGTTTCGACAAGACGGCGGTCGACCGCGGCGGCTTCGGCTGCTCCGGCTCCGGCGGCGGCTGATGAAACGTCACACCATCGCCCCGCGCCCCGACTGGCAGCGGACCGTCGAGGAACAGGGCGTCGTCTACCCGCTCACCCGCTACCCGGACGGCTCCCTGCGCCCGTACTGGGACGAGAGCGCCTACTACACCTTCACCCTGCCCGAGGTGGAGGCCCTCGAAGAGGTCGTCGAGGAACTGCACGCCCTCTGCCTGGACGCCGCCGCGCACATCGTCGCGCACGACCGGTTCGCCGACCTCGGCGTCACCGACCCCCGGCTGGCCGCGCTGATCTCCGAGTCCTGGCGGCGCCGCGCCGAACTGCCGTCCCTGTACGGCCGGTTCGACCTGCACTACGACGGATCGGGGCCGGCGAAGATGCTGGAGTACAACGCCGACACCCCCACCTCGCTGGTCGAGGCCGCGAGCGCCCAGTGGTTCTGGATGGAGGACCGTTTCCCCGGCGCCGACCAGTGGAACTCCCTCCACGAACGCCTCGTCGACGCCTGGCGTCGGCAGGCCGCCCTGCTGCCGCCGGGCCCCGTCCACTTCGCGCACTCCGACGGCGACGAACTGGGCGAGGACCTGATGACCGTCGCGTATCTGCGCGAGACCGCGGCACAGGCCGGTCTGGCGACCGAGGCGCTCTCCGTCGAGGAGATCGGCTGGGACCGGCTCTCCGGCCGTTTCGTCGACGAACGGCTCCGCTACATCCGCACCTGCTTCAAGCTCTACCCCTGGGAGTGGCTGGCCACCGACCGGTTCGGCCCGCACGTCCTGGACACCCTCGACAACGGCGGCGGTACGGGCACCACCTGCTGGATCGAACCCGCCTGGAAGATGCTCCTCTCCAACAAAGCGCTCCTCGCGATCCTCTGGGAGCTGAACCCGGGCCACCCCCACCTCCTCGCCGCCCACCTCGACGGCCCCCGCGAACTCGCCGCCTCCCGCGGCTATGTCGCCAAACCGCTGCTGGGCCGGGAGGGCGCCGGGGTCACGATCCACGAGCCGGACGGCCGCCCGGTGGTACGGGACGAGGCGTGCTGCTACCAGGAACTGGCCCCGCTGCCCGCCTTCGACGGCAACCACGTGGTGCTCGGCGCGTGGGTGGTCGGGGACGAGGCGGCGGGGCTCGGCATCCGGGAGTCGTCGGGCCTGATCACGGACGAGTACGCGCGCTTCCTGCCCCACGTCATCCTCTGAGCCGTCGTCCCCTGAGCGGTCATCCTGATGGGGGCACGGCTACTGCTCCGCTACTCCGCGAGCACCGCCCGCAGCTGGTCGAGCCCCCAGTCCAGGTCCTCCTTGCTGATCACCAGCGGCGGAGCGATCCGGATCGTCGAGCCGTGCGTGTCCTTCACCAGGACGCCCCGCTCCATCAGCCGCTCCGAGATCTCCCGCCCCGTGCCGCGCGACGGCACGATGTCCACCCCGGCCCACAGCCCCCGGCCGCGCACCGCCGCCACCGCCCCGCCGCCCGTCAGCAGCCCCAGCTCCCGGTGGAGATGGTCGCCCAGCTCCGCCGCCCGCTGCTGGAACTCGCCGGTCCGCAGCATCGCGATGACCTCCAGCGCCACCGCGCAGGCCAGCGGGTTCCCGCCGAACGTCGACCCGTGCTCGCCGGGCCGGTGCACGCCCAGCACCGCCGCCGAGGAGACGACCGCAGAGACCGGCACCACCCCGCCGCCGAGCGCCTTGCCGAGCACGTACATGTCCGGCACCACGCCCTCGTGCTCACAGGCGAAGGTCGCGCCCGTCCTGCCGAGCCCCGACTGGATCTCGTCCGCGACGAAGAGCACGTTCCGCGCCCGGGTCAGCTCGCGCACCCCGGCGAGATAGCCCGGCGGCGGCACCAGCACCCCGGCCTCGCCCTGGATGGGCTCCAGCAGCACGGCCACGGTGTTCTCGGTCAGCGCCGCCTCCATGGCGGTGAGGTCCCCGTACGGCACGATCTCGAACCCCGGGGTGTACGGGCCGAAGTCCGCGCGGGCCTCCGCGTCCGTGGAGAAGCTGATGATCGTCGTCGTACGGCCGTGGAAGTTGTTGCCCGCCACGACGATCTTCGCCATGCCGTCCGGCACGCCTTTGACCCGGTACCCCCACTTCCGCGCGGTCTTCACCGCCGTCTCCACCGCCTCCGCGCCGGTGTTCATCGGCAGGACCATCTCCATGCCGCAGAGCGCGGCCAGCTCCGTGCAGAACTCCGCGAACCGGTCGTGGTGGAAGGCCCGGGAGGTCAGCGTCACCTTCTCCAACTGGGCCTTGGCGGCGTCGATGAGCCGCCGGTTGCCATGGCCGAAATTGAGTGCCGAGTACCCGGCGAGCATGTCGAGGAAGCGCCGTCCCTCGACATCCGTCATCCACGCGCCCTCCGCCGAGGCGACGACGACGGGCAGCGGATGGTAATTGTGCGCACTGTGGGCTTCCGCCGAGGCGATGGCGCTCTCCGTAGTCGACACGGGTCTCTCCGATCCGTTCAGGGCAGACTGGCAAAGCTCTGCCGCGTCCGCGGGGCACGGCCCCACTTTCTTTCGTCGCGCGCAGTCCGGACGATGAAAGCTTGCCCGCGGTGTCACCCGGCTGAACAGTTTCGAGCTGTCGGTCCCACCTGAGACAATGCTGAACATGGCCCTAGAAAGTCCCCGTGCCCTCTCCGGCATCCAGCCCACCGCAGGCTCGTTCCACCTCGGGAACTACCTCGGTGCGGTGCGCCAGTACGTGGCGCTGCAAGAGACCCACGACGCGTTCTACATGGTCGTGGACCTGCACGCGATCACGATGCCGCAGGACCCCGCCGCGCTGCGCGCCAACACACGGCTGGCCGTCGCCCAACTGCTGGCCGCCGGGCTCGATCCGCAGCGGTGCACGCTCTTCGTCCAGAGCCATGTCCCCGAGCACGCGCAGCTCGCCTGGGTCATGAACTGCATCACGGGGTTCGGCGAGGCGTCCCGGATGACGCAGTTCAAGGACAAGTCCGCCAAGGAGGGCACGGACCGCGCCACGGTCGGCCTCTTCACGTACCCGATCCTCCAGGTCGCGGACATCCTGCTCTACCAGGCCGACGCCGTCCCGGTCGGCGAGGACCAGCGCCAGCACATCGAGCTGACCCGCGACCTCGCCGAGCGCTTCAACTCCCGCTTCGGGGAGACGTTCACGGTCCCGGCGCCGCACATCGTCAGGGAGGTCGCCAAGATCTACGACCTCCAGGACCCCGCGGTCAAGATGAGCAAGTCGGCGTCCACGCCGAAGGGCCTGGTCAACCTGCTCGACGAGCCGAAAGTCACCGCGAAGAAGATCAAGAGCGCGGTCACCGACACCGGCACGGAGATCCGCTTCGACGCGGCGGCCAAGCCCGGCGTGAGCAATCTGCTGACGATCTACTCCACCCTCACGGAGACGCCCGTCGCGGATCTGGAGCAGCGGTACGAGGGCAAGGGGTACGGCGCGCTGAAGACGGATCTGGCGGAGGTGATGGTCGAATTCGTCACACCCTTCCGGACCCGCACCCAGGAATATCTGGACGATCCCGAGACGTTGGACGCCGTCCTGGCCGCGGGCGCGGAGAAGGCCCGTACGGTCGCCGCGGAGACGCTGGCCCAGGCGTACGAGAGAGTGGGATTCCTGCCCGCCAAGCACTGAGCGGGCGGCGGACGGGCGCCGGGCGGGCCCCGGACGGACACTGAGCCAGGTGGCCGGACCGGGTGTCCGGAGGGGCCACGAAGGGGCCACCGTATGGACGAATCCGTGTGACGCGGGTACGTCAGACGGTTACGCCATGTACTGATGCCGGCCCCCGGTCCGGCGAGCGCTGGCCAGCACGGCGGTGCGACCGTCACACTGGCGGGCGGCGGATGCCCGGCAGACCCGGCGGCCCGGAAGCCGGCCCCGACCGGCCCGCTGGCCGGCGCGGAGACCGACCCGGACCGACCCGGACCGACCATCCGGACCGACACAGAGACCGACACAGACCGACAGAGAGACTGAGGAGAACGACGTGGGGACCGTAACGCTCGGCGTTTCGATCGCGGTCCCGGAGCCCTACGGCACTCTGATCCAGGAGCGGCGTGCGGGCTTCGGTGACCCCGCCGCACAGTCCATCCCCACGCATGTCACGCTGCTGCCGCCCACCGAGGTGGACGCGTCCGCGCTGCCCGCGATCGAGGCGCACCTCGCCGCCGTCGCGGAGGCCGGCCGGCCCTTCCCCATGCGGCTCTCCGGCACCGGAACGTTCCGCCCGCTCTCCCCGGTCGTCTACATCCAGGTCGTCGAGGGCGCCTCGGCCTGCGCCTGGCTCCAGAAGCGGGTCAGAGACTCCTCCGGGCCGCTCGTCCGCGAGCTGCAGTTCCCGTACCACCCGCATGTGACCGTCGCGCACGGCATCGCGGAAGAGGCGATGGACCGGGCCTACGAGGAGCTGTCGGAGTACGCGGCGGAGTGGAGCTGCGCCTCCTTCGCCCTCTACGAACAGGGCACGGACGGCGTCTGGCGCAAGGTGCAGGAGTACGCGTTCGGCGGCGGTACGGAGACCCAGGGGGTGCCCTCCCAGTCCACCCCCGCCGACCGCCCCGCCTCCCTGAGCCCCTGAGCCCCTCAGCTTTCAGATGGGGAGCCTGCGGAACAGCGGGCGCGGCAGCAGCCGGAGCGCCGCCGCCAGCATCCGCAGCGCCCCCGGCACCCACACCGTCTCCGCGCCCCGCCGCAGCCCCGCCTCGACCGCCACGGCCACCTCCCCGGGCGTCGCCGCCATCGTCAGGGCCGTCGGCGCCTGCGCCCGGTCCCGCGGTGGCTGCCCGGGCCGCGCCGGCGTCCACGGCCGTACGAAGCCGGGCCGTACGACCATGACCCGCACCCCGGTGCCCTGCATCGCGTCTCCCAGCCCCTGCGTGAACGCGTCCAGGCCCGCCTTGCCCGACCCGTAGAGGAAGTCGGCGCGCCGGGCCCGCTCCGCCGCCACCGACGAGAACACCACGAGCGCGCCGTGCCCCTGGGCCTGCAGCGCCGCCGCGCAGACCAGCCCGGCCGAGACCCCGCCGGTGTAGTTCGTCTGCGCCACCCGCGCCGCCGCCGGCGGGTCCGCCTCGTCCCGCGCCTGGTCGCCCGGCACCCCGAAGGCGAGCAGCACCAGACCGACCGGGCCCTCCGCGAAGACCTTCCCCAGCGCCTCCGCGTGCGCGCCGGGATCCAGGGCGTCGAACGCGACGGTACGCACCTCCGCGCCCAGCGTCCGCAGCCCGGCCGCGGCGGCCTCCAGAGCGGGGGAGGGGCGGCCCGCCAGCCAGACCGTACGGGCGCCGCGGACGATCAGCCGGCGCACGGTGGCCAGGCCGATCTCCGACGTTCCGCCGAGCAGGAGCAGGGACCGCGGGATGCCGGGGGCGTACGGGATGCCGGGGGCCTGGGGGATACCGGAGCCGTGCGGGATACCGGAGGCGTCCTTCATCGGTGAGCGCATGAACGCGACCGTATCGCCAGGATCACCCTATATCTCACTCTTGAGCGCCTTTGTCGTGATGGCCGCAGGGATACTCGTATGAATGGGGGTAGGGACCTCCGCATGGACTGGCTGAAAAACCTCCCCGTCATCGGTCCGGTCGTGGCGCGCCTGATGCGGACCCACGCCTGGCGCTCGTACGAGAGGCTCGACCGGGTCCACTGGACACGCCTCGCCGCCGCCATCACGTTCATCAGCTTCATCGCGCTCTTCCCGCTGATCACCGTGGGCGCGGCGATCGGCGCCGCGCTGCTGAGCCAGGGGCAGCTCGACCGGCTCCAGGAGAACATCGCGAAGCAGGTGCCCGGCATCTCGCAGCAGCTCGACATCAACGCCCTCGTCGCCAACGCGGGCACCGTCGGGGTGGTGGCCGGCGCGCTGCTGCTCCTCACCGGCATCGGCTGGATCGGCTCGATGCGGGAGTGCCTGCGGGCCGTCTGGGAGCTGGAGGACCCGCAGGACGGCAACCCGATCCTGCTCAAGGGCAAGGACGCCGTGGTCCTGCTGGGCCTCGGCGCGGCCGGGCTCGCCTCGGTCGGCGCCTCGTGGCTCGGCTCGACGGCCGTCGGCTGGAGCGCCGAGCAGCTCTCCATCCCCCGGGGCGGGGCGGGCGGCGTACTCCTCCAGGCCGCCGCCCTCGCGGTCGCGGTCGTCGCCGACTTCCTGCTCCTCCTCTACGTCCTGACGCTGCTGCCCCGCGTCCATCCGCCGCGCCGCCGCCTCGTCGTCGCCGCGCTGCTCGGCGCCGTCGGCTTCGAACTGCTGAAGCTGCTGCTCGGCGGCTACATGAGCGGCGTGGCGACGAAGAGCATGTACGGCGCGTTCGGGGTGCCGGTGGCGCTGCTGCTGTGGATCAACTTCACGGCGAAGCTGCTGCTGTTCTGCGCCGCCTGGACGGCGACGGGCAGCAAACCGGAAGCGGAGACGGAGCGGACGGAGCCCGGCGACGACGGCGACAACGCCGACGGGGGCAGGGATGGTGACGACGCCCGGGAGGAGTACGACGGCCGGGAGGAGTACGGGGGTGCTACGCGCGCGGACGGCGCCGGACCAGGTCGGGCAGCGGCCAGCGCCGGTTGACCAGGTACGCCGTGCCCGCCAGCAGGACCAGCGCCCCGCCCGTGATGCCGAGCGCGACCCCGGCCCCGCCCGTACCGCCGCTGTTCGCCGCCGCCACGGGCCGGCCGTCGTGGCCGGCGCCGTCGTCGGATCCCACCTGCGTGGGGTTCGGCGACGCGTTCGTACGGGCGGACTTCGGCGGCACCAGCACCCCCACCGGCTTCGCCTTGCCGCTCGCCGCGAACCCCCAGTCCAGCAGCCGGGCCGTCTCCTGGTAGACCGCGTGGGCCTCCGTGGACGACGGGTTCATGACCGTGACCAGCAGCTTCTTGCCGTCGCGCTCGGCGACCCCGGTGAAGGTGTTCCCCGCGTGGGTGGTGCTGCCGTTCTTGACGCCCGCGATGCCCCGGTACTGGGCGACACCGCCCGCGCCGGTCAGCAGCCGGTTGGTGTTCTGGATCTCGAAGTTCTCCCGTACCGGCTTGAAGCCTTCCTTCTTCTCGCCCTCCTTCGGCTTCGAGAACTCGCCGGGGAACTTGGCCCTCTGCGTCGAGCTGTATTCCCGGAACTCCTTCTTCTGGAGACCGGAACGGGCGATCAGCGTCAGGTCGTACGCGCTGGAGACCTGGCCCTTCTCGTCGTAACCGTCGGGCGTGACCACATGCGTGTCCAGCGCCTGCAACTCCTCGGCCTGCGCCTGCATCTCGCCCACCGTCTTCTCCACCCCGCCGTTCATGGCGGAGAGCACATGGACGGCGTCGTTGCCGGAGCGCAGGAAGACCCCCAGCCACAGGTCGTGGACGGTGTACGTGAGGTTCTCCTTCACCCCGACCAGGCTGCTGCCCGCGCCCACGCCCGCGAGGTCGGTGTTGGTCACCTTGTACTCCTTCGTCGCGGACAGCTTGGGCAGCAGCGTGTCCGCGAAGAGCATCTTGAGCGTGGAGGCCGGCGGCAGCCGCCAGTGCGCGTTGTGCGACGCCAGTACGTCGCCGGTCTCGGCGTCCGCGACGATCCAGGACCGGCCGCTCAGCTTCTTGGGCAGCACCGGCGCGCCCGCGCCGAGATTCACCTGCGTCCCCGCCTTGCCGAGCAGCGCCCCGCCCACGGTGGACATCGCGGCGGGCGGCTGGGGCTGCTTCAAGCCGGACGCGCCGGCGGCGTCGGACCCGCTGTCCGCGGAGGCCGCGGGGGTCGCGGGCGCCTCGGGCGTCTCGGGGACCGCGGAGGCCGCCGAGGCGGGCAGCACGGTCAGAACAGGCAGCAGGGCGGCGGTGAGGACCGTCACAGCGGTCTTTTTCAGAGCGGGCACGACCGAGAACGTACATGCCCTGGTTATGGACGCAGACATCGGCGGAACTCCCGGACCCCGCCGCCGCCGCCCGGAGGGCGACGGCGATACTGAATCCATGAAGCTCAGCCGCCCCGTGTCCTGGTTCCTGCTCGCGTTCGGGGTCTGGAGCTGGTTCATCTGGATCACTTTCGTGAAAAATCTCTGGCAGGACGGCAGCGGGCTTGCTTTCGACGGCGCCGGCGACCCGACGGGATATTTCTGGGTGCACCTGACGCTCGCCGTCGTGTCCTTTCTTCTGGGGACGGCGATCGGCGTGCTCGGGTTCCGTGGCGTCCGCGCACTCCGGCGCGAACAGCCTGACCAACAGGTATAGGGGCGGGGTCTCTTCGTGGTTGTCGTAGTCGTTCTGGCGGTGCTCGCGGTTGTCGCGGTGCTGGTCGCGGCGCACTGGTACGTGTGGCGGCGCCTGGTGCGCGACACGACGGCGGCGCCCGGGCCCGCCCGCAGACTGGGGACGGTTGCGATTATTCTGCTGCCGGTTCTCTCGGTCGGCGCTATGACGTCGAGTCGTTCCGAGGCACCGTTCCTGCTCCAGCAGGCCCTGGCCTGGCCGGGGTTCCTGTGGCTGGCGACGCTGCTGTACCTGGTGCTGGCACTGGGTGTGGCGGAGGCCGGGCGCCCGCTGCTGCGCCGCTGTCTGGCCCGGCGGGACGCGACGGAAAACACACCGGAGCCGACTACTCCGACAGAGCCACGGGAGCCGTTCGCCACCGGGACCACGCCGTCCGCCACCGCTGAGACGACGCCGGGCGCGGTCGAGAAGACGCCGACCGCCGCCGAGACGACGCCCGCCGCCGCCGGGACGACGCCGGGCACGGCCACCGTCACCGCCACCGCCTCCACCCCGGTCTCCGCACCCCCTTCCACGACCGCCTCCACCGCCTCCACCGCCTCTGCAGCAACCGCCGCACCCGCCGGCCCCTCACGCCGGCTCTTCGTCTCCCGCGTCGTCGGCGGCGCCGCCGCCACCGCCGGGCTCGCCACCGTCGGGTACGGCACGTACGGCGTCCTGCGCGGCCCCCGCGTCAAGCGCGTCACCGTCCCGCTCGCCAAGCTGCCGCGCTCCGCCCACGGCTTCCGTATCGCCGTCGTCAGCGACATCCACCTCGGCCCGATCCTGGGCAGCGGCCACTCCCGGCGCATCGTCCACGCGATCAACTCCACCCGGCCCGACCTGATCGCCGTCGTCGGCGACATGGTCGACGGCAGCGTCCAGGACCTGGGTCCGGCCGCGGCACCCCTCGCCGGTCTGGAGGCGCGGCACGGCTCCTTCTTCGTGACCGGGAACCACGAGTACTTCTCGGGCGCCGCCGCGTGGGTCGACCACGTACGCGAGCTGGGCATGCGGCCCCTGGAGAACGAGCGCGTCGAGATCGCCGGATTCGATCTCGCCGGGGTCAACGACATCGCGGGCGAGAGCGAGGGCGACGGCCCCGACTTCGTGAAGGCGCTCGGGGACCGCGACCCGGCCAGGGCCTCCGTGCTCCTCGCGCACCAGCCCGTCGTCATCCACGACGCCGTACGCCACGGCGTCGACCTCCAGCTCTCCGGCCACACCCACGGCGGCCAGGTCTGGCCCGGCAGCCTCCTCGCGGGCTTCGCCAACCCCACCGTCGCCGGTCTGGAGCGGTACGAGGACACCCAGCTCTACGTGTCGCGCGGCGCGGGGGCCTGGGGTCCGCCGGTACGGGTCGGCGCGCCCTCCGACATCACCGTCGTCGAACTGGCCTCGCGCCAGGCGTGACCCCCGGGGTGGGGGGGGGGGGGGGGCCCCGGGCCCCCCCCCCCTCCCCACCCCTTTTTCACGGCTCAGAACCGGCCATTTCCCCAGTTGCCAACAGCTACTCACCGGTTGTCTCGACTTAACGCGACTGTTTCCCGCAAGAGCCCCCACTTCTCTTCCACAGGTGGAGACCTGTGTGGTTGGGTATGCGCCATCGCGGTCAGGGGTGGGCGCGACAGAGGGGCACAACGATGCGTTCGGTCCGGGTGCGGATACTCATCACATGTCTGGTTCTGGTGGTCGCGGGCGTGGGCGGCTGGCAGCTGCTTCCGGCCAACCGGGCGGAGCCGAAAGCGATCACCGTCGGCACGACGGACGTCGTCTCGTCGCTCGACCCGGCGGGGGCGTACGACGCGGGCTCCTGGGCGCTGTTCAGCAACATCTACCAGTCGCTGCTCACGTTCAAGCCCGCCTCGGTCACCCCCGTACCGGACGCGGCCCGCTCCTGCGCCTTCACCGGTTCGGAACTCACCACCTACCGCTGCGAGCTGCGGGACGACATCACCTTCCCCAGCGGCGCGCGGATGACCGCGGAGGACGTCAAGTACTCCTTCGACCGCGTCCTGGCCATCAAGGCGGACGCCGGCCCCGCGCCGCTCTTCGCCACGCTCAAGTCGGTGACCGCGAAGGGCCGGACCGTCACCTTCCAGCTCCGCTCCCGTGACGCGACGTTCCCGCTCAAGGTGGCCACCGGGGCGGGCTCGATCGTCGACCGCACCCAGTACCCGGCGGACGCGCTGCTCGACGGTGACGTGACCGGCGGTACGGGACCGTACCTCCTCGACCGCTACCTGCCGGGCTCCTCCGCCCACCTGGAGCCCAACACCCGCTACCGGGGCGCGATCGAGGAGACCGGCGGCCCGGTGGACATCGAGTACTTCAAGACCTCCGACGCCCTCGCCGCCGCCTGGCAGGCCGGCACGGTCGACGTCACCCACCGCCAGCTCCCGCCGTCCGAGATCGCCGCGCTGGAGGGCAGTTCCGACGGCGGGCGGGTCAACGAGTCCGACAGCGCCGCCATCCGCAACCTCGTCCTCAACACCCGGTCCGGATCCCCGTTGGCCGACAAGGCGGTGCGCCAGGCGGTCGCCGCCGTGGTCGACCGGCCGCGGATCGTCTCCGACGTGTACGAGTCGACGGTCGAGCCCCTCTACTCGCTGATCCCGCAAGGCATCACCTCCCACAGCACCCCGTTCTTCGACACCTACCCGGAGCCGGACACGGAGCGCGCCCGCACCCTCCTGGAGGGCGACGCCGACGTGCGGACACCGGTCAGCCTCACCCTCGGATACGCGCAGGGCGGCGCGGCGGCGCCGGAGGCCGCCGAACTGCGCCGGCAGCTCGAAGCGACCGGGCTGTTCAAGGTGAAGGTGGTAGAGAAGGAGTGGACGCAGTTCCAGAAGAGCTACTCCGGCGGCGAGTTCGACGCGTACACCATCGGCTGGGTGCCGGACTTCCCCGACCCCGACAACTTCATCCAGCCCCTGATCGGACGCGA
Source organism: Streptomyces sp. NPDC059255 (assembly GCF_042752355.1). Classification (NCBI taxonomy): domain Bacteria; kingdom Bacillati; phylum Actinomycetota; class Actinomycetes; order Kitasatosporales; family Streptomycetaceae; genus Streptomyces; species Streptomyces sp. NPDC059255. The sequence continues at coordinate 45,926 of NZ_JBHYZP010000028.1, forward strand.
TTCGATCCTGCACAACGGCTACGCGAGCGACAAGGCCGACGAGCTGATCCGCTCGACGCAGCAGTACGGCGAACGGGGGCGCGCCGCCGAGGACTTCAAGTCCCTCCAGCGCGTGGTGGCCGAGGACGTGCCGATCGTGCCGCTCTGGCAGAAGAAGGACTACGTCCTCAGCGGCGAGGACGTGACCGGCGCGCAGTACCTCTCGGACGGCACGGGCGCCTGGCGGCTGTGGCGGCTCGGCCGGCTCTGAGACCGGCTCCGAATCGCTCCGATCAGCTCCGACAAGGCGCTCCGACCGGGCCGGTTCAGCCCTCCTGCCGCGCGGCGCCGCCGTCCTTGCGGGCGGCGGCCGCCCGGGCCATGCCCGGCAGGAACTCCGTGACCAGCCCGTGGAGTTCGCGTACGAGCGGCCGCAGCACCCGGAAGCGGGAGAGCGCGGTGCCGCGCGCGATCAGCCGGGCGCCGCGCAGGGCGAGCCGGTGGGACCGCTCGCATCCCTCCGAGCGGTCGTAGACCCAGTACAGCACCAGGCCCATCTGCGCCAGCCACATCAACTCCGGCAGCGAGTCGGCGAGTTCCGGGTCCATCTTGGTACCGGACCCCGCCAGCACCGCGCGGTGCACGGAGATGGCCGCCTCCCGGGTGGGCTCCGACTCGGGGGAGAAGGGACTCAGCGGGCTGTCCGGATCGGCGGCGTTCCTGAAGAACTGCGCCGAGAACTCGTGGTACGGCTCCGCGATCTCCAGCCACGCCGTCAGCACCCCGCCGAGGCGCGCCTCCAGACCGGTCTCGCGGTCGAGCACGGGCCTGATCGCCGCCCGGTGCTCCGTGGCGATCCGGTCGTAGAAGCCCTGGACGAGATGTTCCTTGGAGGAGAAGTAGTAGTACGCGTTCCCGACGGAGACCCCGGCCTCCTGCGCGATGGCCCGCATCGTCGTCCGGTCGTAACCGCGCTCCTGGAAGAGCCGCAGCGCCGTTTCGAGGATGAGCGTGCGGGTCTGCTCGCTCTTGGACGCGGTCTTGGACGTGGCGGGGGCCCTGGCGTCCTTCCGGCTCCCGCCCGGCTTCCGGTCCTCGCCCGGCTTCCGGTCCTCGCTCGGTTTCAGGCCCCCGCTCACATGGCGCTCAGCGACCGGGCGTAGCTGATCTGGCTCATGACCATCTGGAACGTTCCCGGGTCGTGGGCCGGGATCATCGCGGCGTGGTGCTTGCCGCCGCTGGTCACCGTCACCTGGATGAAGCCGGTCGTCGTCTTCTCCTTCATCAGGAGGAAGAGCAGACCCAGCAGACAGAAGATGAAGAAGATGATCGCCAGGATGATGGCGTGCGTCGGGATCTTCTCCTCCGTACGCGACATGTCCGTCGCGTTCCAGACCGCTCCCCGCAGCGGCAGCGTGCCCGACGGCGTGATGATCGAGTCGCCCACGACCGTGATGTCACCGAGGGTCACCAGCGGCGCGCCGCCGCCCTGACCGCCCATCGGCACGGGGTGCGGGACGCCCGCCTGCGGCGGCGGGTAGCCGTATCCCGGAGGGGTGAACGACTGGCCCTCGGCGAGGGTCGGGGGCGGGAAGTCGTACTGCGGGACACCCGCCGCGGGCGTGCCCGGTGCCGGCGTGCCGGACTGCTGGGCCGGACCCCACTTGTACTCTCCGTCGGCGTACGGATTCGGCTCACTCATGTTCATTCCCCGCTTCCCCGGGCCCGGTGGGCCTTCTCGGCTTTCCGCAACCGATCCTGACACATCAAAGGCCCGTTCCCGTACGGGGTGCGTAACGGAAACGGGCCCTTGGACTGCGGCGGTCAGAAACGGCGCGTGATCAGCGCGCGCTTGACTTCCTGGATCGCCTTCGTGACCTCGATACCGCGCGGGCAGGCGTCCGTGCAGTTGAACGTCGTGCGGCAACGCCACACGCCGTCCTTGTCGTTGAGGATCTCCAGGCGCTGCTCGCCCGCCTCGTCACGCGAGTCGAAGATGAAGCGGTGCGCGTTGACGATCGCGGCCGGGCCGAAGTACTGGCCGTCGTTCCAGAACACCGGGCAGGACGACGTGCACGCGGCGCACAGGATGCACTTGGTGGTGTCGTCGAAGCGCTCACGGTCCTCGGCGGACTGCAGGCGCTCCCGCGTCGGCTCGTTGCCGGTGGTGACCAGGAAGGGCATCACGTCGCGGTACGCCTGGAAGAACGGGTCCATGTCGACGATGAGGTCCTTGAGGACCGTCAGCCCCTTTATGGCCTCGATGGTGACCGGCTTGGTGACCGTGCCGCTCTTGTCCGTCGAGATGATGTCCTTGATCAGCGTCTTGCACGCCAGCCGGTTACGGCCGTTGATCCGCATCGCGTCGGAGCCGCAGATGCCGTGCGCGCAGGAGCGCCGGAACGTGAGCGTTCCGTCGACATCCCACTTGATCTTGTGGAGGGCGTCGAGCACGCGCTCCTTCGGGTCGATCTCGATCTGGAAGTCCTGCCACTCGGCCTCCGCGGAGACCTCGGGGTTGAACCGGCGGATCCGGAACGTGACCGCGATGAGGTGCGAGACGGTGGAGTCCGCCTCCAGTGCGTCGAGCTTGTCCAGGGTCGGGGTAGCCATCAGTACTTACGCTCCATCGGCTGGTAGCGGGTCTGGACGACCGGCTTGTAGTCGAGACGGATGGACTCGTTGCCGTCGTCGCCGACCTCGCGGTACGCCATGGTGTGGCGCATGAAGTTCACGTCGTCACGGTTGGGGAAGTCCTCGCGGTAGTGACCGCCGCGCGACTCCTTGCGGGCAAGCGCGGAGACGGCCATCACCTCGGCCAGGTCGAGCAGGTTGCCCAGCTCGATGGCCTCCAGCAGGTCCGTGTTGAACCGCTTGCCCTTGTCCTGGACGGACACGTTCAGGTAGCGCTCGCGCAGCTCGCCGATCTTCTCGACGGCCGTCTTGATGGTCTGCTCCGTACGGAACACCATCACGTTGGCGTCCATGCACTCCTGGAGCTCCAGGCGCAGCGCGGCGACCCGCTCCTTGCCCGTGGACGCGCGCAGCCGCTCGACCTGGGCCTCGACCAGCGACGCCGGGTCCTCGGGCAGCTCGACGTAGTCGTTCTTCGCGGCGTACTCGGCCGCGGCGATGCCCGACCTGCGGCCGAAGACGTTGATGTCGAGCAGCGAGTTGGTGCCGAGGCGGTTGGCGCCGTGCACCGACACGCAGGCGACCTCGCCGGCCGCGTACAGCCCGGGGACGACCGTCGTGTTGTCGAGGAGGACCTCGCCCTGGACGTTGGTGGGGATGCCGCCCATGGCGTAGTGCGCGGTCGGCTGGATCGGGATCGGGTCCGTGTACGGCTCGATGCCCAGGTAGGTCCGCGCGAACTCGGTGATGTCGGGCAGCTTGGCGTCGAGCTGCTCCGGCGGCAGGTGCGTCAGGTCCAGGTAGACGTGGTCGCCCTCGGGACCGCAGCCGCGGCCCTCGCGGATCTCCGTGTAGATGGAGCGCGAGACGACGTCACGCGAGGCGAGGTCCTTCATGACGGGCGCGTACTTCTCCATGAAGCGCTCGCCGTCCTTGTTGCGGAGGATGCCGCCCTCACCGCGGGCGCCCTCCGTCAGCAGGATGCCCATGCGCCAGATGCCCGTCGGGTGGAACTGGAAGAACTCCATGTCCTCCAGCGGCAGCCCGCGGCGGTAGCACGCGGCCTGGCCGTCACCGGTCAGGGTGTGCGCGTTCGAGGTCACCTTGAAGAACTTGCCGGTGCCGCCGGACGCGTAGATGACCGACTTCGCCTGGAAGACGTGGATCTCGCCGGTGGCCAGCTCGTACGCGACGACGCCGGCCGACTTCTTGACCCCGTCGACCTCGGTGAGGAGCTGGTCCAGGACGTAGAACTCGTTGAAGAACTCCACGCCCTCCTTGACGCAGTTCTGGTACAGCGTCTGGAGGATCATGTGACCCGTACGGTCCGCGGCGTAGCAGGACCGGCGGACCGGCGCCTCGCCGTGGTTACGGGAGTGGCCGCCGAAGCGGCGCTGGTCGATGGTGCCGTCCGGGGTGCGGTTGAACGGCAGGCCCATCTTCTCCAGGTCGAGGACCGCGTCGATGGCCTCCTTCGCCAGGATCTCGGCGGCGTCCTGGTCGACCAGGTAGTCGCCGCCCTTGATCGTGTCGAAGGTGTGCCACTCCCAGTTGTCCTCCTCCACGTTGGCGAGCGCGGCGGCCATGCCGCCCTGCGCCGCGCCTGTGTGGGAGCGGGTCGGGTAGAGCTTCGTCAGCACCGCCGTACGGCTGCGCTTGGTCGACTCGATGGCCGCGCGCATGCCGGCGCCGCCGGCGCCGACGATGACGGTGTCGTACTTGTGGATCTTCATAGGTCTCGTCTGCCCCGGCTCTAGCGGATGTTCGGGTCGAAGGTGAAGATCACCAGCGAGCCCAGAAGGATGGTGAACACCGTGGCGGTGTACAGCAGGCCCTTGAGCCACAGGCGCGTGTTGGGGCGCTCCGCGTAGTCGTTGATGATCGTGCGGAGGCCGTTGGCGCCGTGCAGCATCGCCAGCCAGAGCATCAGCAGATCCCAGACCTGCCAGAACGGGGAGGCCCAGCGGCCGGCCACGAAGGCGAAGCCGATCTTGGACACGCCGCCGTCCAGCACGAGCTGGATGAGCAGGTGGCCGATGACCAGGACGACGAGGACGACCCCGGAGAGCCGCATGAAGAGCCATGCGGCCATCTCGAAGTTGCCGCGGGTCGACTTCGGGGTCTTGCCGGTGCGCTGGCGGGGCGGCTCGATCACGGGAGCCGGGTGCTCGGGACTGAACTGCTCCAGACGCTCACCGCCCTCGGCCTCGACGGGGCTGATCGCGGAAGTGGTGTCGGTCGACATCGGTCTCTCAGCTCCCGAAGACTTCGCGTACGGCGTGGCCGAGCACGGGGTAGAGGGCACCGACCATCAGGACGACCCAGATGCCCACGACGGACCAGAGCATCTGCTTCTGGTAGCGGGGGCCCTTGGACCAGAAGTCCACGGCGATGACACGCAGGCCGTTGAGCGCGTGGAAGAGAATCGCGGCCACCAGGCCGTATTCGAGCAGCGCCACGAGCGGTGTCTTGTAGGTCGCCACCACGTCGTCGTACGCCTCTGGTGAGACGCGGACGAGTGCGGTGTCCAGTACGTGTACGAACAGGAAGAAGAAGATGAGCACGCCGGTGACTCGATGAGCCACCCACGACCACATTCCTTCCCGGCCGCGGTACAGCGTTCCAGCCGGCACGGAAAAACCCTCCGGGAGCGGGGATCGGGGCCGGCCGCCATCTTCTACTCAATCAAGCACAGTGGTGTCGGTCGCGCCCGGCCGGGTACGGTCCACCGGCCCCGGCAATGGTAGCGACGACTTGTCGGTTCCTCCGCGCGGGGTCCATAGATGTGATCAAACAGGCAATCAAACAGCCACGGACGGGCTATCGCTCCACCCTGAACACCCTGGTCGTGCCGGGCGGCCCGCCGGCCGGGACGCGGCCCGGCCCCCCGGCCGGCCGCCGCCTCCCTGGCCCGTTGCCTGGCCGGGCAGTGCCCCGGGCTCCGGGGCCGAGAGCAGCCGGACGATCCGGCCCCGGGCGCACCGCCGCAGCTCGTCGGCGGAGACGGAGCGCTCCAGGTCGGGATCGTGCGAGAGCCGGGCGCGGATACCGGCCAGGACATGGTCGAGCTGCTCCTCGGGCCGGTGGCCGTCGAGGCTGATCACGAAGGCGTGGCCGAAGCTGCTCTCGTACGCGGCGTGCGCGGCGTGCAGCGCGGTCCTGGCGGCGGGCGGCGCGGGGTGCGGCGGCACGGCGGAGGACTCGGCGGCGAGCGCCTCGGTGAGGTCGGGCACCGGGAGGTCGTACCCGGCCTCGTCGGAGGCGGCGAGCAGGGAGTCGAGATCGGGGTACGGGCGGTGCGCGGCGACGCGCTGGGCCCAGCGGCGGCTGCCGCAGCAGGTGAGCAGCGCGGCCACGGCGTCGGCCTCCGGGGCGGCGTTGAAGCGGTCGAGGCCGGTGGGGCGGTCGGTGCTGTTGTTGTGGTGGCCGGTGCCGTTCGGGTGGCCGGCGTCTGGTGCGCGGGACAGCGGAGGCTCCTCGAACGCGGTGGGTCGGCAGCGGTCGGGCCCGTACCCCTGGGGCGGGTGCCCGGGGGATGTGGCGTGATGTGACGATCGGACGGGTCGCGGGTGGCGGGTGGTACGAAGGGGCGTCGGGCGTGCACACCTGTCACACGTGCGACCTGCACATACGACCCGCACAAAGTCAGACGTGATCGCACACGAAATGGTTGAGCTCGAAGGGGCAGATGCGTCGTAAACGTTATCGATGCCTTGAGCGAGACGTCCGACAACTGCACGAAATTCACCCGGATGGGAGAGTTTCGGCGCGCGGAATGGACGCCGCCATGGGACCTTCACCGTAATCGTGTCGCGCTTATGCCGTACATCCGCACATGGGAGGTTTGAGTGATGTGGTCATCCCCGGGTATCCGGGCCGCCGGCGCGGCGGCCGTAGCCCTGGCCACCGCCGTCACCGTCGCGGGGTGCTCCGGGAGCGGGAACACCGGCTCCTCGGACAACAGCACGGGCCGCTCCGCCGCGAGCGCCGCGGCCACACCGTCACCCACACGGTCCTACCCGCTCTCCACCGCACCGGAGGTCATACCCTCCGTGCGCAAGCACGAGGCGGCCCGAGGGCCCGGCTGGAAGCCGGGACCCGACAGCGGCGTCGTCATAGCCAAGGGCAGTGCGGGGCTGGCCGACGAGGGGAAGCTGCTCTCCCAGGAGCTGAAGATCTCCTACCGGGGCGCGGTCGCCGCCCGGGCCGGCGACGTGGAGCTGGCGCTGGCGAGCGGCAGCGGCGCCGCCGAGTCGTACACCCTCACCGCCCGTGACGGCAAGGTACGGATCACCGGCCCGGACGAGGCCGGGGTCTTCTACGGCACCCGCACGCTCAAGCAGTCCGTACGGGCCGCCGGGGTGATGCCGGAAGGCGTCGTACGGGACGCGCCGGCCTTCCCGCAGCGCGGGCTCAACCTCGACATCGCCCGCAAGTACTACACGCCGGGCTGGATCGAGGACCGGCTGCGCGAGATGGCCGACCTCAAGCTCAACCAGCTGGGCCTGCACTTCTCCGACGACCAGGGCTTCCGGATCGAGTCCACGACCCACCCCGAGATCGTCTCCCGGCAGCACCTCACCAAGGCCCAGGTCCGCCAGATCCTGGCGCTCGCCGACCGGCTGCACATCACCGTCGTCCCGGAGATCGACTCCCCCGGACACCTCGGCGCCGTGATGCGCCCGCACCCCTCCCTCCAGCTCCGCAACGTCAACGGGAAGCCGACCCAGGGCGCGATCGACATCTCGCAGCCCGCGGCCGCGAAGATCGTGGACGACCTCCAGAGCGAGTTCGCCCAGCTCTTCCCCGGCCGGTGGTGGAACCTCGGCGCCGACGAGTACCAGGCACTGGTGGTCTCCAACCCCGAGGCGTCGTACCCGAAGCTGGCCAAGCTGGCGGTCCAGAAGTACGGCCCCAACGCGCGCATCCAGGACCTGACGACGGCCTGGACGAACGACCGGGGCGCGGCGCTCGGCCCGTACGGCAAGAAGCTCAAGGTCTGGAACGACGGCCTGTTCAAGGGCGGCGTCGTGAAGGCGAACCCGGACATGGAGGTCCAGTACTGGACGGGCAGGGAGTTCGGGGCGCGCGAGCCGGTCGCGTATCTGAGCGAGGGGCGCAAGGTCGTGAACTTCAACGACGAGTACCTCTACTACGTGCTCGGCCAGCCGAACAACTTCGTCTATCCGACGGGCAAGCGGATATACGAGCAGTGGACGCCGCTGGTCCTGCGCGGCACGAAGCCGGTGCCCGCGAAGTACCTGCCGCAGATCCAGGGCGGGGTGTTCGCGATCTGGGGCGACTTCCCGAACGCGCAGACACAGGACCAGGTCGCCCAGGGCATCCGGATGCCCCTGGCGGCGGTGGCGCAGAAGACGTGGAACCCGGACAAGCCGCCGCTGAGCTGGAGCGCGTTCACGGCGCTCGCGGACAAGCTCGGCGTCTGAACCGTCCGACCGTCCGACCGTCGGACCACCGGAGCCCCGGACCGTTCGGACGGTCCGGGGCCCCGGACCGTCCGGGCCGCCGGGCCGTCCGGGCCGCCGGAGCGGCCGGAACCCTGTGGACAGGGCGCCCGTGGGGCACATATGTTCCCCGGGCGCCCGGGGTGGGCGCAGGACAGGCCCTCAGGGCCTTGGGCGGGCCCGCTCCGGGCCCCGGGGGGTTGACGTCACATGCTGTGTTCCCAGTGCCGCGCGAGAGCCGCGACCACCACGGAAGGGCACTGCGCCGAGTGCGCCGCGGCCCGGTGGAGCGCCGGGCCGCGGCTCGCCTCGCCGGTCGGCCTGTGCACGGCGCTCGTCGCCCTGTTCTGCGCCGTCATCGCCGCCGACCTCTTCGCGCTGCTGGCCGGCGCCCGGGTGCACGGGCTGATGACCGATGTCGTCGACGAGGACTTCGACGCCTTCACCGACGAGGACCTGGACCGCGCCGACCTGCTCTACGCCGCCTCCGGGGTGCTGCAGCTCGCCACGGTGGTCGCCACGGCCGTCGTCTTCCTCGTCTGGTTCCACCGGGTACGGAAGAACGCACAGGTCTTCGACCCGGGCGCCCAGCGGATGGCACCGGGCTGGGCCATCGGCGGCTGGTTCGTCCCGTTCGCCAACCTCGTGCTGCCGCGCCGGGTCGCGGGCGACATCTGGGCGGCGAGCACCCTCCGCGGACCGGACGGGGCGCCGCCCCGGGTGTCGTACGCGCTCGTCAACGCCTGGTGGACGGTGTGGGTCTGCACGCTGGTGCTCGGGCGGTACGCCTCCCGTATGTACGACAAGGCGGAGGAGGCCGACGAGGTCAGGGAGGCCGCCGCCGCGCTCTTCGCCGTGGACCTGCTGGACATCGTGGCCGCCGTACTCGCCCTGCTCTTCGTGCGGAAGCTGTCCCGTATGCAGCACGCGAAGGCGACCGGCGCCTCCCTCCCCTTCCCTGCCGACGGGGCGGGTTCACGACAGGGTGGCACGCACCGCTAGTGCCTCCCCCGGGGCGCACCGCATGCTGGGGGGATGGCCATGGGTTTCTGGGGTTACTTCCTGGTGGGCAGGAGCGACTCGCCGCTCGCGGAGCTGCCGGCGCTGGCCGCCGTACGGGCCGGGCTGACGCTCCATGAGCGGCGCGCGGGCGGCTGGCAGGTGTGGCGCCACCCCAGCGAACCGGACGCGGGCGGCATGGGGGCGCTGGCCCGTGCGCTCTCCTCGCCGGTGCTCTTCGGCTTCGTCATGAACAGCGAGTGCGTGGCGGTGGAGGCGGCGGCGCCCGAGAGCGGGTCCTGGTACGCCTGCCTGGCGCGCGAGCCGATGGCCCGCCATCTCGCCGCGAGCGGCCGGTCGCTGGACGAACTCTTCCTGCCGGGGGAGGACGCGGCGCGGCGCGCGGTGGAGTGGGCGGTCGAGGCGGGCGCGGCGGTGGAGCCGGGGCCGCTGCTCGACGTCCTGCACGCGCGGCGTCCCGAGTCACCGGAGGCGGGCGCGGAAGGGCTCTTCTTCCGGCTGCTCGACGGACTCGGCATCCCCGGACGCGGGCCGTTGGAAGATGGTTGATGCATGCATGGGCGTTCCACGGCCTATAGGTGGTCTACGCGCGATCTCGGAGTGACGTTTTCCGGATGATTGACGCAGTACTGGTCAGTACTGCGTCCGTGACGGGAGTCGTCCATGAGTCTGGTGAAACTGATCGCGCAAGCGGACGAGCGCGGCCTGGCCGCGAGCGGTCTCGCCTGCCTCGACCGGTGCCTGCCGCCGGGGGCCGGGGAGGCCGATGTGCTGCGGCCGCTGTGGGCGGGCGCCGCCGCGGGCGCGGACGAGTGGGCGGCCCGGCTGACGGAGGCGCGGGACGGCCTGGACGCGGTCATCGCGGCGGAGCCGGGACCGGAGCCGGATCCGGGCGGAGCGGCGGGCGACGGATCCGGGGCCGGTACGGGCGTCACGCTCGCGCTCGTACGGACGCTGCTCGGCTCCGCGCCGTCCCGGTGGGAGGCGGAGCCACTGCGGGCGTGGGCGGACACCTGCTCCGTGGTGGCGCTGGAGATCCATCAGAAGCTCGACGCGGTCGGCGAGAGCGGCAGCGCCGCCGCGGCCGAGTGGCTGGCACGGTGCCGCGAGGACCCGGCGGCCGTGGCCGACGCGGCGGACGGCACGGACGGCGGCGACGGCGTCGGCCCGCTGGTCGCGGGGGAACTGCGGCGCCAGATCCGGATCCTGGAGATCCTCTCCGACCCGACGGGCGCCGCGGGCGCGGGCGCGATGCGCCGGGCGATGGATCTGTCGACGGAGGGGCAGCGCGTGCTGCGCGCGGTGGTCTCGCGCAGGGCGCGGGCACGGAACTGACGGCGGCGGCGAGGCGGCCGTGAGGTGGCCGACGGGACGTTCGTCGCCCGACCGGCGCCCCGGCCCCGCGGCCGGCGGGTCGTACGGCCGTGAACGTACCGTCGTCGCGGCCATCGACGGAGCTTGCCGAGGCCGGGTAGGAAGCGGCCGGCACGGGCGGCGTACTGGCGCCGGGCCATGCCGTGGATGCGCTCCAGGCAGGGCCCTTCGATCCGGCGGACCTGGAGCTCGATGCCGATGATCATGGCGGCCGGACCCACCGGGGAAAGCCCGCTCGGGACGGCGAGGGCCGGCCCGGCGGTCATCGTGGCCGGTGCGGTGCGGTGCGGTGCGGTGCGGTGCGGTGCGGTGCGGTGCGGTGCGGTGCGGTGCGGTGCGGTGCGGACGGGGTTGCGCACCAGGTGGAACGGTCCGGAGGTGACCAGTCCCGGGCGCTCGCTCGGCGGCGGTGCCGGAGGTCGTCCGTCCGGTCCACGGGCCTTGTGCGTCCCGCAACGCTGGGGTGGCTGAACCTCCTGCGCGTCGGTGGATACGCTCTCAGGGAGCGCGGGGAAGCACTCCGCGCCGTTATCTCCTGTCCGTGCGTCCGAGGACGTACGTAGCGAAAGCCCGCGACACATGCAGCTCGGCCCGGCACGATCCGCCACCCCGGCGACCGGGGTGCTGCGCGGGCTGCGTGCGTCGGTGCTCGCGGTGCTGTGTGTGCTGCTGCCGCTGGCCGGCCACGTTCTCTCGCAGGGGCACGGGCCCCGTGTGGTCATCGTGGCGGGGGTCGCCGTCGTGGCCGTCCCCGGCGCGGTGACTCTGACGCGTCATCGGTTGACCGACGCGCAGGTGCTCGGTGTCCTCGCGGCGACCCAAGTGGCCTATCACGCCGCGTACTCACTGCCGGGCGCCTGCCGGGCGGTAGCGGGAGGGGACCCGGCCTCCGGTGGTCTGACCGCTGCCGTCGAGCACGGCGCGGTCGCCGGACCCCCCGCCGGTGTGCTGCTGGCCGGGCATCTGGTGACGCTGGTCATCGGCGCCCGGCTGCTGGGGGTCACGGAACGGCTGCTGTGGCAGAGCAGGCCGTTGCTGATGGCGGTAGGACGCCTGCTGCTGTTCATCCGGCCGCCGTCGGGTGCCGCCCACCGGCAGGGCCCGGAGCTCGAAACCCGGGAAAGCAGCTCGCCCCTGAAGTCGGCCGTACTGGCGCGGCTGAACCCGGGCAGGGCTCCGCCTCATGGGCTCGCTCCGTTCGCCCTTCACCGGCCGACGCCGATCGGCGGTCCCTGCCTGCCCTGACGGGCACGGCGCCGGATCGGCCGTGGTGACGGGAACGACCCGCTGACCGCCTGCGACGCCTGTCCGGCGAGCCCGCAGGCCCGCGACCGCCGCCCGGGCCCACCGGTACCGGCGCATCCCGGGGCCGATGGCGCCGGCCGCGAGCCGCGAGCCGCGAGCCCCGAGCCGCGAGCCCCGAGCCGCGAGCCCCGAGCCGGGAGCCGGGAGCCCCGGATTCCGGGGAGGAGTGCGAAGCGCTCACCGACGACCGGCTGTCGCGACCGTGACCGTGACCGTGGCCGCACCCGCATATCAAGGAGAACGTGCCCCCATGCAGTACCTCATCGATCAGGCCGGCGTATTTCCCGCCCGCGCCGCGGCACACAGCCTGGACCTCGGCTCCCTCGCGGACGGCGACAGTCCCCGCGCGATGTTCATCACCTGCTCGGACTCGCGGCTCGTACCCGCACTGATCACCGGTGCCCGGCCGGGTGACCTCTGCGAACTGCGCACCTACGGCGCCGTCGTCCCGCGTTTCACGCCCCATGCGCCGAGCGGGGAGTCCCGGACGATCGACCACGCCGTGGAGCAACTGAAGGTGACCGACATCATCGTGTGCGGTCACTCCTACTGTGGCTTCGTCGAAACCGCGCTGAGAGCCGGCGCCGCGGAAGACGCGGACGGCCCTCCCTCACCCGCCGGGGCGACGGCCCCGATGACCGGTGACCTCACCGCCGCGGGCCACTGCCACGTACTGACCCAGCTGGACGTGCTCAGCGACTACCCGTCGATCGCCCCCCGCCTGGTCGACCGCTCGCTGCGGCTGCACGGCTGGTTCTACGAGATCGAGTCCGGCGCCACCCTCGCACACCGCCCGCGAGTCAACGCGTTCCTCCCGCTATGAGCAGCCGCCCCTCCTCCGACGCATACGACAAGGTGAGCACCGTGACCAGCAGCAAGCCACCCGCCTACGACGAACGTCTGACGGCACCGAAAACCTGGTGGGCCATCGCCGCTCTCTTCGGCCTGGCCGTCGCACTGGTCTTCCTCCCGTACGGCGGCGTCGCCGCGCTGATCGGCCTGATGGCCGGGGGCGGACCGGCCGGGCTCTTCGTCAGCAGGCAGGGATCGGTACGCATCAGGGTCACCCACGACCTGCTGGCCGTCGACGACGCCCGCATCCCCCTCGCCGCCCTGGGCGAGGCAAGGGCCCTCACCGGTGAGGACGCCCGGGCCTGGCGTACGTACCGGGCGGATCTGCGCGCCTTCATGGTCATGCGCAGCTACATCCCCACGGCCGTACGCATCGAGAACATCGACCCCGAGGACCCCACGCCGTACCTCTACCTGTCCACCCGCACGCCTGAGCAGTTGGCCAAGGCCATCGGTACGGCCCGTGGCTGACGGCTGTCGGGCATGACCTGGCCTGTGGGGCGGTACGAACACCGCCCCACAGGCCCTGGTTCAGGCCGAGGCCCCGAGCCGCTGGTGCGAGCTGTACCGCACGATCGAGCGCTTTCCGGCCCGGTACCCGGGCGGGCAAAAAGAGGACGACCGGGGCCGCCACCCCCCACAGGAGAGGCCCCGGTCGTCGTCGCCAGGGCCGCAGCACGGCCCCGTACTCATATCAGCGTTACGGAGGCGCTTTGTGTCACACCTCATAACACCAGCAAGTTGTGGCAGGCGGCACAAGGCGTGGACGCGGACCGGGTAAGGCCGTAGCGTGCAGAAGCGCGTGGGGCGGCGTGGCATGGACCGGCCGCGATTTCAGGACAGGTTGTGGGAGTGCTGGGGGACGACGCGGAGCTGACCACCGCGGTGCTCGCGGCACAGGACGGGGACGAGAACGCCTTCCGTACTGTGTACCGCGCCGTGCACCCGCGGTTGTTGGGCTATCTACGGACACTCGTCGGCGAGCCGGACGCCGAGGACGTGGCCTCGGAGGCATGGCTCCAGATCGCCCGCGACCTCGGCCGCTTCACCGGCGACGCCGACCGGTTCCGCGGCTGGGCGGCGCGGATCGCCCGTAACCGCGCCCTCGACCATCTCCGGATGCGCGGCAGACGCCCCGCCATCGGCGCGGACGAGACGGAACTGACCGGCAAGGCGGCCGACTCGGACACGGCCGACGAGGCCATGGAGGCGCTCGCGACCGGCCGGACCATGGCACTGATCGCCCAGCTACCGCAGGACCAGGCCGAGGCCGTCGTGCTCCGGGTGGTGGTCGGGCTCGACGCGAAGAGCGCCGCCAGGACGCTGGGCAAGCGCCCGGGCGCGGTACGGACGGCCGCGCACCGCGGGCTCAAGCGGCTGGCCGAACTCCTCGACGCGGACGCGGACGCCGAGGCCGACGCGGCCGGTGCGGCGGACGGCGGCCCCGGTGGCGCTCCCGACAGCACGGCCGGCGGGGCCCCCGGCGGCGCGGACCGCCGCGCGGGGCTGTCCGCCGTACCCCCGCAGCGCGGCCCACGACCGGAGGCCACGGCGTCCGCAGGTGTGACGTATTCGCGCCTGCGGACGCAGAAGGACATGTGATGGCCGACGAACGGGACGCGTGGCTCGACAAGGACGCGGCGGAGGGACTGCTGCGCGGTGACCCGGTGGAGGCCCCTGACCAGCAGGCGAGAGCCCGGCGGGAACTCCTCTCCGACGCCCTTCGGGACATGTCCGCCGTCACGTACGCAAACGGTGCGGAACTGCCCGGTGAGGCGGCAGCCCTGGCGGCCTTCCGGCAGGCCGGTGCGGCCGGCCGCACCGACGGCTCCGCCGCCGCGGACCTGCCCGGTACGGTACGGCTCGCCCTGGCGCCCGTGACCGAACGGACCCGGCGGCGCGGCCGTCCGCTGCGCCGGGGGCTGGTCGTCGCGGTGGCCGGCTGCGCGCTGGGCGGGCTCACGGTCGCGGCGGGCGCCGCCGTGGTGCCCTCCCTCTTCGGCGGACCCGACCCGGGGCCCGCCAGCTCCGTCTCGGCCGGCGCCTCCCCGAGGACGCTGTCGTCCGACTCCGCCGCACGCGGCCAGGACCGGTCCGCGGCGCCCTCGGACCACCCGAGCGGTGACGGCGGGGCCGGGCGCTCGCCCGTACCGTCCTCCGGTACGGACAGCTCGGCGGCCGGTGCCGCGTCCGGCGGGGACGACGGCACGGGGGGCGGCGCGCGGGGCGAGGCCGGCGCGGACGACGACGCCCCCGCCGGGGCGGCCGACGGCCACCACGACCCGTTCGTACCGAACACCGACCCGGCGTCCGGTGACTGGTTCCGCAGGACCGTCGACGCCTGCCGCGACTACCGCAGCGGCGCGATCGACCCCGAGCGGCGAAAGGCCCTGGACACGGCGGCCGACGGGCCCGGAGGCACGGAGCGCTACTGCGACCGGCTGCTCGACGGCGATCTGCGGGGCGGCGGTGGCAGGAACGGCGGCGGCCAGGACCGCGACGGGCACGGCGGGAAGGACGGCAACGGCGAGAAGGACGGCAACGGCGGGAAGGGCGGCAACGGCGGGAAGGGCGGCAAGGGCGAGGAAGGCGGCAACGCCGAGGAGGGCGACGGGGGCGAGAACGGCGAGCCGCAGAAGCTGCCCGCGGCGCCGGCGCTGACACCGTCCCCGTCACCGACGTACTCGTCCCCGACGTACACGGCGCCGGACCCGGGGACGGGGACCGGGACCCCGCAGCCTCCGGAGCCCCCGGAGGCATCGGCCGCGGAGCCCTCGTCGGACCAGGACTTTTCCTGACCTGGCGTTATGCGAAAACTCAGGGCCGGGTGTGACACTTTTCCGGGCTCTGACGCAGTACAGAGTGAGCCGACTGGTCATCGGCAGCGCATCGAGCCGGGGTTCCCCCCGTACCTTCGGCTCAGCGCACCGGCGCGGGCGGGACACGTTCCCCCGGTCCCGCCCGCGCCTCTTCTTCGCGCCCAGATCGGCGCCGCCCTCCTCACCAGTAGATGACCACTTTGTCGCCGGTCTTGACCTCGGCGTACAGGGCGGCGATCTTCTTCTCGTCGCGGACGTTGACGCAGCCGTGCGAGGCGCCCGAGTAGCCGCGGGCCGCGAAGTCCTCGGAGTAGTGCACCGCCTGGCCGCCGCTGAAGAACATCGCGTACGGCATCGGGGAGTCGTACAGCGTCGAGACGTGGTGCCGGGACTTCCAGCCGACCTTGAACGTCCCCTCGCGCGTGGGCGTGTACTCCGAGCCGAAGCGCACGTCCATCGAGGATTTTATCTTCCCGTCGATCATCCAGGAGAGCGTGCTGCTCGTCTTGCTGATGCACATCACCCGCCCCTTCATGCAGCGCGGGTCGGGCTTGGCGACCGGCCTGGTGGTGGGCGGGTCCAGTTCGCCGGCGGTCGGCGTGCGGGTCATGGCGAGGAGCCGCTGCCAGGTGACGGTGTCCGTCGCGCCGGTCCTGGGCAGCCCCCGCTTGGCCTGGAACGCCGAGACCGCGCCGGTGGTGACGGAGCCGTAGTAGCCGGTGGGCGCGCGGTCGAAGTAACCGATCTGGCCCAACCGGGCCTGGAGTTCCCGTACCTGGTCGCTCCGGCTGCCGGCCGCCATCAGCGTCCTCGGCGCCGGCCGCTCCGGGCTCGCGCTCGGCGCCGGGCTCCCGGGCGGGGTGGGCGTGGGCGCCGGGACCGCCGACCGGTCGGCGGCGGCGCGGGCCGACGCGGCCGGCGGGGCGTCCGACGGGGTGGACGGCGGCGTGGACGACGGGGTGGGCGTGGCCGTGGTCCGCTCGGGCAGGGGGCCGATGCTCACCCCCAGGTCCCCGCCCTTGGCGTCGCCCGCCGGCTGGCCCGTGCCCGGCTGCACCGTACAACCCACGCTCACGGCCAGCACGGCGGCCGTGGCGAACCCTCTGCACAGGGCGGATGTCGTGAGCATCTTCGCGGCTCCCCGAAGAGAAGAAGACGGTTCCCGGCGCGCGGCCGGACCGGAGTGACCGGAGTGACATGATCCCGCGCCGACGCCGCCCGCGTGCCCGTAACTCCCGAATTCCCGGGGGCGGGGACGACCGGCCGCCGCTACAGTCCGTGGTGACCGGCGGTCAGCGACGGGAGGCGGCATGCGATGACGGACCCGGGACGGCGAACCGGCGCTACCGGTGACGGCGGCGGACGGGGCGTCAGGGTCACCGAGAGCGGCGTGCCCGTCGAGCCGGTCTACGGGCCCGGCGCGCTGGCCGGCTGGGACCCCGCCGAGAAGCTGGGCGAGCCCGGCGCGTACCCCTTCACCCGGGGCGTCCACCCGACGATGTACACGGGCCGGCCGTGGACGATGCGTCAGTACGCCGGATTCGGCACCGCCGCCGAGTCCAACGCCCGCTACCGGCAGCTCATCGCGCACGGCACGACCGGCCTCTCCGTCGCCTTCGACCTGCCGACGCAGATGGGGTACGACAGCGACGCGCCCCTGGCCCACGGCGAGGTCGGCCGGGTCGGCGTCGCGATCGACTCCATCGACGACATGCGGGAACTGTTCGACGGGATCCCGCTAGGCGAGGTCTCCACCTCGATGACGATCAACGCGCCCGCCGCCGTGCTGCTGCTCCTCTACCAACTGGTCGCGGCGGAACAGGGCGTTCCGGCGGGGGAGCTGACGGGGACCGTCCAGAACGACGTGCTGAAGGAGTACATCGCGCGCGGCACCTACATCTTCCCGCCGGAACCCTCCCTGCGGCTGGTCGCGGACCTCTTCCGGTACTGCCGTACCGAGATCCCGCGGTGGAACACCATCTCGATCTCCGGCTACCACATGGCCGAGGCCGGGGCCACGCCCGCGCAGGAGATCGCGTTCACGCTGGCCGACGGCATCGCGTACGTACGGACGGCGCTGGCCGCGGGCATGGAGGTGGACGACTTCGCGCCCCGGCTCTCCTTCTTCTTCGTCGCGCGGACGACGCTCCTCGAAGAGGTGGCCAAGTTCCGCGCCGCGCGCCGCATCTGGGCCCGCGTCATGCGGGAGGAGTTCGGCGCGCGGAACCCCAGGTCGCTGATGCTGCGTTTCCACACCCAGACGGCCGGCGTGCAGCTCACGGCGCAGCAGCCGGAGACCAACCTGGTGCGGGTCGCGGTGCAGGGGCTCGCGGCGGTCCTCGGCGGGACGCAGTCGCTGCACACCAACTCCTACGACGAGGCCCTCGCCCTCCCCTCCGACAAGGCGGCCCGCCTCGCGCTCCGTACCCAGCAGGTGCTGGCGTACGAGACGGATGTCACCGCGACCGTCGACCCGTTCGCCGGGTCGTACGCCGTCGAGCGGCTGACGGACGGCGTGGAGGCGGCGGCGCTCGCGCTGATGGCCCGGATCGAGGAGCTGGGCGGCGCGGTCGGCGCCGTCGAACAGGGCTTCCAGAAGGGCGAGATCGAGCGGGCCGCGTATGCCGTGGCCCGGCAGACGGAGAGCGGGGAGCGGGTGGTCGTCGGCGTGAACCGGTACGCGCTGGACGAGGAGGAGCCGTACACCCCGCTGCGGGTCGACCCGGGGATCGAGGCCCGGCAGGCGGCGCGGCTGGCGCGGCTGCGGGCGGAGCGGGACGGGGCGGCGGTGGCGGGCGCGCTCGCGGAACTGCGGGAGGCCGCCGCGGGCACGGCCAACGTGCTCCACCCCATGCGGACGGCGCTGCGGGCGCGGGCGACGGTGGGGGAGGTCTGCGACGCGCTGCGGGAGGTGTGGGGGACGTATGCGCCGACGGAGGTGTTCTGACCTGGCTGACCGACGGCCGAAGCCTGCGGCGGTGGGGCCGCCGCAGGCCTGGGCGCCCGCCGGTATGCGACGGGTCGGACGGGTGCCTAGGCTGGAAAGAGTGAATATCCGGCGAATGCCTCACACCCGATGGAAGGGTGCGAGGGGGTGAACATGTGATGGCGAAGATACTTTTCGTGATGACCGGTGCGACGTACTGGACACTCAAGGACGGCACCAGGCATGCGACCGGCTACTGGGCCGAGGAGTTCGCGGCCCCGTACAAGGCGCTCACGGAAGCCGGCCACGAGGTCGTGGTCGCGACCCCCGGCGCGGTGACCCCGAACGTCGACATGATGAGCCTCCGGCCCTCGATGGCCGGTGGCGAGCAGGGGGCCCTGGAGCTGGAGGACACCATCCGTTCCGCGGAGGTGATGCGGCGGCCGCTCGCGCTCTCGGACGTCCGTCTGGAGGACTACGACGCGGTCTACCTGCCCGGCGGCCACGGTCCGATGGCGGACCTGGCGGTCGACGCCGACGCGGGACGGCTGCTGACGGCGCAGCTGGCCTCGGGCGATCCGCTCGCGATCGTGTGCCACGCCCCCTCCGCGATGCTGGCCACCCGGATCCACGGTGTGTCGCCGTTCAGGGGATACAAGGCCACGTGCTTCACCAACGAGGAGGAGGAAGGCGTCGGGCTGGCCTCCAGGGCGCCGTGGCTGCTGGAGGACGAGCTGAAGGACAAGGTCGGCGTCGACTTCAGCCGCGGCCCGGTGTGGGAGCCGTACATGGTGGAGGACCGCAACCTCATCACCGGGCAGAATCCCCATTCGGCCGTGGTGCTGGCGGAGCGGCTGCTGAAGATCCTCGTATAGGGATCCGGCGACGGCCGCCGGGGGATCCGGCAGGGGATCCGGTGGGGGATCCGGTGGGTGTCCCGGGCGGGGTGTCCGGCCGCCGGAACGGACCGGCCGGATGTCGGACCCGTATGCCACACTCCGGAACATGCTGGGTGTCACTGATCTGCCGACCTACCTCGTCGGCCTCGTCCTGATCGTTCTGCTGCCGGGTCCGAACTCGCTCTACGTGCTTTCGGTCGCGGCCCGTCGCGGTGTGCGCGCGGGCTATTCGGCCGCCGCGGGCGTGTGGTGCGGTGACACGGTCCTGATGGTGCTCTCGGCGGCGGGTGTCGCCTCGCTCCTCCAGGCCAACGCCCTGCTGTTCGACATCGTGAAGTTCGCCGGCGCCGGCTATCTGACCTGGCTGGCCGTCGGGATGCTGCGCGCCGCGTGGTCGCTCTGGCGCGACCGGCACGTACGGGACGGGGCGGGCGCCGCGGACGGACGGGAGCAGGCGCCGGCGGCGGCCGAGCGGCCCTACCGCAAGGCGCTGATGATCAGCCTGTTCAACCCGAAGGCGATCCTGTTCTTCGTCTCCTTCTTCGTGCAGTTCGTCGATCCCGGATACGCGCACCCCGCGCTCTCCTTCGTCCTGCTGGGCCTGCTCGCCAATGTGGCCAGCGCGCTCTACCTCTCGGCGCTGATATTCGGCGGTACGCGGCTCGCGGCCGCCTTCCGCCGCCGCAAGCGCCTCTCGGCGGGGATGACGACGGCGGCGGGAGCGCTCTTCCTGGGGTTCGCGGCGAAGCTCTCGCTGAGCAGCGTCTGACGGTGCCCGGGGCCGGTGGGGCTCCCGGGGAGGTCTATCGTTGATGGCATGTCCGCTCCAGAGCTGATCCGTATCGTCTCCCGTGACTCGCCCATGGCCCTGGCCCAGGTGGAGCGGGTCCGTGCCGAGCTGACGGCGCTCCATCCCGGTACGGTCACCGAGGTCGTGCCCGTCAAGACCACCGGCGACAAGTGGCTGGGCGACCTCTCCCTGGTCGAGGGCAAGGGCGCCTTCACCAAGGAGGTCGACGCCGCGCTCCTGGCGGGCGAGGCGGATCTCGCGGTGCACTGCGTCAAGGACGTACCGGCGGACCGGCCGCTGCCCGCGGGCACCACGTTCGCGGCGTTCCTCAAGCGCGACGACATCCGCGACGCGCTGATCCACCCCGGCGGTCTGACCCTCGACCGGCTTCCCGAGGGGACGCGGATCGGTACGTCGTCGGTGCGCCGGATCGCCCAACTCGCCGCCTCCCACCCGCATCTGGAGTGCGTCCCGTTCCGGGGCAACGCCAACCGCCGGCTGGAGAAGCTCGCCGCGGGCGAGGCGGACGCCCTGCTGCTCGCCGCCGCCGGGCTGGAGCGGATCGGCCGTACCGACGTGATCACGGAGATCCTGTCGCCCGAGACGATGTGCCCGCCCATCGGCGCGGGGGTCCTCGCCCTCCAGTGCCGTGAGGACGACACGGCGCTCATCGACGCGATCAGCGGCCTCGGTGACCCGGACACCTACCGCGAGACGACGGCCGAACGGATGTTCCTGCACGTCCTCCAGGGGCACTGCAACAGCCCCATCGCCGGATACGCCACCGCCCGCCCCAACGGCGATCTCTCGCTGCGCGCCTGTGTCTTCACCCCGGACGGCAAGACCGTGCTCAACGCCCACGAGTGGGCCGGACGGCTCAGCCCCGCCGACCTCGGCGCGTCCGTCGCCCTCGCGCTGCTGCGCCAGGGCGCGCGGGACCTGATCGACTCCATCGCCCACTGACCGGCCGGGCGCCCCCGCCCCGCCCCGCGCCGGGGACCCGGGACGTCAGTCCTTGCCCTTGCGGTGCTCGACCATCGTGTCGGGCCCCGGCGACATGATGGTCTCGTGGCCGTTCTCGGCGCGCACCCGGAAGGGCGGCGAGCCCTCCGGGCCCAGCACCTCCACGATCTCCACGACGTGGTCCTGCTTGCCGACCACCCTGCCGTGCACGATCAGCCGGTCGCCCTTGCTCGCCTTCATGTGCACTCCCTGTAGCTCACCCGTCACGTGACGTTACGTGGAGTGTAGGGGCGGCCCGCCGTCACCAGCCACTCCGTCACGCCGATCGGGTCCGCACCCGCCCGCCCGGGGGACCGGCGGAACCGGCCCCGCCGGGCGGCCGACGGGTGCCCGGGCGGGCGGATACGGGACAGGACGGGACGACGGGGCGGCGCGGTGCCGTTACGACCGGAGCGTCCCGCGCAGCTTCCGCGCCCTGCGCACCATCCGGCGTGCCGTCGCGTTCCGCGGGATGCGGGCGAGCTGCGCCGGGACCGCGCCCGGCAGGGCCAGTGCCGTCAGCCGGCGCCGCTTGAAGTAGCGCCAGGTGTGCTGGTCGAGATGGCGTGAGAGATAGCCCTCCGCCGCCGGGCGCAGCTCCGGATAGATCTGGTGCTGCATCGCGTAGCCGACGGTCGCGACCAGCTCGCCGACCTGGGGATCGGGCCGGTGCGTCCCGTCGTCGTCCAGCGGCGGCAGCAGCGCGTCCACGATCGTCACCGGCACCCGGTTGCTGTTCTGGTACGGGGTGAGCCGCTCCAGCAGCAGTTCCGTGCCGGTCCGCGCGACGGGGATGCCGTAGAACGCGGATGCCGTGAACAGCGCCGTGGAGAAGCAGCCCACGACCAGGGCCGGCTTGAGCCGCCGGTAGAGCACCTCGGCGAGCACCGGGCTGTCCAGGATGGTCAGTTCGGCGCCGAGCCGCGCCGCCTCCTCGCGCAGCAGCCGTGACCAGACGGCCGGTGCGTTCGGGTGCGGCTTGAACACCACCTGGGTGTGGCCCCGCGCGACCGCGCCCCGCACCATCCGGATGTGCAGCTCCTCCTCCTCGCTCTCGGTGAGGATGGAGAGCGCCGAGAGGTACTGGCCCAGGAGCAGCGCAGGGGAGTGCGCGGAAGGGGCACCGGTGGCCGCGGGGCCGGCGGCGTCGTCGGCATCGGCGTCGTACGCGTCCGTCAGCTCGTCCAGCACCCGCAGGAAGCCGTCCGTCGGCACCAGTTCGGCCCCGACCCCGAACTCCGTGAGCAGCAGCGGCTTCAGCCCCGGGACGAGGTCGAGGTGGAGCAGCCTGCGCACCCGTTCACCGACCAGCGGGTCGATCTTGGAGCGCGTCGGTCCGTAGCTCATCAGCCCGTCCGCGTACACGTCGATCGGCGCGCCCGTGAAGATCTGCGCGATCGCCAGCGCCGGGTTGACCTGGATCGACTCGACGGCCAGCTGCACCCGGTCGTCGCCGAGTCCCCAGGTGAGCCGCAGATGGCGTTCCCAGATCGGCACGTCGCCGGGGCGCGGCCCCCAGCCGCCCGGATGGAACGGCCGGATGGTCTCGTTCCACGACACCAGGTCGTCGAAGCGGCCGCGCAGCCGCTCGAACCCGGGCATCTCGTCGACGGACGGCGTCAGTTCGGGCGAGCCGGCGTTGTTGCAGACCACGAGCAGCCGCCGGTCGGCGGGCGGGAAGAGCCCGGCGTCGATCGCGGCGGCCAGGGTCGCGGCGCCGTACAGCGTCGACGCGCAGAACACCTGGGTGGTGCGCGGCGGCCCGGCGGGGGACAGGGCGGACGATCCCATCACGCCACCGCCTTTCCGGTGGTCAGCGTCCGCCGCCGAAGCCGGCGCAGCCGGGCCGAACGGTCCAGGTCCATCGAATCCAGCGCTTCCTTCAGGACGTCCTGCGGCAGCCGTTTCAGCGCGGCCGCGCTCATGGCGCGCAATTGGCGTGCCACCGCGGGCTCGAACCGTTCTTTCGATCCGAGATGGTGGGAAATGATCGCGCAGTAGGTGCGCACCGCTTTCGGCATAAAACGGTCGGCTTCCGGATCCTCGGACGTTTCCTTGATGACCTGGTCGAACGCCCGGATGAAATCGAGCTGCCGTACGTCCCCGATCTGGGTGAGCGACGAGGCCACCCCGCGCCGGTAGAAAAGCCCCAGCAGGCCGACCGCGGCGAAGGACTCCGCCTCGCGGTGCAGCCGCCAGATCCACGGCCGGTCCTCGGCGGTCCGCAGCCCGTCCGTGAAGTGCACCAGACCCCGGTCGACGAGCCGCCGGTGGTAGACCCCCGCCCAGGCGTACGGATAGTCGACGCTGGTGGACCGGTCGGAGGGCAGGATCGCGTCCCGCGGGTTCAGCACCTCGTCGCGCCGGCCGACCGGGACCCGGTGGACCGTACGGGCCCTGGCCGTGAACTGGACGTGGTCGGTGCGGATGAAGTCGCAGCCCAGCCCCTCGATCGCGGCGACGGCCTGCTCGTAGTAGCCCGGCGCCACCCAGTCGTCCCCGTCCAGGAACGTCACGTACGTGCCGCGCGCGGCGTCCAGCCCCGTGTTGCGCGCGGTGGCCAGCCCTCCGTTGCGTTCGTGTCTGAGCAGTACGGCACCCGGGAGGTCGCGCTCCGCCTGTTCGAGTATCTCCAAGGTCCCGTCCGTCGAACAGTCGTCGACCAACAGGAACTCGAAGTCCTCACGGCTGTTCGCGCGGAGACTTCTTAGGGTTTCGAGAGCGTATGTCCGCACGTTGTAGAACGGCACGACGACAGAGAGCTTGACCACCCCGCCGACGCTAGGCCGCGCCACGTCATTCGTTCTGACATCCGGAGGCACGGAAGGTGAACGAAGAATGGCGGAACAGTGAACCGGTCAGAGCCGCCGTACTTTCCGGGGCTTTTCCGGGCCTTCCGGGGGCGTTTTCGGGGCCTTCCCGGGGTGCGACTCCATTCGTAGATGTGTTGTTAACCCTCCATTGCCATTGAGTTGGGCCGGGAAACGAAATGGCTTCCTAACGTCCTCGGCGTGCCATCACCTACCAGCCAAGCGGTCCGGGTCGCCGTGCTCGCCGACTCCGACACCCGGTGGAAGTGGGGCGCGCTCACCGCGCGCCGCATCGCCCCGGACGGCCGCCCCACAGAGCTCAGCGGCTTCCTGCTGCGCGGCCGAGCCACCCCCACCGCCCGCCAGCTCGCGGAGGTCGGCGCGGAGGCGGACGCCCTGCGCGAGGTGACCGGCACCGCCTTCCTGCGGACGCTGCGCGAGGAGTCGTACGACATCGTCGTGCTGGCCCTCGTCGGCGGCGCCGTCCAGGCGATGCTGCACGGCATCGCGGCGCTGAAGCTCGCCAGCCGGCCTGTCGTCGTCACCGGCTATGTCGGCGTCGTCTACGAGAAGCTCTCCGACGGGCTGCTGCTGCGGCACGGCGCGGATGTCGTCCTCGCCAACTCCCGTTACGACGCGGACCGGTTCACCGCCGTGTACGAGGGCGTGGGCGCCGACGCCTCCGCCGTCACCGAGGCGGCGCTGCCGTTCCTCGGCGGCGCGCGCTACCAGCCCGAGGAGGGCCGCGACACCCTCGTCTTCGCCGCCCAGCCGTCCGTGCCGGCGACCCGCGCCGACCGTACTTACCTGCTGCGCCGCCTCGTCGAGCACGCCAGGCTCCACCCGCGCCGCGAGGTACTGCTCAAGCTGCGCAGCAAGCCCGGCGAACACACCACGCACATCGAGGAGTTCCCGTACCAGCGCCTCGCCGAGAAGATGCCCGGCGGCCTGCCGGACAACTTCCGCCTGGTGTACGGGAACATGGGCGAGGTCCTGGACCGTACGGACCTGCTGGTCACCGTCTCCTCGACGGCCGCCCTGGAGTCCCTGCACCGCTCCGTTCCCACCGCGATCCTCACCGACTTCGGGGTCCGCGAGCCGCTCGGCAACCACCACTTCATCGGTTCGGGGTGCCTCGCCTCCTGGGACCAGCTCGACGGCGGCGGCCGCCCGGTGCCCGACGCGCGCTGGGCGGACCGGCAGGGCGTCGCCGCCGACGGCTCGTACGCGAACGCCTTCGACACGGCGCGCCGCCGCGTCACCGCGCTGACCGAGCGGGCCGCCGCCGGTGAACTCCCCGAGATCACCCCGTACTACACGGCGACCACCGCGCCCGGATACCTGCCGGGCCTGCTCGCCCGCTACCACCTCGCGGCGGACGGGACTCCGCTGCCCGCCGCCGCCAGAACCGCCGAGGACAGCGCGGGCGGCGTACGGCGCGTGCTGCGCGAGGCGGTACGGGGAGCGGCCCGCGGCGCGTACCGGCACGGCGTGCAGCGCGTCGCGCCGGTCATCCGCCGGATGGGCGAGCTGTGACCGCGCGTACGGCGCACACCCCGGCCCGGTCCCGCACGCGACCTGTCCCGCACGAGCCGCACACCCCCAACCCCCCTACGGAGTACCGATGACCGTCCTCGCGGTGATCCCCGCACGCGGTGGATCCAAGGGCGTTCCCGCCAAGAACCTCGCCCCCGTCGGCGGCGTCCCGCTCGTCGTCCGAGCGGTCCGCGCCTGCCTGGCGGCCCGGCGCGTCACCGATGTCGTCGTCTCGACCGACGACGCCCTGATCGCCGACGCGGCCCGCGCCGCCGGCGCCGAGGTCGTCCTGCGCCCCGCCGCGATCGCGGGGGACACCGCGACCAGCGAGGCCGCCGTCCTGCACGCGATGGACGCGTACGGCGCGCTGCGCGGCAACGGCACGGAAGGCGCCGCAGGCGTCGGCAGCCCCGGCAGCACCGATGTCGTGCTGCTCGTCCAGTGCACCAGCCCGTTCCTCACCGCCGAGGACCTCGACGGCGTCACCGGCGCCGTCACCGAGGACGGCGCCGACACCGCACTGACCGTCGCCCCGACCCACGGCTTCGTCTGGCGCCAGGACGGCGCGGGCCGCGCCCGCCCCGACGGCTACGGCGTCAACCACGACAAGGCGAACCGGCCGCGCCGCCAGGACCGCCCCCAGGAGTACCTGGAGACCGGCGCCGCCTACGCGATGCGCGCCGACGGCTTCCGCGAGGCGCGCCACCGCTTCTTCGGCCGCACCGCGCTCGTCCCCACCGACCCCGCGCGGGTGCTGGAGATCGACGACCCGCACGACCTGGCCCGCGCCCGGCTCCTCGCGCCGCTCCTCGACCCGCAGGTCCTCCCCTCGTACGACGACGTCGACGCGGTCGTCCTCGACTTCGACGGGACCCAGACCGACGACAAGGTCCACATCGACTCCGACGGCCGCGAAACGGTCGCCGTGCACCGCGGCGACGGTCTCGGCATCGCCGCGCTGCGCCGCTCCGGCCTCGAACTGCTCATCCTCTCCACCGAGCAGAACCCGGTCGTCGCGGCCCGCGCCCGCAAGCTCCAGGTGCCGGTGCTGCACGGCATCGACCGCAAGGACCTGGCGCTCAAGCAGTGGTGCGACGAGCAGGGCATCGCGCCCGAGCGGGTCCTCTACGTCGGCAACGACGTCAACGACCTGGGCTGCTTCGGCCTCGCCGGCTGGCCGGTGGCCGTCGCGAGCGCCCATGACGAGGTCCGCGCCGCCGCGCGCGCCGTCACCACCAAGCCCGGCGGTGAGGGAGCCATCAGGGAGATCGCCACCTGGCTGCTCGGCCCGGCCCTCAAGGTCACCCCCTCGGATCCCTCGGATCCCCCGATTCCTGCGGTTCCTGCGGGCACCCCCGCACCCCGTACCCCCCACACCCTCCACACAGTCAACAAGTAAGGACGCACCGCCATGAGCACCAACTCCCCTTCCCGTCTGCGGAACTTCGGCACCCGGACCGCGGGCCCCGGCCGCCCCGTCTACATCACGGGCGAGATCGGCATCAACCACAACGGTGAGCTGGACAACGCCCTGGCCCTGATCGACGTGGCCGCCGAGGCGGGCTGTGACGCGGTCAAGTTCCAGAAGCGCACCCCGGAGATCTGCACCCCGCGCGACCAGTGGGACATCGAGCGCGACACCCCCTGGGGCCGGATGACGTACATCGACTACCGCCACCGCGTCGAGTTCGGCGAGGACGAGTACCGCACCATCGCCGAGCACTGCGCCAAGCGCGGCATCGACTGGTTCGCCTCCCCGTGGGACACCGAGGCCGTCGCCTTCCTGGAGAAGTTCGACGTGCCCGCCCACAAGGTGGCCTCCGCCTCCCTCACCGACGACGAGCTGCTGCGCGCCCTGCGCGCCACCGGCCGCACCGTCATCCTCTCCACCGGCATGTCGACGCCGAAGCAGATCCGCCACGCGGTCGAGGTCCTGGGCAGCGACAACATCCTGCTCTGCCACGCCACGTCGACGTACCCGGCCAAGGCCGAGGAGCTCAACCTGCGCGTGATCAACACCCTCCAGGCCGAGTTCCCGAACGTCCCGATCGGCTACAGCGGCCACGAGACCGGTCTGCAGACCACCCTCGCCGCCGTCGCCCTCGGCGCCACGTTCGTCGAGCGTCACATCACCCTCGACCGCGCCATGTGGGGCTCGGACCAGGCCGCCTCCGTCGAGCCGCAGGGCCTGACGCGCCTCGTCCGCGACATCCGCACCATCGAGGCGTCCCTCGGTGACGGCGTCAAGAAGGTGTACGAGTCGGAGCTGGGCCCGATGAAGAAGCTCCGCCGTGTCGCGGGCGTCGTCGCCGAGGCCGCCGAGCCGGTGGCGGTCTGACGCGATGACCGGTGCCGGCGGGGGCAGCTCCCCGTACCAGAGCGAGACCGCTGCGACGCCCGCGACCGCGGACGTCCCCCTCTCCGATGCCCCCGCCACCCCCACGATCGCCTTCGTGGAGAGCCCGGTCCAGCTGCTCAACGTGCTGGAGTGGGCGCACCTCAGCAGCACGGCCGACGCGCTCACCGTCGTCGTCCTGTCGCCCACCGACCCGATGTCGCGCGGCCAGCTCCGCCGGGTGGCCGAGCTGGCCCGCGACGCGGGGTTCACGGTGCGCTGGCAGGAGGCACGCGGCGGGGCGGGGGCGCCGCTGCGGACGGTACGGGAGCTGGCACCACTGCTGCGCAAGGCGGACCGGGTCGTCATCGGTGACCCGTTCTCCCGTTACGTACAGCTCCTGCTGGCCCTGGTGCAGACCAAGGAGCTGACGGTCGTCGACGACGGCACCGCGACGATGGAGTTCATCGGGCAGCTCGCCCGGGGCGAGCGGCTGGTGCGCTGGCACCGGCGCGGCGGCTCGCGCGGGCCGCGGGAACTGGTCCTGGCACCGGTCACCGCGGCCGCGCGCCGGCGGCTCATGCCGTCCGCCGCCCGCACCGTCGAGGTCTTCACCTCGATGCCGGTCGAGGAGGTGCCGGACGGCATCACCGTGACGCCCAACACCTTCGCCTGGACGCGCGCGACCTTCGGGCCGCCGCGGATCACGACCGGTGCCGACATGGTCGGCACCTCGCTGGTCGAGACGGGCGTGGTCGACGCGGACCAGTACACCGAGGCGGTCAGCGCGCTCGCCCGTACGCACGGCGCGACGCGCTACTTCGCCCACCGCCGCGAGCACGTCGACAAACTCCACCGGCTGCACCTGGAGACGGGGCTGGAGATCGTCCGCCCGGACCTGCCCCTGGAACTGATCGCCCGCCGCGGCCCCATCGGCCGCATGGTCCTCAGCTTCCCCTCCACGGTGGTCCACACGCTGCCGCTGGCCCTCGCGGGTACGGGCGTGCGGGTCGCGGTCCTCGACATAGCCCCGGAATGGCTCAAGGCGACGGCGTCGCCCCGCGCACAGGGCTTCCTCTCCGGGGTGACGGGCACGGCCCGCGACGTCCACCGCCTGCCGAGACTGCCGTCACCGGCCTGACCCGCCCGTACTGCCTGCCCTCGCGGCTCCGTTCGGCCCGTCACCCCTTCGGGTGGCGGGCCGAACGCGGTCGGACAGGACCGAACGTCGCGCCTCTGCGCCCTTGGACGGCCGGTGGGGCCGCGTGACCTCCTACCGGTTGAGGATCTGCTCGACCTTGTCGGCCACCTGTGCGGCCTGGATGTCGCGGCCCTTGTCATTGGGGTGCGCGTACCAGGGGAGCTTGGCGCCGAAATCGAGCTGGGAGTCCTCCAGCAGGCCGCCCACGCCCCGGTCGGCACCGTCGCACGCCGTGTTGCCGCCGGTGCGGGCGTAGAGGTCGACGAAGTCGGCGCCGCCTTCGGCGTCAGTGGCGGCCTTCTTCATGGTGTCGTTCAGCCGCCTCTGGATCTGGTCCAGGACCGGCAGTGCATCCTTGGGGATGTCGGCGAACGGCAGCTTCGTCTGGCCGGGTGCCGCGGTCAGGCACTTGGTGGTGTCCTCGGGCACGAGCCGGGGGTAGCCGACCAGGACGCGCTTCGCGTCAGGGGCGAAGTATCCGATGCGGTCGAGCAGCTCCTCCAGGTCCCACCCGACGTGCTCGAACTGACCGTCCAACCACTGCTTTCCGTCCCCGGACTCGAAGAACTCACCGCACTTCGAGGCCGGCTCGTCCCCGTCCACCGGCTCTCCCGGCAGCAGAGGGTGGCCCCGGAGCTCGTCGGAACACTGCTTCAGGATGCGGTTGAAGCCCAGCGTGTTGCCGCCCATGCTTCCCACGGCCAGCTGGGTGTCCTGCTTGAGCGCGTCCTGCTGCGGCGGGACCTTCATGCCGCCCAACAGCTCCTGTTCCTGCCAGAAGTGCTGGACTAGGGCGCCTCCGCAGGAGACGTCCGACTGGACGTCGAGCGTGATGCCCTTGTCCGCGAGGCGCCGGGTGGCGACGGTGGGGTAGTTCTCCTTCGCCTGGAAGCAGAAGGCCCTGTCGCCGTCCTGGTTGAAGGGAGCGATGCCGAAGTTGGCGGTGTAGGAGTCGCCGAAGAAGACGGTCGGTACGGGGTCGGCGGGTGCCGCGCCCGCGCTTCCCGCCGGCCCGGCGAGCGCCAGGCAGCTGCCCAGCGCGACGGCCGCGGCGGCCAGCCGCCGCGCCACCGGAGATTTCGTCATCTTGCGCATGGCCGAAGACATGGATGTGCCCTGTCGTCAAGGCCCACGAGAAGGGGCCGGTCAGCTGGAACGATCAGTGATCATTCATGCGCGAAGGGTGACTAGTCAAATGAGTGTGTGCGGCACTCCGGCCGGGCTCATGTAACCCCGAGCCCGTATCCGGCCGGGGCGTCGCCGTGGGCGGAACCGGTCGTACCAGCGGGGTCCCGTTCGTCTGTGGGATCAGGTCGAAGGGGCCGTGCAGTGCCGGCAGGCTGCCGACGAGCCGCACCAGGAGCGGTTCCCGGCTACGACCACGACACGTACCGCCGCCTGGTCCGGGATCTCGGCGTGAAGCCGACGCGACAGCGGCCGTCTACGGAAAGGTCTTCCGTTCGTCAGCTTTGAGGCCACGGAGCATCCAAAGTCCGTACAGAGCCAGCAGCGGTTTGGCGATCAACCACTCGCCCGGGCGGTAGTCATCCGCGCGCACGAGTCTCTCGGCAAGATCAGGGCGCTGCCGCCGCAAGTACGCACGGGCCTTGAGCGCGTGTGCCGACTGGGAGGCGATCTTGATTCGGTCGACGTCTTCAAGCAGTGGGATCACGTTCGTGATGTTCTCCCATGTCGTTCTGCTCCGGTCTTCGAGGAGCACTGTGCCGGCGAACTTGAGCACCGACTTCGCGTAGTCAGCCATCAACTGGGCCTCCGCAGCGCTGCTGCTGGTCGCACCACCGCTGAAGATCACGCGAGTGCCACGCGCACTGCCGGCGGTGATCGAGCGTATTCCAGCACGGACTCGCCAGCGGTTGATGTAGTTTGCCGTCGCTTGGGGGTTCCGGTATCCCAGCACGACCACAGCCTCGGCAGCTCCACCGCTGTTCCCCACGAGAGCTCGAGACCAGCGCCAGTTCAACCACTCGCCCCAAGCCAGAGCTGCCGCCCCAGCTATCGCCACTCCTGTAATCACCAGTCGCATGCGGCGACTCTAGGACAGCTCGCTGTCGGGCAGCGCAGGTATCAGCCACGCTACGAACGGCGCATTCGGTGAGGAGTTCCGCGATTTCCTTATGGGGCGCTCAGATCGACCTACGCACCATCGGGTCGGCAAGCGGCTTGCCCGACCCGCAGCCGGCTCCGATCACTGAGGTGAGTCGGCGCACCAGGCAAGGGGGGCTCTCACAGTACCTGTATCACCAGGGTCTCCCGGACGTCCACAACGCCTGCCAGCCTGGTTGAGTCGAAAGTGCCGACAACACCCCATGGACACGCACCGCAGCTTTACCTCCATCAGTTCCATTCAGCTGCCCCGAATGCGCGACCGTGTCGGCGAATTCTTCCAACAGAAGGGACGGAGACCAATGGCGGACAACCAATTCACCACTCACGCAGAACTTTTCGATCTGAGTGGGAAATGCGCACTTGTCACTGGCGGCACCAAGGGAATTGGGATGATGATTGCGCGCGGCCTTCTCCAGGCGGGCGCCCGCGTCGTCATCAGCTCGCGCAATGCGGACACGTGCGCGGAGGCACAGCAGCTGCTGTCCGAATTCGGCGACGTCCAAGCAATTCCCGCCGACCTGTCCAGGCACGACGAGTGCCAGCGCCTCGCTGATCTTGTCATGGCCGACTCGGAACGCCTGGACATCCTCGTCAACAACGCGGGAGCGATGCGTAGCGAGCCGCTGGAGACGTTCCCGGACGAGGCCTGGGACGCGGTGATCGACCTCAACCTCAAGTCGCCGTTCTGGCTGGTGCAGGCGCTGCTTCCCGCACTTCGCAGGGCGGGAACCGCCGATGATCCGGCGAGGATCATCAACATCGGCAGTATCGCCGCCATCCACGTCGCCCAGGCACCCACCTACTCGTACGCCAGCAGCAAAGCGGCACTCCATCAACTCACCAGAGTGCTTGCCCGGGAGCTGGGCCCACAGCACGTCACGGTGAACGCGGTAGCACCGGGAGTCTTCCCGTCGCAGATGATGGGGGCCACGCTCGATGCCATCGGCGACAAGATCGCGGCGGCGGCCCCACTGCGCCGGCTCGGCCGCGACGACGACATGGCGGGTACCGCCGTGTTTCTCGCCGGCCGGGCCGGGTCCTACCTCACGGGCGCCATCATCCCGGTAGATGGCGGCACCGCGACGACTGCAACGGGTACTCCCCCCGTCATGGGCCACTGACCAGTACGGCTGAACGGGCCTATGGTAGGGGGATGGCCGCGATGGATCCACGCACCGAGATCCGGGAGTTTCTCAGCTCGCGTCGCGCCCGCATCGCACCCGAGCAGGCGGGCCTGCCCGCTTACGGCGGCAACCGTCGGGTCAAAGGTCTGCGCCGCGAAGAGGTAGCGCTGCTGGCGGGGGTATCGGTCGACTACTACGTGCGCATGGAGCGCGGCAGCATCGCCGGTGCCTCCGACGGCGTGCTCGACGCGTTGGCCTCTGCCTTGCAACTCGACGAGGCCGAGCGCGACCACCTGTTCCGCCTCGCGCGCCGGTCCAGGGCGCCGAGCGGCCCACGCCGGCGCAGGCCTGCCGTGACGGTGCGCTCGACGCTGCAGCAGGTGCTCGACGCGATCTCCGATGCGCCGGCCTGGATCGGTAACGGCCGTTATGACGTGCTCGCCATGAATCAACTCGCTCGCGCGCTGTATTCACCGGTGCTGGCCGACCCGCGACGGCCCGTGAACACAGCGCGGTTCGTCTATCTGAACCCCGAGGCGGCCAGAGATTTCTTTGTCGACTACGACCAAATCGCCGGTGACGTGGCCGCGAAGCTACGCATGGAAGCCGGCCGCGATCCGCACGACGAGGAGCTGATCGCCCTGGTCGGCGAACTGTCGACACGCAGTGAGCTGTTTCGGCAGCGGTGGGCATCTCAGGACGTGCGGCTGCACCGGTCCGGCCGCAAGCGTATGCGCCATCCGATCGTGGGCCGGCTCGACCTGGACGTCGAGTCCCTGGAACTGCCCGCCGAACCCGGCCTGCGCCTCAACGTCTACACCGCACCCGCGGGCACACCGACCGCTGACAATGTGGCGCTCCTGGCGTCGTGGGCGGCCACCCAGCAGACGCCGGCGACCGAGCTCGAAGCACACGACGGATAGTCCAACCCCTTCGCACGCCCTCGCGTGCTTGCGACCTTCCTCGCTCGTCCTCGCGGGTGAACACGTGACGGTTCTTCGCGGGCCCTGGTAAGCGCCGTGCCGGGCTGTCGCGGGTCGGGCTCACTGGATCAGTTCGATGTGCGGGTGGTCCGGGGACGCCGGGCAGACGTGGAGTTGCAGGTCATAGCCTCGGGCGAGGTCGATCAAGGTGTAGTTGGCCGGGCGGGTGCCGGGGGGAAGCGGGGCGCGGGCCTGGTCTCCGACGGGGGCCCAGTTCGCGGTGGTGTCGTTCCATTCGGTGGTGGCGATGGTCAGCAGCGGGTCCATCCCGGTGCCGCAGGCGGGGCAGATCCGGGGCATGGGATCGGTGAGGCCCCAGCGGGTCCAGCCGCCGGTCTTCCAGCCGGGCGAGATGGACAGCCATTTCTTGTAGAGCTCCTTCGGGGCGTCGGCGTAGGAGCTGTCCACCGCGGCGCCGGCCGCCTGCCAGCTGCTCCAGTCCTCCAGCCGCTGCTGCAACTCCTTGCTCAGCTCCATGTAGTGGGGGTACTCGGTGACCTGCTCCGGCGAGAGCAGGCACGGCTGCGGCAGATAGCCGGGGAACTGGACGGCGGGTGGCTCGGGAGGTGTGCCGAGGACATCGGTGACCGCGGCGGCCGACCGCCAGAACAAGGCGGTCGCGGGGTGGGCCGGGTGGTCGAAGGGGCACCAGAGGATCTGGAGCAGATCGGCTTCGGCCTGGCCGGGCGGGCGCAGCAGGGGGATGTCGCGCACGTACAACTGGGCCACGGGCAGCATGGCGATGGGGCCCTCGGGCCACGGGCGGCCGTCGTTGATCCGGTTGTCGATCGCCCGCTCCTCGGGCGTGTACCGGGACATCTCGGGGATGCCGGCCGGCCGGCTCGCCACCATCGCCCGGATGTGCCGCTGCACCCGCACGTCCTCCGGTGAGAGGGGGGCGTTCATCCCGTCCCACTCGTGCGGTCCTTCGCAGTACGGCCACGGCTCGCCGGCGGGCCACAGCAGCGGCCCGCCGACGGAACTGTCGTGCGGTGACGGGGACCCGGGGCGGGGATGCAACCGGGTCGCCGTGCGTGCCATCGGGGCCAGTTGAGGAAAGACGGCGGCGACGTCGAACGGCCGCGGTGGTGTCGTACGACTCATTCCGGCTCCCGGTGGCGCGCAGCGGTGTGGATCAGTTTCCGAGGTTGAACAGCCCCGTGTTGCGCTGGGTGTTGGTGATGTAGACGGTGGGGAACAGCGGCTGTGAGGTGCCGTCCGCCCGCTCGACTGTAGCGCTCATCGTGACCCCCTCGGGGATGGTGCTGGTGGCGTCCCGGTAATGGGGCGTGACCTGGTAGAGGATCGCGTCGTTGGCCCCGAAGCCGTTGTCCGCCACCAGCCTCTGGGCCGCGAACTCGTAGGTCCGCATGCTGGGCGTGCCGGTGTTCATACCCACCTGCCAGCAGGGGGCGAGATTGCGCGGTCCGCCGTCCCGTTCCCCGCCCTTTCCGCCGAGGATGTTGGCTATCAGGTGGCACCGGGCGAGCCCGGTTCCGGGCGAGTGGGCGGCGGCGTACGCCTGTGCGTCCTGCCAGCCGGTGATGTCACCCTCGGCCGGGCTGCCCTCCTTCACGTCCTTGGCGATGCAGGTCACGGCCGTGGCCGCCCGGTCGCCCGCCGGGCCGAGCGGGATGGTCTTATTGGCGAGCGGGACCCGTTCGGTGGTGTTCTTCACCCATCCGCTGCTGGAAGGAAGCGCCCCGGCCGGCGGGTTCTGCAGGCAGGCTGCCTGAGGCTCGGCGGTCGAGCCGGTGATCTCGACCTTGAACTGCTCGGCCTCCACCACCCGCTGGTTCACGAAGCCCTCGAAGAGCTGCGCCTCGGCGGCCTGGTTGTCCGCGAGCGGGGCGTGGACGCGTGCGCAGGGGCTGCCCCGGTCCGTGCCGCCGTCCGGTTCGAGGAAGTCCCATCCTCCACTGCTGTAGTTGGGGATGATCTCGGCGCAGCGAGCGCCGTCGGTTCCTCCTTCGTGGGTCGCCGCGAAGGGGAATTCGCCGCAGCTGTCGTTCGCGATGTAGTCCGGCTTGGCCTCGAAGGGCTTCGACCCCCCGCAGGTGCGATTCGTACGGTCGGCGATGCCGCTCTTCGCCCGGGTCAGGGGCTTGTCGCGGCCCCAGCCGTCCGCGAGGTTCTCCTGGGCCCACAGGTAGCCGGCCGCCGCGGCCGAACCCGACGCGTTCGCGCTCATCCTGACGACCGGCATGACGCTGGGCACGACGCAGCCGGGGCCGGGTGTACTGGTGGAACTGGTCGTGTCGCGGACGTCGTCGTCGCAGCGGATCCGCTCCGGGTTGCTCCAGGAGGCGTTCGGGTCCGTGATCTGGGCGCCGGGGGAGGTCACGTACAGCTGGTACGACGTCGTGAACTCGACCTTCGCGCCGGCGGCCGGGGTGGAGGAGTAGGACACGAAGCCGTTGACGGACTGGCCCTTGACCAGGTCGCCCCCGTACCACGGGGCGGTCTTGGTGGCCTTGCAGCCGGTCGAGCACGCGGACCGGAACTTCGCGGTCAGGGCCGTGACGGCCCCGGTCGCACCGGTCATCGTCACCGTGACGTACTCGTTCCACGTCTTACGATCGGCGGGCAGGAGGGCACTGGTCGCGACGTCCAGTGTGCCGGTGCCTATCTCCTTGCCGTTGCCGTCCTTGAGCAGGTACAGGACGGTCAGGCCGTTCACGCAGTAGCCGAAGCGGCCGTAGTTCCACATCCCGGGGGTCGTGATCGCGCAGGTGGCCGAGTCGTCGTCGGCGGCGACGGCCGGGGCGGCCTGCCGCGCGGCGGCGGGAGCCTCCCGCCCGCCCGGCTTCACCGGCGTGACGCTCGTGGTGACGCAGGCCTCCACGGCACCCGCCCTGCCCTCGCGGGAGCCGGGGCGTACGGGCTCGCAGTGCTCCCCGGCGGCCACGGTGACGGGCCGGGTCCTGGTGGTCCCGGTGGTCTCGGTGGGGGTGGGAACGCCGGCCGGATCGGCCGGGTCGAGTCTGCCCACCTGGCGGGGGGATGCCCCCGGCTCCTGGGGTGCCGGTGCTGTCCCGGTGGTGGTCGCGCCCACGGCGAGGACGATCAGCAACGGGACGGCCATGCGTCGGTACCGCGCAAGGAAGGACGATGGTCGCATTGTCGTACTTGCCTTTCGGGTGTGAAGTGCTGCTGGTGAGTGGGGCTGAGGCCGGCCACGACAGCGGATCTCGGTCGTGGCCGACCACTCGCCGTGGGGCGTCGTGCGGTCGTACGCTCCGGCTGCGCGCCGCGAGGCCGCAGCGGGCGTCGTACGGTCCGGCTACCGCGCCGCGAGGCCGAAGCGGGAGCCGGCCGGCGGGAGGCCGCCCTGTCCCGGCTGGTACGTGGTGATCGGCGCGGCGGTGGCGCCTGCGGTCACGTTGGCGAGGGGCAGGGCGTGCAGGGCCCCGTAGGCTCCCGGGCCGTACGGCATGCCGACGTACAGGCGGGTGCCGGTGAAGTGGATGCTCCGGCCCAGGTACTGGTTGGTCCCGGCGGTGCCGGGGATGCCGGCGCTGTTGCCCGCCTCCAGCCAGCGGTCGTTGGCGCCCGGGGCGCCGAGCAGCGAGAGGGTGAGGATCGCGCCCGCCTTCGCCACCGAGCCGACGGCCTCGTCCGGGATACCGATGGCCAGCTTCATTGTCGCCGTGGTGGACACCGCTCGGGGCGCGGTGTTCACGGCGGAGAGGGTCGAGCCGAAGCGGTCGCCGGCCTCGGCGGTGCCGGTCACGTCGTCGTCGCCGGTGCCCTGCGAGAACCCGGCGAGTTGGCTGTAGGTGCCCGCGGCGGTGACCCGGAAGGTGTAGGCCGCTCCCGTGTCGGCCTTGTCGGCGCCGCCGATGGTCAGGTCCTCACCGGGCGCGCCGACCGCGAGGATCGACTCGGTGGCGCTCGCGGCGCCCGAGGGACGGTACGGGGCGAGCGCCACGGCATCGCCGAACAGGTCGCCGGCCTCGGCGCCGCCGGAGACGGTGTCCAGGTCCTGGTCGAGGCCGAACCGCGCGGTGGGGCGGTTCTCGGAGTTGAGGGTGTGGCTGAAGACGACCACGGCGCCGGCCTCCGCCTCGGTGCCGATGGCTTCACCCGGGGAGCCGATGGCGATGTGGTTGGCGTCGGCCGCGACGCTGCCGGCGAAGCGGTCGTCCGCCTCCGCGGTGCCCGGCACGCCGGTGGTGTCCTGGTGGACGGAGACGTTGGTGGCGCCGCGCACGTAGAAGAACATGCCCGCCTTGTCGAGCGTGCCGATGGACTCGCCGGGCACCCCGATCACCACGAACGGCTCACCGGCGGCCGTGACGCCGGCGGCCAGGGAGTCGCCCATGCGGTCGCCGGCCTCGGAGGCGGAGGACCCGATGCTGCCCGAGCCCGTGCCCTGCTCCAGGTGCGTGGCCTTCAGCGTCCCGGTGCCCAGGCCGCCGGGGGCGCCGTACAGGATCTGGACGAAGCCGGCCTCGGCCTCGCCGCCGAGGTCCTCGGCGGGGGTGCCGACGACCAGGTCGGTGCAGCCGTCCTCGTTGTAGTCGACGGTGGCGAGGGACTCGCCGAACCAGTCGCCGGCCTCGGAGCCGCCCGGCACCCAGTCGAGGTCCTGGGTGATCTCGGCGATGCCCTTCCCGCCGCCGTACACGACCCGGACGAGACCCGCCTGGGCGTCGCCGCCGACGGTGGCCCGGGGGTCGGCTATCGCGATGTCCTCGACGCCGTCGCAGTTGTAGTCGGTGATACGGACCGCGCCGACCGCGGAGTCCACCCAGCCGGCCAGGTCGTCGACGCGGGCCGCGATGCCGCCGGTACGGGTCTCCTTGGTGTCGATGCCGAAGCAGCCGCCCTGGTACGACCGGCTGCTCAGGGCGGCCAGTTGAGGCGTGCCACCGGTCGAACGGACCAGCGGGCCGCCGGTGTCGCCCATGCACGCGGCAACGTTGTCCTTGCCGGTGACCGTGGCGGTGGTGGCGGTGGACGCGTCCACCGTGAACGCGCCGGTGTGCAGGTTGAGCGGCGCCCACTCGGTCCTGGTGCGGCCGTACCCGGCGAGCTTCAGTTCCTCGCCCGCGGCGGGCGCGGTGGTGGCCAGCGCGAGCGGGGTGACGTTGGTGACCGGGCGGTTCAGCCGGGCCAGGACCACGTCGCGGTCGGTACGGGGCACCAGTTCCACGACCTCGCGGACCGCGCCCGCGGTGCCGGTGAGGCTGGTGCGGCCGATGGTGGCGGTGGTCTTCTTCTGCGGCTTGCCCGCGGGGACCGCGAGGCTCGCGACCGGGTCGGCGGCGAAGCAACTGGCCGCGGTGAGCAGCCATTCCCGGTCGACGAGGACGCCGGAGCAGCCCCGGTCGTGGTCGCCGACGATGATCTGGGCGGTGTAGGCGTAGGTGGTGTCACCGGAGGCGACGGCGGGGCCGGTCACGGCGGCGGCGGGCGCGGCGCTCAGGGCGACGGGGCCGGCGGCCAGGGCCGCGGCGAGGGCCCAGGAGAGCAGGGGTCTGGTGGGTCGCATGAGTGAGTTCCTCGGTGGCAGATCGGACGACGGGTCGGGGCCGGGGCCGGAACGCAAGCTCCCGGGCACTACTTGGAGGTCCTGATCTCCACGAGCATGTGCTCGCGGTTCTGCTCCTCGGCGCTCTCGCCCACCGCGGTCCAGGTGTTCTTGAGGATGTCGAAGGACTTCTCCTCGGAGCCGACGGTCATGTCGACCTCGGTGTCGTAGTCGTTGCCCTTGACGGCGTAGACGGCGGGGATCTCCATGGTCAGCCGGCCCGAGTCGCCGACGACCCGGAAGCAGATGTTCGCCGCCTCCCTGCGGGCCATGATCTCCAGGAGGCCGGTGCCGCTCCCGCAGTCGGCCAGCGTGATGTGTCCGTCGCCGCGCTTGAGGACGATGCCCTGCTCCTCCAGGATCTCGTCGGCTCCCGGGTAGTCGAAGTTCTCGACCGCGTAGCCGGGGGCGTCGTCGGCGACGGTCGCGGCGGCGCCCGTCCCGGCGGCGGTGGCGCCGCCGCCGGCGCCGGACGCCAGGGTGACCCAGGCGAGGGCGCCGACGACCGCCGCGCCCAGCGTCCGGGCAAGGAATCTCTTCCGCTGCGGCTTCACCGCAATTGTGGTGCGTGCCTTCATCGCATTCCTCGGTCCGTTGGTTCCGAATCCATGTCCGTAACGTGGTTCAAGACTGGCGAGAAGGCATCCGTATTGCGGATGGAAACCCCGGCCCTTCGGCGGGGCGCACGTGGTCCACAAATGGCCCACAAGTGGTCCACAAGGAATTTCACTTCGGTGCCCCCGTGAAGAAACAGGCCCTCCCCGAACCCGGGGAGCCGCTTCGTCGCGCCCATGGCATCTCGCCGCACCGGCGCTGTCCACTCCTCCAACGGCCATAAAACGGACGGCAGTTGACGGTGGTGTGTGACCCTCGTCACGTTTATCGAGGGTTGTACGGCGCTGATAAAGAACGCATAACGAAGGCTGGCATTCCGCTTCTCGGGAATAACACGTTCCTGTCGCCCGGCGCCACCCCCTCATGTTTTATTTTTGGCTACGCCGAATTGATTTCTGCATGAACGTGGGTTGGTATGGTCCCGTTCATCGCACAGGCCACGCTCACGCCTCGCTGGTGCCGCACATGACAGCCCGGGCGTACGGGGAGCCTGCCGCGTCAGTGATCGCCTATCTGCCTCACCGGCGGAAAACACGAGGAGACCACCGCTATGCAGACCATGTTCTGGAGTCGGAGACGGCTCCTCGGCTCGCTCGCCGCGGTCACGGCCGCCGCGGCCTCACCGCCGGCCTGGACACCCGTGGCCCGCGCCGCCACCGCGGACGACCCGGAGTCCGGTCCGCTCACGCTGCCGGACACCGAGCGGGCGGAGGTGGTCACGGCGTGGATGACGGGTGGCAAGGCCACCAGGGCCGCCGCGGCCGACGTGCTCTTCGGCACCGACACGGAGATCACGGCCTTCCTCGCCGAGACGCTGCCGAAGGTGACCGCGGAGGACAACCGCGTCGCGATCGTCAGCTGCCTCGCCCGGGCGGGCGTGGGCCTGCGCCGTGACGCCGTCGCCGCCCTCGACAACGGCGACGGCGCCATCGCCGCCTTCCTCAAGGACGGCTTCGAGCCCGCCCTGCTGGAGGACCTGAGGGTGGCGACGGCCACCGTGTCGGCCACCGGCGACAAGGCGGTCCAGCGCGATGCCTCCACGGCCCTGGACGCGGGCACCCGGAAGGCGCTGGAGAACTATCTCTCCCAGGGGCAGTTCACCGCCCGCCTGGAGGACGCGCGGGTCCAGGTCACGGCCATGCTGCTCAAGGCCGGGCCCGAGGTACGGAAGTACGCGGACCGCGCGCTGAGCGGCGGCGGGCCGGAGATCCAGTGGTTCCTCGACACCGGCCAGCACATCGCCCGCGCCCGTGACCAGGAGGCGGCGACCATCGAGGAACTCGTCGCGGTCGTCGAGCGGGAGGGCAAGCGCGCCCAGGCCGAGACCGACCTGGCCGTCGAGGCGTCCGAGCGGGCCCGGACAGCGGCGGCGAAGGCCAAGGAGGCGGCGGAGAAGGCCGCGGCCGAGGCCGAGGCGGCCAAGGACGACGTGCAGCGGTCCGGTGCCGCCGCGCGCAAGGCGGCCGGCGCGGCCAAGGGCGCGGCGAACGCCGCCCGCACCGCCATCAACGCCTCCAACTCCGCCGTGAACGCGGCCCGTCGCGCCTCCTGGGCGGCCACCGCGGCCTCCCAGGCCGCCGCCACCGCGGGCGGGGCCGCCTCCCGCGCCTACAACGCCGCGATCGCCGCCTCCAAGGACGCCTCCAAGACCGCGGCGGCCAAGAACGCCGCGGTCGCCGCCCGTAACTCGGCCGCGCGGGCCCGTACCGCGGCCAAGGCCGCCGACTACGCGGCGGCCGCCTCCGCGCAGGCCGCCAGCGCCGGCTCCTCGGCCGCCTCCGCCGCCCGCAACGCGGCCTCCGCCGCCGCCGCGTCCGCGCAGGCCGCCGCCGCGGCGGGCGCCGCGCAGTCGGAGGCCGCCGAGGCCAGGCGGCAGGCGGCCATCGCGAGCACCGCCGCCAACCGCGCCACCAACGCGGCCTCCACCGCCCAGGCCCTGGCCAACACGGCCGCCGCCGCGGCGCGTACCGCGCGCGACGCCGCCAACTCCGCCGCCGACCACGCGGAGAAGGCGGCCGACGCCGCCGACGAGGCCGTGAAGTACGCGGGCCAGGCCATCGACTACGCGAACCGGTCCACCGCCCACGCGGCCGAGGCCGTCAAGGCGGCCAACACCGCCACCAAGACCGTGGAAGCCGCCATCGCCGTGGAACAGGCGGCGCGGGAGGCGGAGCTGGCGCGGCTGGAGCAGGAGAAACTCCAGGGCCTCGACGAGGCCGCGCTGCTGGCCCGGATCGAGGTGGAGGACAAGGCCGAGTACGAGAACAAGCGCGCGCAGGAGGCGCAGACCTCACAGGCGATCAAGGATCTGATCGCCGGTGCCGAGGCCGCGCTCGGGACGGGCGACCTGGCCCGCGCCGCCACGCTGGGCCGCCGGGCCGCCACCGGTCTGCTCGCGGCGAAGGGCGCGTGGACGCGGGAGGCCGCCGGGTTCGCGCTGGCCGGCGGCGACGACGACGTACTCAGCTGGGTCGACCTCGACCGGCAGCTCGCACAGGGGCAGGACGACCGGGAGACCGTCCTCTACCTCGCCCAGATATCCAGCCCCGCGATCGCGGAGGCGGCCCAGCGGGCGCTGGAGAGCTCCAGCTCCACGGCGGTGGGCGACTTCATCACCTCGGGGGTGATCCGGGCCTCGCAGGACGACAACCGGGTGGGGGTCGCCCGCATCATCGGCCAGAAGCCCGGCAAGGCCGTCACCAAGGCGGCCAACGACGCGCTGAACGCGAACACTCCGGAGGCGTTGCAGGACTTCTTCGACCGCACCTACCCCGCGGCCGTACGGGAGGACGACGCCGTCGCCACCGCGTCCCTGGTGAACACCGGCGGCGAGTACACCAAGTCGTACGGGGAGGTGGCCCTGGAGGGCCCGACGTGGATGCGGCGGAACTTCGTCCAGGTCGTGCAGTACGTGACGGCCCAGCTCGACCACGACTCCGCCACGCACATCTCGGCGATCCGCGGGGCGATCGCCGCCGCGGCGAAGATCGCCCAGACGGCGCAGGAGAACGCGGCGCTGGCGTCGAAGGCGGGCGCCGACGCCCGGCAGGCCGCCGCGGAGGCGCAGCAGTGGGCGGACAAGGCGCTGGAATCGTCGCGGAAGGCCGACGGGTACGCGACGGAGGCGAAGCAGCTCGCCGACGCCGCGGAGGCTTCCGCGTCGGCGGCACAGGCCTCGGCGAACCAGGCCAGGACGGCGGCGGCGACCGCCCGGAGCGCGTCCCGCTCGGCGAACTACTCGGCGAACAGGGCCATCGACTCCGCCCGTTCGGCCCTGAACTCCTCCTACAGCGCCCAGGCGTCCGCGGCCAGTGCCCGCCAGTCCGCGCTGCAGGCCGGCCAGGACGCGCGGACCGCGGCGACCGCGGCCAGCCAGGCCCGCGCGATCGCCGCCCAGAAGCGCCAGGCCGAGATCGCGGAGGCCGCCCGCCGGGCGGCGGAGAAGGCGCGGGAGGACCGGAACAACGGGCACAACCCGGCCGACAGCGGCACCCACGACGACGTCAACCAGAACGGCACCGGCCCCGCGAAGGAGGACTGGTGGTCCGACGCGGGCTGGTGGTCCGACGCCTTCAGCTACATCAGCATCGGCGCGGGATTCATCGGCGCCGGGCTCGGCCTCGCCAGCCTCGTCTTCCCGCCACTGGCGCCCGCCGCGGCATTCTTCGGCGTCGTGTCGATGGGGGCCGGCGCGCTGAGCTCCCTGTTCAACGGCATCGAGAACGGGTTCACCAGCGGTGCGTTCCTGGAGTCCGTCGCCATCTCGGCCCTCAACCGGGTCACCTTCGGCCAGTCCAAGTGGGTCATGCCGGTCGCCAGGAGGGTGGCCCCGGTGGTCAACGAGGTCGTGGAGGACGGCAAGGAACTCGTCTCCTCGATCACCAGCGGATTGTCGTCGATCTTCTGAGCCGTCTTCTCGGCCGTCTGCTGAACCGATCCTCTGAGACGATCCGGTGACCGCGCCCCCGGCCGGGGGCGGTGGAGTGCCCTCCCGGGCGGGGGCACTCCACCGAAATGGCGCGGTATACCCACTGTGGGTGATCGCCATGCACAGGGGCATAAATTTTCTTCCCCTGAGTGGCTGAAATTTTGTTGATCCAGGGTTGGTTGATCACTAAAGGGGCCTACCCTTCGACAGGTGAGCCAGTTGATGTCCTGCGAGTCCGAGACCGATCAGCCCGGGGAACCGACGCACCCCGCGCTCCCCGGCACCCTGCCCGACGCCCTGCGCGACGAGCTGATCGCCTTCCGCCGGGACATGCACATGCACCCCGAGCTGGGGAACCAGGAGTTCCGGACCACCGCCGCGATCAAGCGCAGGCTGGAGCAGGCCGGACTCGCGCCGCGTGTCCTCACCACCGGCACCGGGCTCGTCTGCGACATCGGCACCCCGGACCCCGCGCGCCCCATGCTCGCCCTGCGCGCCGACATCGACGGGCTGCCCATCCCGGACACCAAGACCGGCGTCCCGTACCGCTCCACCGTGCCCGACCGCGCGCACGCCTGCGGGCACGACGTGCACACCGCGGCCGTGCTCGGCGCCGGGCTCGTCCTCGCCGGGCTGGACCGCCAGGGGCTGCTGCCGTCCGCGGTGCGGCTGATCTTCCAGCCCGCCGAGGAGGTCCTCCCCGGCGGCGCCGCCGACGCCATCGAGTCCGGCGCCCTGGACGGGGTCGGTTCGATCATCGCCGTGCACTGCGACCCCAAGGTCGACGCCGGAACGATCGGACTGCGTACCGGACCGATCACCTCCGCGTGCGACCGGCTCGACATCGCCCTCGACGGGCCCGGCGGCCACACCGCCCGCCCGCACCTCACCACCGACCTGGTCACCGCCGTCTCCCGGGTCGCCACCGACGTCCCCGCGCTCCTCGCGCGCCGCGTCGACGCCCGCTCCGGGCTCGCCGTCACCTGGGGCCGTATCGAGGCCGGCCACGCCCCCAACGTCATCCCGCAGCACGCCGAGCTCTCCGGCACCGTCCGCTGCCTGGACCTGGCCGCCTGGCGCGACGCGCCGGACCTGGTGCACGCCGCGGTCGACGAGGTCGCCACGCTCCACCGCGCCAAGTCGCAGATCACGTACGTACGGGGAGTGCCGCCGGTCGTCAACGACGGCACCGTCGCCGAACTGCTCCGTGCCGCCCAGGCCGCGCGCCGCGGTTCGTATGCAATCGAGGACACCGAGCAGAGCCTCGGCGGCGAGGACTTCTCCTGGTACCTCGAACAGGTCCCGGGAGCCATGGCGCGGCTCGGCGTGCGGACCCCCGGCAGCCAGGCCCGGTACGACCTGCATCGTGGCGATTTCGACGTCGACGAACGGGCCATCCAGGTCGGCGTGGAACTTTTCACCGCCGCCGCGCTGCTCGACGGCGACCGTCCGTAACCGGCCGGTGGCCCGGGCGCGCCTGTTGATCCCCCGCTGTTCGCTTCCCGTTCGCGACGATCCGATAACGGCTTCCGTACAGGTCTTTATCTGACATCTACGCGCGTTACGATCGCCGCGAAACCAGCGCCGGAAGAGGCGCTTAGGCCAGAAGGAGCCTCCCTTGCGCCGGATCACCAGGATAGCCACTGTGGGCGTCGCGTCAGCGGCACTCGCG
This sequence comes from Streptomyces sp. NPDC059255, assembly GCF_042752355.1. NCBI lineage: Bacteria > Bacillati > Actinomycetota > Actinomycetes > Kitasatosporales > Streptomycetaceae > Streptomyces > Streptomyces sp. NPDC059255. Next base: position 90,858 of record NZ_JBHYZP010000028.1, read on the forward strand.
CTCTCCGTCACCGCCTGTGGCGGCAAGTCGTCGTCGGACGCCGGAACCGACTCCAACGAGGCCAAGGCCGCCATCGCCTACGACATCGGTGGCAAGGGTGACCAGTCCTTCAACGACGCCGCCTACGCCGGTCTGGCCAAGGCCGAGAAGGACCTCGGCATCAAGGGCACCGACTCGGAGCCGGCGGACGGGGAGGCCGACGCCGACAAGGTGCAGCGCCTGACCGACCTGGCCCGCGCCGGCAACAACCCGGTGATCGGCGTCGGCTTCGCCTACGCGCCCGCCATCAAGAAGGTCGCCCCGAAGTTCCCGAAGGTCTCCTTCGGGATCATCGACGACTCCTCGGTGACCGACAAGAACATCGCCAACATGGTGTTCAACGAGGAGCAGGGCTCCTACCTCGCGGGCGTCGCCGCGGCCAAGGTCAGCAAGTCGAAGACCGTCGGCTTCATCGGTGGTGTCGAGACCCCGCTGATCAAGAAGTTCCAGGCCGGTTTCGAGCAGGGCGTCAAGGAGACCGACCCGTCGGTGAAGGTCCTGTCGCAGTACCTGACCCAGCCCCCGAACTTCGACGGCTTCTCCAAGCCCGACCTCGGCAAGGCCGCCGCGCAGGGCCAGCTCGACAAGAAGGCCGACGTGGTCTACCACGCCGCCGGTCTGGCCGGCTTCGGCGCCATCGAGGCGACCGCCACGGCCGGCCAGTGGGCCATCGGCGTCGACTCCGACCAGTACGCGCAGAAGGGCCTGGCCAAGTACAAGGACAAGATCCTGACCTCGGTCACCAAGGACGTCTCCGACGCGGTCTACAACCTGATCAAGTCGGTCAAGGACGGCAAGCCCGAGTCCGGTGAGATCCGGTACGGCCTGGACAAGGACGGCGTCGGCCTGGCCGACTCCAACCCGGCGTACACCAAGATGACCGATGTCGTCTCCGCCGTCGAGAAGGCGAAGAAGGAGATCATCGAAGGCAAGATCACCGTCAAGACCACCCCGTAACGGCCCCCGGCCTCCCGGCCGACCGAGCGGTCCACACGGTACATGCGGTACATGCGGTACGTCGGTACGTGACCGCGGGCCCGGAGCGACGGCACCAGCCGCCGCCCGGGCCCCCGGCGCACCTGGCACTCCCGGGCCCGGCGGCCCCCGCGTCCCGCGGGCCGTCGGTCCCTCCTACGCTTACGATTCGGCAGCGCAATGCGTGTAGACCACCCTCCGGCGCGATAGCTTCACCCCGCCCTGCCACTCCCTCCGCCCCCACTCCTTTCCCGCCAAGGAGAGTGCGTCATCAACGCGTCCAGCAGCCCTCCCGCCGTGGAGTTGCACGGCATCACCAAGCGGTTCCCCGGTGTCGTCGCCAACCACGACATCGACATCACCATCCGCAAGGGCACCGTCCACGCCCTCGTCGGCGAGAACGGGGCCGGCAAGTCGACCCTGATGAAGATCCTCTACGGCATGCAGAAGCCGGACGAGGGCACCATCACGATCGACGGCGAGCAGGCCGCCTTCGCCGGCCCCGCCGACGCCATCGCGCGCGGCATCGGCATGGTCCACCAACACTTCATGCTCGCCGACAACCTCACCGTCCTGGAGAACGTCGTCCTCGGCGGCGAGAAGCTGTACGGCATCGGCACCAAGGCGCGCAAGAAGATCAAGGAGATCTCCGAGGCGTACGGTCTCGGCGTGCGCCCCGACGCCCTCGTCGAGGACCTCGGCGTCGCCGACCGCCAGCGCGTGGAGATCCTCAAGGTCCTCTACCGCGGCGCCCGCATCCTGATCCTCGACGAGCCCACCGCCGTCCTCGTCCCCCAGGAGGTCGACGCGCTCTTCGACAACCTGCGGGAGCTGAAGGCCGAGGGCCTCACCGTCATCTTCATCTCGCACAAGCTGGGCGAGGTGCTGTCCGTCGCCGACGACATCACCGTCATACGGCGCGGCACCACCGTGGGCACCGCCGACCCGGCGAACACCACCACCAAGCAGCTCGCCGAGCTGATGGTCGGCAGCGAGCTGCCCTCGCCGGAGACCCGCGAGTCCACCGTCACGGACGTCCCGGTGCTCACCGTCGACGGACTGCGGCTGACCGCCACCGACCCCGACGGCGTCGTCCGCGAGGTCCTGGCCGGGATCGATGTCACCATCCACCGCGGCGAGGTCCTCGGCATCGCCGGCGTCGAGGGCAACGGCCAGACCGAGCTCATCGAGGCGCTGATGGGGATGCGCGACCCCGACGGCGGCGTGATCACCCTCGGCACCGAGGACATCTCGCACGCGCCCACCCGCAGGCGCCGCGAGAACGGCATCGGCTACATCCCCGAGGACCGGCACCGGCACGGCCTGCTCCTGGAGTCCCCGCTCTGGGAGAACCGCATCCTCGGCCATGTCACCGAGCCGCCCAACAGCCGCGGCGGCCTCCTCGACCTCAAGGCGGCCCGCACCGACACCGAGCGGATCGTGCGCGAGTACGACGTCCGCACCCCCGGCATCGAGGTCACCGCGGCCTCGCTGTCCGGCGGCAACCAGCAGAAGCTGATCGTCGGCCGCGAGATGAGCCACCGCCCCAAGCTGCTGATCGCCGCGCACCCCACCCGCGGGGTGGACGTCGGCGCGCAGGCGCAGATCTGGGACCAGATCCGCGAGGCCCGCCGCGAGGGCCTGGCCGTACTCCTCGTCTCCGCCGACCTCGACGAGCTGATCGGGCTCTCCGACACCCTGCGGGTGATGTACCGCGGCCGCCTCGTCGCCGACGCGGACCCCGCCACCATCACGCCGGAGGAGCTGGGCTCGGCCATGACCGGCGCCGCCCGCGGCCACCTGGAGGCACCGGCGGAGAGCGCGGCCCCGCACACCGACGGCGCGAGCCCGGAGGACGACGCCCGATGAAGAAATTCGACAAGGACCGGCTGATCCTGGGCTTCGCGGGACCGGTGCTCGCACTGGTCGTCGCCGTCGCCCTCACCACGGTGGTGCTGCTCGTCTCGGGTACCAACCCGGTCGAGCCGTACCGCATCATGTTCGAGTCGGCCTCGTACGTCGACGTACAGGTGCTGATCGTCAACCAGGCCGGCACGTACTACCTGGCCGCCCTCGCCGTGGCCATCGGGTTCCGGATGAACCTGTTCAACATCGGGGTCGACGGCCAGTACCGGCTCGCCGCGATGACGGCCGCGCTCGTCGGCGCCAGCGTCGATCTGCCGGGGCCGCTCCAGATCGCCCTGATCGTGATCGTCGCGATGCTCGTCGGCGCCCTCTGGTCCGGGATCGCGGGCATCCTCAAGACGACCCGCGGGGTGAGCGAGGTCGTCTCCACGATCATGCTCAACTCGATCGCCACCAGCCTGGTCGCCTGGCTGATCCTGCCGAAGAACTTCGGTGTCCAGCCCGCCGGTTCCAACAACCTGACCACCGGCGACATCCCGCAGTCCGGCTGGTTCCCCGGCCTGGACATGGGCATCGAGGCCGGCGAGATCTACGGCTTCACCTTCGTCGCCGCCGCCTGCGGCATCGTCTACTGGTTCGTCCTCGGCCGCACCCGCTTCGGCTTCGACCTGCGCGCCACCGGCGCCAGCGAGAGCGCCGCCCAGGCCTCCGGCGTCGACGCCAAGAAGATGGTCCTCACCGCGATGCTGGTCTCCGGCGGGATCGCCGGCCTCGCCGGGATGCCGACCCTGCTGGGCGACACCCACACATACAGCCTCGACTTCCCCACCGGCGTCGGCTTCACCGGCATCACCATCGCGCTGCTGGGCAGGAACAACCCGCTGGGCATCGCGTTCAGCGCGCTGCTGATCGCCTTCCTCGACAAGTCGTCGGCCTCCCTCGACCAGTTCGGGTACGAGAAGGAGATCGCCACGATCATGCAGGGCCTGATCGTGATCTCGGTCGTGGTCAGCTACGAACTCGTCCGCCGCTACGGGCTCCGCCGCCAGCAGCAGAAGGTGGGCGAGGAACTCGCCGCGGGCGGCGCCCTCGCCACCACCACCGGGACCCCGCCGGACAGCGCCCCGACGCAGAGCGTCTCACCGGGCGCCTCGGCGGGCGACGACCAGACCGAGAAGGAGGGGTCCGCGCTGTGACCACGACCACGAGCACCGTCTCCGCCACGAGCGCCGCCCCGAAGAAGAGCGGCGGCCGGCCCACCCTCTCCCTCCCCGTCATCCTGCTGATCATCGCCGGCGCGCTCGCGCTCGTCTCGCTCGTCCGGCTGATCAGCGGCGCCGACGACATCACCTCCGTCGGCCAGGTCGCCGGCGCCCTCGAACTCGCCATCCCCATCGGCCTCGCCGGACTCGGCGGCCTGTGGGCCGAGCGCGCGGGCGTCGTCAACATCGGCCTCGAAGGGATGATGGTCCTCGGCACCTGGTTCGGCGCCTGGGCCGGCTACCAGTGGGGCCCCTGGACCGGCGTCCTCTTCGGCATCATCGGCGGCGCGCTCGGCGGGCTGCTGCACGCCGTCGTCACCGTCTCCTTCGGCGTGAACCACATCGTCTCCGGCGTGGCCATCAACATCCTCGCCGTCGGCGCCACCCGCTACCTCTCCAAGTTCACCTTCGACGCGGCCGAGGGCGGCTCCTCCAAGCAGTCCCCCCGCGTCGACCCGATCACCGAGATCACCGTCCCGGGACTCTCCGACTGGATGCAGGACCTCCAGGCCAGACACTGGTTCCTCGTCTCCGACCTCGCCGGTCTGGTGGGCGGCCTGGTCACCGGCCTCTCGCTGCTCACCGTCGTCGCCCTGCTGCTGATCCCCGGCACCTGGTGGCTGCTGTGGCGTACCGCGTTCGGCCTGCGCCTGCGCTCCTGCGGCGAGAACCCGGTCGCCGCGGAATCCCTCGGCGTCAACGTCTACAAGTACAAGTACATCGCCGTCGTCGTCTCCGGCGGCCTCGCCGGGCTCGGCGGCGCCTTCCTCGCCATCGTGTCCACCGGCATCTACCAGGAGGGCCAGACCGGCGGGCGCGGCTACATCGGCCTCGCCGCGATGATCTTCGGCAACTGGATGCCGGGCGGCATGGCCCTGGGCGCCGGGCTCTTCGGCTTCACCGACAGCCTCAAGCTGCGTGGCGGCGCCGAGAACGTCCACGCGATGCTGCTGCTCCTCGCGATCCTGCTGGTGCTGGTCGTCGGCTGGCAGCTCTACAAGAAGAAGTACCTGCCCGCGGTGATCTCGGCGGCCGTCTCGGCGCTGCTCTTCGTCTGGTACGGACTCACCGACCAGGTGCCCAGCCAGTTCGTGGACGCCGCGCCGTACGTCACGACGCTGCTGGTCCTCGCCCTCTCCGCGCAACGGCTCAGGATGCCCAAGGCCGACGGACTCCCGTACCGGAAGGGCCAAGGCAAATGACGCCGCCGGACGCACCGGCCGGGGCCCCGGCCCCGGTCGACGTGGACTGGGAGGCGCTGCGGGCGGCGGCGCGGGACGCGATGTCCCGCGCGTACGCCCCGTACTCCGGCTTCCCGGTCGGGGTCGCGGCGCTCGCGGTGGCCGGCGACGGCGCCCCGGTCCGCACGCTCACCGGCTGCAACGTCGAGAACGCCTCGTACGGCCTCGGGCTCTGCGCCGAGTGCGGGCTGATCTCCGCGCTCCAGCTCAGCGGCGGCGGCCGGCTCACCCACTTCACCTGCGTCGACGGCGCGGGGGAGGTGCTGGTGCCGTGCGGACGCTGCCGGCAGCTGCTGTACGAGTTCGGCGGCCCGGAGCTCGTCATGGAGACCCCGGACGGGATCCGCACGCTCGCCGACATGCTCCCGCAGGCCTTCGGCCCCGGCCATCTGAAGAACGGCCGGCCGGGGAACGGCCGTTCCCACTGAACCCGGCCCCGGGGGCCCCCCCCGTCGGCGGCGGCGGGGGGGGGGGGTGGGGGGTGGTGGGTGAAGCCGGGGCGGGGGTGGGGCTTCTTGGTGAACTCGTGTGCTCCTTGGCGGGGGGGGGCGGGAGGTGCTGGTGGCCGGTCGGCCTGGCCGGTCTCCGGGGCCGCCGGTG